>CAZHHU010000021.1:0-24559 GCA_964532215.1 uncultured Geminicoccaceae bacterium
TCACCCCGCACGCCCGCTCCGGCACCTGGCGCTAGCGAGGTCGCGCGCCGCGCCGCGCCGCACGAAACAGGGATGAGGGAGGACCCGCGGGGTTGGCGCGACCGCCCGCAGAGGGCGCCGATGGTCACGGTGCTTCCTCGACAGGGGTACCCGGCGGCGCGGGTCCCTCGCCCCCGCCACCTCCGGTTTCTCGGCAATGGTGGTGATGGCCGCACGTTTGCGGAAAAAACCGAGATGTCATCGTTTCCCCTAAGAAGCACGCGAACCGTCGATCGGCCTCGCGGATCCAGGCTCGCGATGCTCCCTCGATCGTCTCGCGCTCGAGCGCCTTCGATCGCTTGAGTACCTTCGATCGGTTGCGGGCGCACTCGTAGCAGGTGTGCGCGTATCTGATGTCCGAGGCGCGGCGACCGTGCCGGGGACATTCGCGGTATTCGCGCCCGCTCCCACACCTTCCCGAACCGAGGAAAGCGACCCGGATTGCCGCCGATGATCACCTTCGCTCGCCGCAGGGCGTTGGCGACGATGCGGCCGGCCTCGCCTCGCAAGTACGGACCGTAGCGAGCCGGTGCGATTCGCGTGTCCGCGACGACAGGGTGACGACAAGAGCCACGTGTAACGATGCGGCGAGTCGGCACAAGTCCTTGACTTTCCTGGTCGGGGCGGGCGGATTCGAACCGCCGACCCTCTGCTCCCAAAGCAGATGCGCTACCAGGCTGCGCTACGCCCCGCAGCACGCAAATTAGTCGGCCGCCAGGCAGGCGGCAATCACCGCGGTTCCCCGCACGCCAGCCACCAGGCGATGAACGGCTTTTCGAGCGCCGGCAGCAGATAGATCGGAAACTGGGCCAGCGCCACGTAGGCGAGAAAGGAATCCCCCACCGCATCCACCGCCGCGGCGAGCAGGATGCCCATGTTGCCGAAGCCCGAAAGCAGCCCCACGGTGAGCGCCGCGCGCCGCCCGAGCCGCGCGAACAGGGCCACGCCGGCAAGCTGCAGACCCAGAGCGAGGGCGAAGGTCGCGGCCAGCGCCTCGAGCGCGAAACGGGGCCGCTGCTCGAGAAGCGGCCGCACACCGTCCATGACCGCAAGGGCGAAGATGAGAAGCGCGATCACCGCGATGCCGTCGAGCATCCGCGCATGGTGCAGCAGCCGCAGCTCCCCGAGACCGCGCCGCAGCGCCGCGGCCAGCAGATAGCAGCCCACAAGCATGGCCGCGAGCCGCAGCGTGAGCGCGGAAGGAGCGAGCGCTTCCCGCCAGACGCCGAGAACCAGGGCGGTGGCGGGCAGGATGAGGGGGATGAGCAGCGTGGCGCCCACGCTGCCGAGAAGGGCGAGCTCCACATCCAGCCCGAGCAGCAGGGCGAGTGCGGCCGAGGCGAGCACGGGGGCGCAGGCGGCGTGGAGCACGAGCAGCCGTGCGAGCTCCGGATCGCGCAGAAGAACCTCGCCGACAAGGCGGGTGAGCAGCGGCGAGCCGAGAAGAAGCCAGGCGAACAGCGCCGCGAACAGAAGCGGACGGCGGGCGAGGCTGCGCAGGCGGGCGACGTCGACGCGCAGCAGGGCGATCACGAGGGGTACGAGCAGAGCCGGGACGAGTGCCGGACGGGCGAGCGCCGAAAGGCCGGGAGCGAGCAGTCCGAGGAGAAGACCGAGCGCCAGCGCGAGCGCCCCATGTTCGCCGAGCCGGGCGAGAAGATCGCGCACCACCCCCTCAACTCCCCTGCCGCGCCGCCACTCCCGTCCGCGCCCCGGGAACGGGTCCCGGGCGCGTGACCCTTGATCGATCCCCGCGATCTCTGCAAGACCGGCCTGGGAGGGAGGGTTCCGGCTCTGCCGGGAAGGCAGCGGAATTTTCTGTCGGACCGCCGTCCTTTTTTCCGAGCAGGGGTCACGCGCGAGGATGCAGGACAGCCGCGCTCTTGCCGTCGCGAGCCGGGCACTGCGCGCCACGGAAGCGCCGGCGCCCGCGGTCGTGGCGCAGGATGCGGGGCCTGTGCGGCTGCCGCCCTTCCGCGTCCTCGTCCCTCTGACCTTGGGCTTCGCGCTGCTCGCAGCGGCCATTTCCCTGGCCCATGGGGTCCCCCTCCCCTGGCCCAGCGAGCGCATCAACCCGGCGCTCGGCTTTCATGCCGCATGGCCGCTCGCAATAGCGTTCGCCGCCTATCTCGTCCTGCGGCTCATCCAGCTTGCACGCGTTTCCGGCAGCCGCCGGCGGCTGCTTGCGGAGTCCGCGGGGGACTGCGCCTTCCTCCTGCTGTTCGCGGTCGCCTCCTATTTCCATTTCCTGCTCAAGCTCGAGCTTCCCATCCTCCGTTCGGGCTGGCACGACGCCCTGTACATGGCGCTCGATCGCCGCTTCGCGGGACTGCTCGCGGTCATGGCGGAACTCAGGCGGATGATCGCCGCCTTTCTGCCGCGTGCCGATCTCTGGTATCAGGGAAGCCAGATCGGCATCTATCTGCTCTCCTTCTGGGGCCACAGCCTGGGCGAGCGGCGCTGGTATCCCTGCGTCGCCACCGCCTTCCTCCTCAACATCATCCTCGGACCCCTCGCCTACGCCCTGGCGCCCGCGGTCGGCCCGTTCGTCTTCGAGCATGGCCCCAATCTCGCCGCCGATGCCGCGCAGGGGATCATGGGCCAGATCCACGAGCTCGTGCGCACCCAGGGCGCCGCCTGGCTCGCCCGGCATGCGGGTGAGCATCTCACGGCGGCACCGGCGGCGATGCCCTCGCTTCACCTTTCGGCCGCCTGCATCGGCAGCTATTTCGCCCTGCGCGCCCGGCTGCGGGTCGCCTGGCTCATCCTCCCCATGGCGGCCTGGATCGCCCTCGAGGCGGTGGTCGCGCGCTGGCACTATCTCGTCGATCTGCCGGCGGGAGCCCTGTTCGCCGCGCTCGTCATCGCCCTGAGCCACCTCATCGCCCCTCCAGCTTCCGGGAACTGAGGTACACGCATGTCGGACCGGGGCCTTGCTCACCCTCTGCCGCGTGTCTGGGCCGTCCTGTGCTACCGTGCCGGGGAGAACAGCCAGATCCTCGCCCTCGCCGAGGCGCTGGGATTTCCCTATGAGATCAAGCGGCTGTCCTACCGCCCCGGCGGGCGCATCTTCGACGTCTGGCGCGGATCGAACCGGCTCGGCATCCGCCCCGGCCGCTCGAGCCCGCTGCAGCCCCCCTGGCCCGACCTCATCATCTCCGCGGGCATGCGTAACGAACCCGTCTGCCGCTGGATCCGAAAGCGCTCGGGCGGGCGCACCCGCTACGTCCACATCGGCAAGCCCTGGGGGCGGCTCGAGGATTTCGACCTCGTGGTGACCGTGCCCGAGTATCCGCTTCCGGATGCGCCGAACCTGCACCGCAACCGGTTGAGCCTGCACCGCATCACACCCGCGCGTCTGCGCGCGGCCGCCCGCGAGTGGGAGCCGCAGTTCGGGCATCTGCCGCGACCGTGGATCGCGCTGCTCGTGGGGGGCTACAGCGGCCCCTACCCGTTCACGCCCGAGCAGGCCGCGACCCTGGCCCGCAGCGTCAGCGAGCGGGCGCGAAGCCGGGGTGGCGCGCTGCTGGTCACGACGAGCGCGCGCACCTCCGCCCGCGCCGCACGGGCGCTTCGCGAGGCGCTCACGGCGCCCCACCACTTCCACGACTGGCGCGGGCAGGGGCCGAACCCCTATCTCGGCTATCTCGCCCTTGCGGATGAGATCGTCGTCACCTGCGACAGCGCGACCATGCTCGCCGAAGCCTGCGCCACCGGCAGGCCCGTCTACATGTTCGATCTCGAGTGGCGGAACCCGCGCCTGCCGCTCGTGCGCGCGCCGCGCTGGTACGATCCCGACATCCTCCGCGCCTGGCTGTACCGGCGCATCATGTGGCCGATGGCGCCGGCCCGCATCACGCGCGACATCCGGGTCGTCCACCGCTTCCTGCGGGAGAGCGGCCGCGCCGTGTGGCTGGGCGAGGAGTTCCGCGTTCCGCCCGCGCCGCCGCTCGACGAGATGGCGGCAACGGTCCGCCGCATCCGCGAGCTCCTCGGGGTCACACCGCGGATGTGCGCGTCGCGGACTTCCGCCGCCTGAAGTGCGCCCTCAGGCGACGCGCGCCGCCTCGTAGAGGCGCTCGAAGCGGTCGCGGTAGCGGCGGATGACGAGATGACGCTTGATCTTGAGGGTGGGGGTCACGAAGCCGTTCTCGATCGTCAGCGGCTCGGCGAGCAGGTCGAAACGGCGCACCCGCTCGATGGGCGAGAGATGGGCGTTCGCACGCGCGACCGCCTCGGCCAGAGCGGCCCGGAAGGCGGGCACGGCGACGAGTTCCCTGAGCTCCGCGCTGAGGCCGTTGCCGCGGGCGAAACTCTTCGCGAATTCGCCATCCGGAACGAGGAGGGCGACGAGGTAGGGGCGGCGGTCGCCGTAGACCACGGCCTGGGCGATCTCGGGCTCGAAGGTGAGCGCCGCCTCCACCTTCTGGGGCGAGATGTTGTCGCCCCCCGAGTTCACGATGATGTCCCGCTTGCGGTCGGTGATGCGGAGATATCCCCGTGCGTCGATCTCGCCGATGTCTCCGGTATGCAGCCAGCCGCCCCGCAGCGCGTGCATGGTCGCCGTCTCGTCCTTCCAGTAGCCTTTCATGACGTTGGGGCCGCGGACGAGGATTTCCCCGTCCTCGGCGAGGCGCACCTCCACGCCCTCGAGCGGCGGGCCGACGGTTTCGATGCGGCAGGCGCCCGGCGGGTTGCAGCTGATCACCGGGCTTGCCTCGGTCTGGCCGTAGCCCTGAAGGAGCGGGAGCCCGAGGGCGATGAAGAAGATTCCCACCTCGTAGGGCAGCGGGGCGCCGCCCGAGACCAGCGCCTTGATGCGGCCGCCGAAACGCTCGCGCAGCTTCGCACGCACCTGCCGCTCGAGCAGCAGGTCGACGAGTGCCAGATGGGGGGGCAGGCGCCCACGCTCGTAGCGCAGGCGCCCGAGCCGTACCGCCTCCTCGAACAGCCGCGCCCGCAGGCCTCCCTGGCGCCGCACCTGGGCGAGAATCCGCTGCCGCATGACCTCGAACAGACGCGGGACGCAGGTCAGGATCGAGGGCCGGACCTCGAGGAGATTGCCCGCGAGGGCCTCCACGCTCTCCGCGTAATAGATCTGGGCGCCCAGGGCGATGGGAAACCACAGCCCCGCCGTGTGCTCGTAGGCGTGGGAGAGGGGGAGAAAGGAGAGGAAGACCTCATCCTCGAGACCCACCCGCTCGAGCAGGCGGATGGCGCCGCCGACATTGGCCATGATGTTGCCGTGGGTGAGCATGACGCCCTTGGGGCGGCCGCCCGTGCCCGAGGTGTAGATGAAGCAGGCGACGTCGTCCGCACCGAGAAGATCGGTGTGGTCGACCTCGAGGGGCAGGTCGCGCGCGCGCATCCCCTGCCAGGAGGCCGCCGCGATGCCCCGCGGTGGCTCCACCGACATCTCCTCGACCAGAAGAAGCAGGCGCACCCCCGGCACCTCTTCGACCGCGGGGAGGAGGTTGCGGGCGAGTTTCGCCGTCGAGCAGATGACCGCCTTGGCCTCGCTGTGATGCAGGAGATAGGCGTGGTCGGCGCGCGTATTGGTCGTATATGCGGGAACGGTGACGGCGCCGGCGCGCATGATGCCGAGATCGGCGATGCCCCATTCGGGGCGGTTTTCGGAGACGAGCAGCACCCGGTCTCCGCGCCCGACGCCGTGCGCCTGCAGGAAGGCGGCAAGCTGCCGCGATTCGCGGTCGACGCGGCTCCAGCTCCAGGGCTCGTAGCGCCCGCCCCGTTTCGCCCAGAACAGGGGAGCGTCGCCGCGGCGCGCGCGGCTCCTGCGAAACACGTCGAGGAGGTTGGCGCCGACCTCTGGGAGCGCCATCTATCGTTTCCCGTCCTTCCCGCCCTCGGGAGCCGTCCGCTCCCGGAGGCCGGCTCTGTATATGCGAGCAGTCACCGAAGGAGAAGGATCGATGGGCACGCGCGCGCACGCCACCGGTACGGGTGCGGCTGTGGTGTACGAGGACGCCTTCGGCGAGCTTCCCGAATGGGACCTCGGCGATCTCTACGGCTCGCACGCCGATCCCGCGCTCAGGCGCGATCTCCAGCAGGCGCAGGAGGAGGCCGAGCGGCTCGCGGGGAGCTATGAGGGCCGGGTCTCCGCACTCGATGGGGAGGAGCTCGCGGACCTCATCCAGGCCTATGAGACGGTCGAGGAGCGGATCGGCAAGGTGTTCTCCTTCGCCCAGCTCCTCTTTTCCACCCAGCGCGAGGACGACGAGATCGCCCGCTTCTACCAGGGCGTGCGCGAGCGCTACAGCGAGATCTCGACCAGGCTTTTGTTCGTGACCCTCGAGCTCAACCGCATCGAGGAGGAGGATCTCGAGCGCCGCTTTGCGGAATCGGAGCGCCTGCGCCGCTATCGCCCGTGGATCCGGCAGGTCCGCGCCTTCCGTCGGCATCAGCTCTCGGACGAGGTCGAGCGCATCCTCAACGAAAAGGCGATCACGAGCCGCAGCGCCTGGGTGCGTCTGTTCGACGAGACCATGGCGGCGCTGCGCTTCCCGTTCGACGGGCGGGAACTCACGAGCGCGCAGATCTTCGATCTGCTGCAGAGCAAGGATCGCGAGGTGCGGCGCCGCGCCGCCGCCTCGATCAGCACCGTCCTCGCCCGCGAGGTCAAGCTCATCGCGCGCATCCACAACACCCTCGCCAAGGACAAGCAGCTCGAGGACGGATGGCGTCGCTTCCCGCGTCCGATCTCGGCCCGCAATCTCGCGAACCAGGTCGAGGACGAGGTCGTGGATGCGCTGATCGCGGCCGTACGCGACGCCTATCCGCGTATCTCGCACCGCTACTACCGGCTCAAGGCGCGCTGGATGGGACTGGACCGGCTCGAGTACTGGGACCGCAATGCACCGCTGCCGGAAGATCCGGACCGCAGGTTCAGCTGGAGCGAGGCGCGGGAGATCATCCTCGCCGCCTACGGGCGCTTCTCGCCCGAGATGGCCGCGATCGCGCGGCGCTTCTTCGAGCATCCGTGGATCGACGCGGCGCTGCGGCCCGGCAAGGACAGCGGCGCCTTCTGCCATCCCACCGTGCCGGCGGTTCATCCCTACGTGCTGCTCAACTACCAGGGCCGCACGCGCGACGTCATGACCCTCGCCCATGAACTCGGCCACGGCGTCCATCAGCTGCTCGCGGGCAAGCAGGGCTACCTCCTCTCGGACACGCCGCTCACCCTCGCCGAGACGGCCTCGGTGTTCGGCGAGCAGCTCACCTTCGAATGGCTGCTCGAGCGCGAGACCGATCCGGCCCAGAAGCGCGTGCTTCTCGCCTCCAAGATCGAGGACATGCTGAATACCGTGATACGGCAGATCGCCTTCTGCGAATTCGAGCTCGCCTTTCACGAAAGGCGCCGCGAAGGGGAGCTCACACCCGAGGAAATCGGGCAGATCTGGCTCGACGTGCAGACGCGGAGCCTCGGCCCCGCCTTCACCTTCGCCGAGGAGTACCGCTGCTGGTGGAGCTACATTCCCCATTTCATCCATGTGCCGTTCTATGTCTATGCCTATGCCTTCGGCGAATGCCTCGTGAATGCGCTGTATGCCGTCTACCGGCAGCAGCCGGAAGGATTCGCCGCGAAGTATCTGCGCCTGCTCGAGGCCGGCGGCACGCTCCGCTACGACGAGCTGCTCGCCCCCTTCGGGCTCGATGCGCGCGATCCCGGCTTCTGGAACCGCGGACTTTCCGTGCTCGAGGGCTATATCGACGAGCTGGAGCGGAACCTACCGGAGGCTGCGTGAACGAGGCGGCTTCTTCCGACGCGGAACCGCTGCGACGCGAGGACCGGCTGAGCGCCCGGGTGCGGCGCTACGCCCGGGTCTCCACCACCCTCGCCGGGCAGGCGGCGAGGCTCGCCGGCAAGCGCCTGCTCGGTCAGCCGGTGGGCACGCTCGAGGATGCGGTCGAGCTCAAGGAGGCGCTCGGCGGGCTCAAGGGGCCGCTCATGAAGGTGGCCCAGATGCTGGCGACGATCCCGGACGCCCTTCCGGCCGACTACGCGGCCGAGCTCGCCCAGCTGCAGAGCAACGCGCCGCCCATGGGGCGACCGTTCGTGCGCCGGCGCATGGCGGCCGAGCTCGGAGCCGACTGGCGGCGGCACTTCCGCGAGTTCTCCTTCGAGCCCGCGGCCGCCGCCTCCCTCGGCCAGGTGCACCGGGCGGTGCTGCGCGACGGGCGGACCGTGGCCTGCAAGCTGCAGTATCCGGACATCGAGGCCGCGGTGGAAGCGGACCTCGCCCAGCTCCGCCTCGTCTTCGCCCTCTACCGACGCTACGACGCCGCCATCGATACCCGCAACATCTACGAGGAGATCGCCGCGCGGCTCAGGGAGGAACTCGACTACGAGCTCGAGGCACGGCACATGGCCCTGTTCCGGGAGATGCTCGCCGCCGAGCCCGGAATCCGCGTCCCCGAGCCGATCTTCCCGCTTTCCACGCGCCGCCTGCTCGTCATGACCTGGCTCGAGGGTCGGCCGCTCCTCGACTACAGGACGGCGCCCCAGGAAGTGCGCAACGCCCTGGCGCTCAGGCTGTTCCGCGCCTGGTACGTGCCCTTCTACGGGTACGGGGTCATTCACGGCGATCCCCACCCGGGCAACTACACCGTCACTCCCGAGGGTGCGCTCAACATCATGGACTTCGGCTGCGTGCGCAAGTTCAAGCCGGAGTTCGTCGCCGCGGTGATCGATCTCTACTGGGCGCTCGTGCGCGGCGACCGCGAGCTCGCCGTCTCCGCCTACCGCACCTGGGGGTTCGAGAACCTCACCGACGAAGTCGTGGACATTCTCAACGACTGGGCTGGATATCTCTACAGCCCGCTCATGGACGACCGGCCGCGGCTCGTCGACGAGACGAGAAGTTCCCGCTACGGGCGGGAGGTCGCGATCCGGGTGCACCAGCGCCTCAGAGAAGCGGGCGGCGTCGCCCCGCCGCGGGAATTCGTCTACATGGACCGGGCGGCGATCGGGCTCGGGGCCGTGTTCCTCCAGCTCGCGGCGGAAGTGAACTGGCACCGCCTCTTCCTCGATCTCATCCGCGATTTCGACGTCGAGAAACTGCGCCGCCGGCAAAAGGAGGCCTTCGCCCGCCACGGGCTCGAATGCCCCTGAGGCGCGGAGACCGGCCCCGGGCCGCATCGTCCAGGCCGCAGATCGCGCCCGGGCGGACGCCGCCGCCTCCTGCTGGTCCTCCCCGCACCGCCGGGTTATGACCCCGGCGGACACCACCGCTGGCCGTGACGGCCGTGTTCTGCCGTGCGGAATCGGGCGGATCCTGCCGATGCACCTGCTCTTCGACCCGCTGTTCGACCGCGGCGGCTACGCTGCTCATTTCAGTGACGCCGCCTGGCTCGAGGCCATGCTCCGCTTCGAGGTGGCGCTCGCCCGGGCGGCCTGTGACTGCGGGCTCCTGCCCGAAGCCGCGGCGCAAGCGATCGAGGCCGCCGCCGAGCCGTCATGCTTCGATGCCGCCGCACTCGGTCGCGAGGCGATCTCCGGCGGCAACCCGGCCATCCCCCTGGTGGCCGCGCTGCGGCGGCGGGTCGCGGCCATCGACGGCGATGCGGCGCGCTTCGTGCACTTCGGGGCGACGAGCCAGGATGTCGTGGATACCGCCCTGATCCTCTGCGCGAGGGCGGCCTGGGAGCGGCTCGCGGGCGATCTTCGCCGCCTCCTCGCGGCCCTGCTCGCCCGCATGGAGACGCATCCCCGCACCCTGCGCGTGGCGCGGACCCTGCTCCAGCATGCTCTCCCCACCCGCTTCGCGCTCGAGCTCGCCTTGCTGATCGATGCGCTGCTGCGTCACCGCGAACGCATGGCACAGGCACGTGATCGCATCTTCGCCCTGCAGCTCGGCGGCGCCGTGGGCACGCGCGCGGCATTCGGCGCAAAGGCGCGCGAAGTCGGCGAACGGCTCGCCGCGCAGCTGGGCCTCAGCTGCCCGCTCCTTCCCTGGCACACGAGCCGCGATCGCATCCTCGAGCTGGCCTTCACCCTCGCCGGCCTCGCCTCCCTGCTCGCCAAGATGCACCGCGACGTGGCCCTCTCGGCCCAGAACGAGCTCGGCGAACTCCACGAGCCCGCGAAACCCGCCCGGGGTTCCTCCTCCACGCTCCCCCACAAGCGCAACCCGATAGGTGCGACCCTCGCGCTCGCCGCCTATGCGCGCATGATACCCGGGGTCAGCGCCCTGCTCGCGGCCGCACCGCAGGAGTTCGCGCGCGGCGTCGGCGGCTGGCACGCGGAATGGCACACGGTGGCGGAGCTGTTCGTCGCCACCGGCCACATGCTCGCGCTGGCCATCGAGACGATCGCCGGGCTCGAGGTGGATGAGGCGCGGATGGCGGCCAATCTCGAGCACTCCCTCGGCCTCGTGTTCGCCGAGGCGGTCCGCGACCGGCTCGCCGCCGCGCTCGGCTATGGCGAGGCGCGACGGCGCATCGACGAAGCCTGCGCGCGGGTGCTTCGCGAACGGCGGCCGCTGCGCGAGGTGCTGATGGCGGACCCCGCCCTGCGCCCGCATCTCGACGAATCCCTGTTCGATCCCGAATCGCAGCTCGTCGCCGCCGATCTCCTCATCGAAGAGACCCGACGGCGGGCGCATCGCGCCCTCGCAGAGAAGGAGAAGCCCGATGGATGAGCGTGAGCGCCATGCGCGCGGCCTCGAAGTCCGCCGCGCGGTTCTCGGCGAAGAACATGTGGCGCGGCGACGCGCGGCCACGACCGCGTTCGACCGCGACTTCCAGGACCTCATCACGCGCTATGCCTGGGGCGAGATCTGGACCCGCCCCGGCCTCAGCCGCCGCGAGCGCAGCCTGCTCACCCTCGCCATGCTGCTCGCCCGCGGACACTGGGAGGAATTCGTGCTTCATCTCCGGGGTGCGCGCCGCAACGGAGCGAGTCCCGATGACATCCGGGAGCTTCTCCTTCAGGCTGCGATCTACTGCGGCGTGCCCGCGGCGAACCACGCCTTCTCCCTCGCCCGCGAGGTCCTGGCGGCGGAGATCGAAGGTGGCGACGACAGCCCCTGCGGCCTCAGCGGGGCTTCGTGAAGTTCTCGGCGTAGGATCTCGGGCGAAAGGCGCGCTCGCGCGGTTCCTCGAGCGAGTAGGGAATGCCGTGTCGCTCGCAGTAGGCGATCGCAGCTTCGCGCGTGGCGAAGCGGAGCTGAAGCTGCCGCCGGGTATCGGCCGAGCCCACCCAGCCCACGAGGGGATCGGCCTCGGGACGCCGCTCCGGTTCGAACTCAACGATCCAGTACCGGGTCTTGGCCCGGCCCGAGGAGACCGCGGTCTTGCTCGGACGGTAGATACGCGCGGCCATGGCTCTACTCTCCGCTCCATTCGCGCCTGAGACGCGCCCGTTCGGCGCGCAGATAGAGCAGCGGCACGACGGCCGTGGCGGCGGTGATCCGCCCCTCGCCGAGAAGCCGGAACGCCTCCTCGGCCATCATGGGAAGGGTGCGGATGTCCTCCTGTTCCGCATCGAGACCGAAGATGCCGCCCTCTTCGGGGGCCTCGACTTCGGCGATGAACACCTCGACCCGCTCGCTGGTTCCCCCGGGGCTCGAGCGGTAGGCGCCGACGCGTTCCAGCCGTCCGGCCTCGAGTCCCGCCTCCTCGCGGATCTCGCGCCGGGCCACCTGCTCCGCCGTCTCTCCTTCTTCGATGATGCCGGCGACCGCCTCGAGCAGCCAGGGGCCGTCCGGAGCGTCAAGCGCGCCGACGCGGAACTGCTCGATGAGCACCACCCGATCGCGCTTCGCATCGTAGGGCAGCACGGCCACCGCATCGGGCTGGAGCAGGAGTTCGCGCTTGAGGGGACGGGTCCAGCCGCCAGTAAAGCGCTCGTGGCGCAGCTCGAGAATGTCGAAGCGGTAGAAGCCCTGATGGACGCGGCGCCGGGCCAGGACTTCGAACTTTCGGGGCGGCGCCGCCATCGCACTCAGGTGAAGGCCTTGAAGGTGATGAGCGTGAAGGTGTCCTTGACACCGGGAAGGGTCTGCACGCGGCCGGTGACGAAGCGGCCGACGTCCACCTCCTCGTCGAGGTGAAACTTCATGATGAGATCGTACTGGCCCGAGATCGAATAGACCTCCGAGACCTCCTCGACGTTCTGCACCGCCGCATCGGCGACATCATAGGCGCGGCCGAGCTCGCATTTGACGAGGACGAAGATGGTCCGCATCAGTCCGCTCCCTCCTTGACCGCACCGCGCACCGGTACGGCGACGCGCAGGAAGCGCGGCACATGCTCACCGAGCCCGACGACGGGTTCGCATTCCGCAGGCGCCTTGCGACGCCGCGAAGAGCCGCCGCTCGCCGCGGCAGGTACCGCGGCCTGCCTCCCGGCCGTGACGCTCGGCCGTGTACGCGTCCGCCGCGGCGGGGTCGCGCGCCCGGACCGCTCCGGCTTCGGCGGCTCCGCTTCCACCTCCTGCGCCTTCGGCTCCGCCGCCGCCGCTTGGAGCTCGAGGCGGGGCAGACGCTGCCCGGTGATGCGCTCGATCTGCGCCACGGCGCGGGCATCCGCGGGCGTGGCCAGGGTGAAGGCGCGCCCCCGGCGGCCGGCACGTCCGGTGCGGCCGATGCGGTGGACATAGTCGTCGCTGCTGTGGGGCACGTCGTAGTTCACGACCACGGGAAGATCGGCGATGTCCAGCCCGCGGGCGGCCACGTCGGTGGCCACGAGGTAGCGGACCGCGCCCGACTTGAAGGCATCGAGCGTCGCCTGGCGCACGGACTGGTCGAGGTCGCCGTGGATGTCGGCGGCGTTGAGCCCCTGCCGCTTGAGAAAGCGGGTGAGCGCCGCGACCTCCCGCTTGGTGTTGCAGAAGATCATCGCGGTCTCGATCTGCTCGCGGTCGATGAGCCGCAGCAGGAGTTCGCGCTTGTCGCCGGAGGACACCGGCACGAGCACGTCCTCGACGAGCTCGGCCTTGCGGGCGGGCGGGGCGACGCTGACCTCCACCGGCTCACGCATGAACGTCTCCGCGAGGCGTCGCACCTCCCTCGGCATGGTGGCCGAGAACAGCAGCGTCTGCCGGCGGCGGATGAGGAGGCCGATGATGCGCTCGACGTCGGGCATGAAGCCCATGTCCAGCATGCGGTCGGCCTCGTCGATGACGAGAATTTCGACGCCGCCCAGGAGCACCTTGCCGCGCTCGAACCAGTCGAGGAGGCGTCCGGGCGTGGCGATGAGCACATCCACGCCGCGCTCGAGCAGGCGTTCCTGCTCGCCCATGCCGACGCCGCCGATGAGCAGCGCCTTCGTGATCTTCAGGTACTTGCCATAGACCTCGAAGTTGCGCGCCGTCTGGGTCGCGAGCTCGCGCGTCGGCGACAGGATGAGGGCACGGGGCATCCGCGCCCGGCTCCGTCCAAGCGCGAGGATCTGGAGCATGGGGAGGACGAAGGATGCCGTCTTGCCGGTTCCCGTCTGGGCGATGCCGATGAGATCGCGCCCGGCCAGGACCTCGGGAATGGCACGCGCCTGGATCGGCGTCGGTTCGCTGTATCCGGCTTCTTCGACGGCTTTGAGGATTTCTTCACGCAGGCCGAGATCGGAAAAGCGCACGGCTACGCTTGCGGTGTCCCTGTCTGTCAATGAGGATGACCTGTTGGCGAGAGCCTCGTTCGTGGCTCGATATGGGGGGATGCCCTCAGATGTCAACGTCGCACTGTGATTTGCCCGCGGCGTCGCGAGCTCTAAGGGAACGCGGGAGCCTTCCTGCCGGAGAGAGGAAACGATGCTGCTTGACCGGAACCGCTCGCTGCTTCTCGTGATCGACGTGCAGGAGCGGCTGCTCGCCGCCATGCCGGAAGCCGCAGACTGCGTCGACCGCATCCTGCTCCTGCTCGAAGGCGCGCGTCTTCTCGGCGTACCCGCCCTGTCCTCGGAGCAGTACCCGAAGGGCCTCGGGGCCACGGATCCGCGCGTCAGCGCGGCGCTCGGCAACGCGCCGCGGTTCGAGAAGATCCATTTTTCCTGCTTCCGCGAGGAGCCCCTGCGGCAGGCGATCCTCGCCACCGGCCGGCGCCAGCTCGTGCTCTGCGGCGTCGAGGCGCATGTCTGCGTGCTCCAGACGGCGCTCGATTTCCGCGCCACCGGCTTCGACGTCCATGTCGTCGCGGACGCCTGCGATTCGCGCACCGCGCAGCGCAAGGCACTGGCGTTCGCGCGGCTGCGTCAGGAAGGGGTGCGCATCCTCGACAGCGAGATGGTTCTGTTCGAGTGGCTCGAGCGCGCGGGCACGGACGAGTTCCGCGCCATCAGCCGGCTCGTCCGGTAGCAGCGGCGCATCGGCCGACGGCGGCTTCACTCCCGCCCGAGGAGATAGCGCCTCGAGATGGAGTCGAAGGAGATCGCGATCACCACGATCGCCCCCGAGACCACCCCCTGCCAGTAGGGGGAGACACCGTAGAGCACGATGACGTTCTCGATGATGCCGATGATCCCGGCGCCGAGCAGGGCGCCCAGGGGTGAGCCGATGCCGCCGGTGGTCGCCACGCCACCGATGACCGCCGCGGCGATCGAGGGAAGCACCCAGCTGTCGCCGATCGATGGCTGGGCGGTGCCGAGCCGGGCGATCATGAGCACTCCGGCGAGGGCCGCGAGCGTGCCGGCGATCACGAACACCGCGAGGCGGATGCGGTCCACCTTGATGCCGAGCATCCGCGCCGCCGGCGGATTGTCACCGATGGCATAGATGTAGCGGCCGAACGGGGTGCGGTGGGCGACGAGCGCGATGACCGCGAGAAGGGCGAGCATGATCACGAAGGGCACCGGCACGCCATAGACCGTGCCCCGCCCGAGATAGTGGATCTCCTGGGGAATGTTGGTGATCGCCACGCCCTTGGTGAGGACGAGATTGATGCCCTTGTAGACGCCCGCGGTGGCGATGGTGAGCACGAGCGAATGGAGCCCGATGCCGGTGACGAGCAGCCCGTTGACGAAACCGAGCAGCGCGCCGAGCAGCACGCCCAGGAGAAGCGAAAGATAGGGATCGAGCCCGAGGTCCATCATCAGCATGCCCGCCACCACGCCGCACAGACCGCCCATGGCGCCGAGCGAGAGATCGAGCTCGCCGAGCAGCATGAGCATCGCCTGGCCGAGGGTGACGAGGCCGATGAAGGCGAGGCTGCGGGCGATGATCATCATGTTGTAGGAGGTGAGAAAATACTGGGACATCAGCGACGAGGCGACGAACAGCCCGACGAGGACGAGGAAGACGACCGAGATCTGCAGGGTCGAATAGCTGATCGCCCTTCTCGCTCTCATGTCTCCGCCTCCCCCCTGCCGACGATGGCGCGCACGAGGTCTTCGTTGGAGCAGCGACGGCTGTCGTACATGGCGCGGATGCGCCCGTGATACATGCACAGGATGCGGGTCGCGCACTTGCGCAGCTCGGCGAGGTCGGAAGAGATGAGGATGACGCCCACCCCCTGCTCGGCGAGCTCCTTCATGATGCGGTAGATCTCGACCTTGGTGCGCACGTCGATGCCCCGGGTCGGCTCATCGAGGATGAGCACCTTGGGCCGGACGGCGAGCGCGCGGCCGATGATCGCCTTCTGCTGATTGCCGCCCGAGAGGAACATGATCTGCTGAGCGAGCGACGGTGTGCGGACATCGAAGCGGTCTACGATCTCCCGGACGAGCCGCCGCTCCCGTGCCCCGTCCACGATTCCGAAGCGCGCCGTTTCGCCGAAGAGCGCGATGCCGATGTTGTGGAGCACGCTCTGCATGGGAAAGATGCCGTGCAGCTTGCGCTCTTCGGAGAGATAGACGAGGCCGAGCTCCACCGCCCGGTCCGGCCTCGCGGGCGGGAGCATCGCGCCGTCGATGCGGACCGTGCCTTCGCTGCGCGGCAGATAGCCGAAAATCGCCTGCATGAGCTCGCTGCGGCCCGCACCCACGAGGCCGGCGAAGCCGAGGATCTCGCCCCGCCGCAAGCGGAAGGAGACGTTGGAAAATCCGGGACCGCCCACCTCCTCGACCTCGAGCACCGTCGCGCCGGGCTCGCCGCCTGGCTGGAAGCGCTCCTCGAGCGCCACCTCGCGCCCGGCCATGAGCGCCACGAGGCGGTGCTCGTCGAGCTCCCGGATGTCACAGTGGGCGACGACGCGCCCGTTGCGCAGCACCGTGACCTCGTCGCCGAGCTCGAAGATCTCCTCCGACTTGTGGGAAATGAAGACGATCGCCTTGCCCTCGGCGCGCAGGCCGCGAACGATGTCGAAGAGTCGTGCGATCTCGGGGAGGGTGAGCGAGGAGGTGGGCTCGTCGAGGATGAGGACGTCGAGGCGGCGGTGCGCACAGGCGCGTGCGATCATCAGCAGCTGCTGGTCGGAGACCGAGAGCTCGCGCACCTGCTGTTCGGGCCGGGCATGGATGCGGAAGCGTTCGATCTGCTCGCGCGCGGCCCTCCTGAGCCGCGCGAACTCGACCACCGGCCCGCCGAAGCCCGCCTGGTCGAAGGGCATGAACAGGTTTTCGGCCACCGTGAGGTGGGGAAAGAGGCTCAGCTCCTGGGGCACATATCCGATGAGCCCGAAGAGTCCCGGCTCCGCCGCGGGGTCGCGGCCGAGGATGCGGATCTCACCGCCATCGGGCGCCTCGGTTCCGGTGAGGATCTTGACGAGCGTCGACTTGCCCGCGCCGTTCTCGCCGGCGATGACATGCACGGATCCGGGGCGGATGGCGATCGACACCTCGTCCAGCGCCACCACGCCCGGGAACTCCTTGGTGATGCGGCGCGCCTCCACCACGGGCGTGGGCGGAGGCGCCGCATCGGGGGGTGAGGAGGCCGCGATCTGGGACCGCGGCCCCGCTCGCTCGTCAGCGAAGTTCACCTTTGAGATTGTCCGGCGTGATGAAGAGGATCCCGGTGTCAATGGTCTTGGGGGTGACGATGCCGTTGGTGGCGTCGTAGAGCATCATCACCGAATAGAACCCCTGGATGTGGGGACGCGTCGAGGAGGAGGAATCGGCCACCCCGTCCTTGATGAGCTCGATCATGTCCGGAAGGTTGTCGAGGCCGACCATCTTGACCTTGCCGACGAGCCCCGCCTCCTTGATCGCCTGGCCGATGCCGATGGGGCCGGCCGCGTCGCAGGCCACCCAGCCGTCGAGTTCGGGATGGGCCTGCATGATCGCCGCCGCCTGCTTCTGGGCGGTCTCGATGTCGTCGTTGTCGATGCCTTCCGCCACGAGCTTGATGTCCGGATACTTGGCGAACACCTCCTTGTGACACTCGTAGCGGATCTTGTGATTGGGGGCGGTCGGCACGCCCTGCATGATGGCGACCTCGCCCTTGCCGCCGAGGATCTCCACGAGCCGCTCGGCGGCGATCTTGGCCTGCTCGCAGAAGTCGTTGCCGATCGAGGTGAAGACCATGCCCTCGGGCGGCACCGAATCGAACGCCACGACATGGATGCCGCGGTCGATCGCTTCCTGGAGCACCGGCTTGTTGGCGGCGGCATCGAGGAGATCGATGGCGATGCCGTCGGGCTGGGTCGCGATCGCCCGCTCCAGGATCTGGTTCTGCTCCACCACGTTCGCCTGCTGCGGTGCGCGGTACTCGATGGTCACCTCGACACCGGCGGTCTTCTTGAGATAGTCGGCAGCCTGCAGCGCCCCCTCATGCACGAGGTCGAACCAGGGATGGACGACCTTGGGGACGATGACGAAGCGGTAGCTCTCCTTGGCCTCGGCGGGACCGAGAGCCACGAGGCCGGCCGCCATGATCGTCGCCGTGAGCCATTTCCTGCCCTTCATGTGTGAAGCCTCCTCTCCGCTTGTCGCAAGACCTTTCAGCCTCTCCTGATCCCCGGCGCTCAGCCGTCGGCGCCGGATCTTCGGGCCTCGGACGATCCGTGCGCGAGGGCCTCGAAGATGATGGCCACGGACAATGCCCCCGGGTCCGGGTATCCGACCGCGCGCTCCCCCAGAGTCCGGGCGCGCCCCGCCCGCGGCAGCATGGAGCGCGTCTCTTCCGCGCCGCGGCGCGCGGCCTCGGCCGCTGCCGCCAGCGCCGCATCGATGCCCGATCCGGCCTCCGCGCGCACGGCCTCGGCGGCCGGGGCGAGGGCATCGAGCATGGTCTTGTCGCCGGGCCGCGCACCCGCGCGGCGGCTGATCTCCTCGACCGCCCGCGCGAGCCCGTCCGCAAGGGCGGATGCCGTGAGCTCCTCCTCGCCGACCTCCCGCGCGAGCGTGCGGAACAGGGTCCCGAAGACGATGCCCGTCGTCCCGCCGGCGGCGAGAAGCCGGCCTCCCAGTACGCGCAGGTCGCCCGCGACCGAGGGCGCTTCTCCCTCGAGCGCCTGCTTCGCCGCCTCGAAGGCGCGGGCGATGGTGATACCGTGATCGCCGTCGCCGATGGCGCGATCCGCCTCGGTGAGCCGGTCGCGCTCGGCGAGGATGCGCGCGCAGACCGCGCGCAGCCGCTCCCGCAGTTCTCCGGCCGGCAGGCCCGCGCGCATCGCTCAGCTCCGCGCCGGCTCGACGAAGCCGGGGGAGCGGGCGGGGAAGGCGAGCGCCCGCTCGAGTTCCTCGTCGAGCCGCATGAGGGTGATCGAAAAGCCCGCCATCTCCTGGGAGGTGAAATAGGGGCCCACGTCGCTGCGGGCGACGACGAGCCCGCGCTGGTCGAGAAGGCGCCGCAGCCGCCGGTAGACGATCATGAGTTCGCCGAAGGTGGTGGAGCCGAGGTTGTTGACGAGGACGGCGAGGCGGTCGCCGCGGCGGTGCGGAAGATCGGCGAGCAGGCGCGCGGTCATGAAATCCACGAGCTCGTCCGCCGGCATCCAGGGACGGCGCTCCACCCCGCGCTCGCCGTGGACCCCCATGCCGATCTCGATCTCATCCGCGCCGAGCTCGAACGTGGGCTCGCCGGTATGCGGCAGCGAACCGGCCGCGAGCGCCACCCCGAAGCTGCGGATGTTCTCCTTCGCGCGTTCCACGAGCGCCGCCGCCTGCTCGAGGGTGGGGAGTTGTTCGCAGGCATAGCCCGCCACCTTCACCTGGTAGACGGCGCCGGCGATGCCGCGGCGCGCGGCCGGATCGGCGCTCGCCACATCGTCCGCCACGCGCACGGTGCGGGTCTCGATGCCTTCCTCGGCGAGCAGCTCGGCGGCCATGTCGAAGTTGAGGTTGTCGCCGGCGTAATTGCCGTAGACGAACAGCACGCCGCGGCCGCGGTGGACGGCCCGGGCGGCGGCGACGATCCGCTCGGGCGCGGGGGCGGCGAAGATCTCTCCCGAGACCGAGGCATCCGCGAGTCCGGGACCGACGAAGGCGCCGTACATGGGCTCGTGGCCGGCGCCGCCTCCTACCACCAGCGCCACCTTGTCCTCGCGCAGCTGCGCCCGGTGCAGCACCCGGGCCTCCGGCAGCAGCACGAGCTCACCGCCTGCGAGCGCGCAGATCCCCTCGAGGACCTCGACGACGACCCGTTCCGGATCGTTGATGACCTTGCGGATCTTCGGCATGGCTCAGGCCTCCTGCACCATGCGCTCGGCCGCCTCGAGCGGCAGGTTGTCGTGGATCATGGCCCGCACCGCCCGCATGAGGGCGAGGCGCCGCGGCGACTGGAAGAGCGCGCGGCCGAACATGACCCCATGCGCACCTCCCTCGAGCAGGGCGGCGACGAGCCGCAGGGTGTCCGCATCACCACCCTGGCGCGGCCCGCCGGCGATGAGCACCGGCGCCCCCATGGTCGCCGCGACGACGCGGCGGCACCCCGCGACGCTTCCCGGCCAGTCGCACTTGACCGCATCGGCGCCGATCTCGACCGCCATGCGCGCGTTGATGGCCACCGTCTCGCCGTCGAAGACGCGCTCATAGAGCCCGTCGCGGGCCGCCATCGGCTCGGCGACGTAGACGAGACCGAGGCTGCGCGCCGCCCGCGCGACCGCGCCCGCGATCTCGAACATGCGCGTCTCCAGTGCGGGATCGCGGTGCCCCACGAAGAAGTAGGTGATGACCGCATCGGCCCCCATGCGCGCCGCCTCCTCCACCGAGGCGAGCAGGCGGGTGTCTCCCTGGGCATAACCCGTGGGACCGCCCATGCGCCACATGGTCGTCTGGTCGAGCCGCAGGATCGCCGCGGGACGATCGCGCCCCGCGAACAGGGAAGCGTAACGGGCGAGGGCGCCGGGCGAGAGAATGATGGCATCGAAACCGGCGTCGACCGCATCCTCGAGGGCGGCGGCGAGATCGGTGAGGCCCTCGACCGGCCCGAGCTGCATGCCGTGATCGGCGGCGAAACAGGCCCCGCGGAAGCCCGCACCCGGAAGCATGCGGGCGAGACGTACGAGTTTGCCGCTCTGGGCGTTCATGCCGAGCGCCTCCGCAGTTCCCCGCTCTCCGCGAGCGGCACGAGCTCGAGCGCGACCCCCGCTGCGGACAACGCTTCGACGAGCTGGGGATCCGCGCCCTCGGTCGTGAACACGCGGTCGAACTCGTCCAGCCGCGCGAACAGATGCAGCGCCGATTTGCCGAATTTCGTGTGGTCGAAGGCGAGCAGCGAGCGGTCCACGGCGCTCTTCATGGCGAGCTTGGCGCGCACGAGCTCGCTGTCGTGGAGATAGGCGGCACCGCCGTGCACCGCGGCGGTGGAGAACACGCCGAGATCGGCGCGCAGCCGCTCCATCGCGAGCTCGCAGGCGAGGCCGAGAAAGGCGTCGGTCACCGGATCGTAGCGCCCGCCCAGGCAGATGACGACGATCTCCTCCTGACGGATGAGCGTGTTCACGAGGCCGGCGGCGTTGGTGATCACGGTGACCGGCTTGCGCTCGGGGAGAAACTCGGCCAGCGCCCGGGTCGTGGTGCTGTCGTCGAGGACGAGGGTCATCCCCGGCTCGACGAGCTCCGCGATGCGCCGCGCGAGCGCCCGCTTCTCCGCCTGCTGGCGCCGCTCGCGGAAGCTGAAATTGCTCTCGAAGACGACGCTCGGAAGCACCGTCACGCCGCCGCGCACCTTGCGCACGCAGCGCATCTCGGCGAGGCGGTCGAGATCGCGGTGCACGGTCATCCGGCTGACGCCGAAGCGGCGGGCGAGCTCTTCCACGCTCGCGGTCTCGCGGTCGCAGAGATACTCGAGGATCTGCGCGCGCCTCGCCTCGCCTGACATCTCGGTATCCGTGTTATCTTTCCTGCCGTTATAACGCCGAAGATGTGATGTCAATAGCGAAGGATGTGACAATGCGGCCGCGCCCGCGGCCGGCCGGGAGCATGGCGGCGTGGCGGAATGGTCCGACTTTGGAGGGGAAGGCCGCCCGTCAGCTCGCGAGCGGCAGCGAGCGGCGCCCGAGTGCGGCCTTGTGCCGGTAGAGCAGGCGGTCGGCGCGGCGGATCAGCAGCTGAAGATCCTCGCCGTGTTCCGGGAACAGCGCCATGCCCAGGCTCACGCTGGGAAGATAGGGGCCGTCGGGCATCTCGATGGGTTCGGCGACCGCCCTCTCCACCTTGGCCGCGACGGCGGCGAGGGTTTCCTCGTCGCGGATCTCCTCGAGCAGCACCACGAACTCGTCGCCGCCATAGCGTGCGACCGTGTCCGAGGCGCGCACCGCCGCGACCAGCCGGCGTCCCACCGCCTCGAGCACGAGATCGCCGGCATCGTGCCCCCAGCGGTCGTTCACGGCCTTGAAGCCGTCGAGATCGACGAACAGGAGTCCGCCCGCAATGCGCCGCCGCCGCGCCCGCGCCAGCGCATCCTGCAGTTTTTCCTCGAGCAGCCAGCGGTTCGCGAGGCCGGTGAGGCGGTCGTGGGTCGCGCGGTGAACGAGCTGACGACGATCGAGCCGGGCACGGCACAGCCGCTGCAGCGCGCGGCCCAGCAGCCCCTCCTGCGCGCCCGCGCCGCCGCCTTTGCCATCGACGGGGAGAATCGCGGTCTCCGGCGCGATCGCTGCGAGCCGGTAGACGGCGTCGAGCCCCTGCGCCTCGGCGAGCGCGAGATCGAAGAGCAGCAGGTCGACCGGGCGGTCGAGCATGAGCGCGATCGCCTCCTGGACGCTGGCGCGCCAGCTCAGCTCATAGGTATGAATTCCGAAAGCGCGCAGCGTCGACGCCAGCCGCGGCAGCAGGCCGTCGGTGGGTGCGACCAGCAGCAGGTGGAACTCCATGACCCGCTCTCCCGCGAGGAGCGCGCTCTTCCGCTCGGCTCCTCCGGGGATCAGGGTTAGCAGATCGTTAACGGAGCGCAATCGCGATCGCGGAAAGATTACCTAAAATTTGCGCCGTCTGCCGCCGGCCCCCTCCCTCAGAACACCTCGAAATCGAGCTCCACCTCCTCGGTGAGGGGCCGGGCCTGACAGGTGAGAATGTGGCCGCGGCGGATCTCCCAGCTCTCCAGGGCGTAGTTGGTGGCCATGTCGACCTTGCCGGCGACCACGCGCGCGCGGCAGGTCGCGCACACCCCTGCGGTACAGCTGTAGGGCACGTCGATGCCCTGCGCGCGCGCCGCGTCGAGGATCGTCTCGGCCTCGAAGGGCATGTCGAAGGCGTAGCGCCGGCCGTCGAGACGGAGCAGGATGCGCGCGCGCCTGCCCCGCGCCGCGGGCGGTGGCGCAGCATGGGGCGCAGGACGCGGGCGGTTGCCCCTGGGAGTGAAGTACTCGTAATGGACGCGCTCCTCGGGCACGCCGAGCTCGCCCAGGGTATCGGCGAGCGTCTGGATCATCGGCGCCGGTCCGCAGATGTACCAGGCATCCACCTCCGCCGGCACGAACAGCCGACCCGCCCAGCTTCGCAGCTTGTCCGGCGTGATCCGCCCCGCAAACGCTCCCTGGTCGCTCGCCCGCGTGAGGAGATGGAACAGCAGCAGGCGGCCCAGGTATCGATTGCGCAGCCCCTCGAGTTCCTCGCGGAAGATGATCGAACGCGGTTCGCGGTTGCCGTAGAACAGCATGAAACGGCTCTTCGGCTCGCGCTCGAGCGTCGTCTTGAGGATCGAGAACACGGGGGTGATCCCCGAGCCTGCGGCGAAGGCGACATGCAGGCGCGCCGCCTCCGGTTCGAGGGGCACGAAGAAGTGCCCGGCGGGCGGCATGACCTCGATCCGGTCTCCCACCCGCAGGTGATCATGGATCCAGTTCGAGACCCGGCCGTGCGGCTGGCGCTTGACGGCGATCTCGAGCCGCGCCTCGTCCACGCTCGCGCAGATGGAATAGGTGCGCCGCAACTCGGCACCGTCGAGGAAGACGCGGAGGATGAGATGCTGCCCCTGACGGTAGCGGAAGGTCTCGCGCAGCGCGGGCGGCACCCGGAACAGAATGCGCACACAGTCCGGCGTCTCGATGCGCCGCTCGGCGACTTCCAGCTCATGAAAACGCGGCATCCTCTCCCTCCTCCTCCCGCATCGGGCGGGATGCGGTCACTCCATCTCCGCAGGGCGCAGCCGAAGCCGCGACACCGGGGCGACTTGCCACCACCCCCCGCACCTCCGATCTAGATGCCTGCGCCCTCTCGGAAACGGTCCCGTGGACGTTCTCGTCTATCTCGTCCCGATCGCTCTGTTCATGGGCTTTCTCGGCCTGCTCGCCTTCATGTGGGCGCTCCATTCGGGGCAGTTCGAGGATCTCGACGGCGCCGCGGAGCGCATCCTCTTCGACGAGGAAGAGGAAGCCGGGGCTGCGGAGGAGGAGCCGCGCTGAGGCTGCATCCGCGTGCGGCCCGAGCGCGCATGCCACGGCGGCAAGAAGCGCCGCGGTCCCGGGGAAGGCGAAGAGATGCGCCGGGCAGCGGCGGCAGTCGCTGCTGCCGAAGCCCCGCACCGGCACGCGTGCGCCGGTCTCGAGCAGGGCGCGGGCGAGCGCACACTCCAGGCCGCCGGAAAGCGGCGCGATGCCCGATATGGTGGCGGCGCGGGTGAGGTGGTCGACATGCCAGTGCATGCGGCCGGCCCCGCGCAGATGGCGGAGTGCGCGGGCGCGAATGCCGCCGCGCCCGCGGGCGCTGCCGCAGTAGAGATAGAGGCCGGGAGGCAGGGTGGCGCCGCGGAACTTCGGAGGAAGACGCACCGGCCGGTCGAGGCGCAGAAGCAGGAGATAGGCGCCGCCTGCTGCGGGCAGCAGCGCCGCCGCGCGTTTCCAGCCCGCGGCCGTCAGAGGGATCGCCTGCGCCACAGCTCGAGTGCGCGCTCGGTGGGAAGGTCGAGACTGATGAGGATGCGCCAGGCGGGTCCCACCTTCTCGTCCGCACCCTCGAGGCGCTGCTCGATGTGCTCGCGCACCCCGGCACGGCGACCACCCGCGAAGCCCACCCGGGCCACGAACCGCTTCTTGTCGAGCAGCCGTCCCCGCTCGTCGAGCACGCTCACGAAATAGGGAACCTCGAGCACTTCCGGCGCCGTCCCCGCGAGCAGGTCGACGAGCAGATCGAAGCTGTATGCGAGCGACACGCCGCCCTGCTCGTAGCGGCAGCCGCCGCGGATGCCCGAAAGCCGGACCGCGAAGCGCTGCGCATCGCTTGCGCCCGGATAGTCCTCCACCGCTTCCAC
>CAZHHU010000021.1:24659-29917 GCA_964532215.1 uncultured Geminicoccaceae bacterium
CAGGCGCACCAGAAGTAGGTCTTTCCCGCTTCCAGCTCGACCCTGTAGGGGCCCTTCTGGGCGATCAGCGGTTCGCTCATCTGCGCTCGCTTCCTCCTGCTCACGGCCTTCCGCCTAGCCACAGCGCCGCGACAATTCAAGGCGGACGGTCCGCAGGCGGGGCGGAGCATGGTTGACTTTGCCGCATGAAGGGCGAGCCTGTCCGCAGGCGGCGCAATCGGCGCCTCCGAGCAGGGAAGCGTGTTCGGAATGTCGGCGGGCGGTGCCGTGAAGCTCACCTCCAAGGCGGCGCGGGCCCGGCAGGGGCTCGGACCCGCGCCGGTGGTCGTGCTGTCGCGGCCGCAGCTCGGCGAGAACGTGGGCCTCGTCGCGCGCGCCATGCTGAACTTCGGCCTCGTCGAGCTGCGCCTCGTGCAGCCGCGCTTCGGCTGGCCCAACGCCAAGGCGGTGGCCGCCTCCGCCGGCGCCTACGAGGTCCTCAACCGGATGCGGATCTTCGACGGTCTCGATGCCGCCATCGCCGACCTCCACCACCTCTACGCCACGACCGCGCGCGTCCGCGATCTCGACAAGCCGGTCCTCGGCCCCGCGGAGGTGGCGCAGCAGGCCCGCCGTCACATCGCGGAGGGTCTGCGGGTGGGCTATCTCTTCGGCCCCGAGCGCACCGGGCTCGACAATGCGGAGCTCGCGCTCGCCGACGCCATCCTCACGATCCCTCTCAATCCGCGTTTCTCCTCGCTGAACATCGCCCAGGCGGTGCTCCTTTGCGGCTACGAATGGTACCGCGCGGGCGGGGCGGCTCCTCCCGCGCGCGGGGAGCGGCCGGGCGAGCGGCCGGCCACCAAGGGGGAGCTCCGCGCCTTTCTCGACTATCTCGTGGCGGCGCTGGACGAGCGGCGCTTCTTCCGCAGCGCGACCCGGCGCGCGAGCCTGATCCGGCAGATCGAGCTCATCTTCGAGCGGCGCCGGCTCACGACCTCCGAGCTCCATCTCCTCTTCGGCATCATCCGTCAGCTCCACGAAGGCAGGCCCCCCGCCGCCGGCTCCTGAGGAGCAGCGTACCCGGTGGCACGCGACGCCACGCTCGCGGTCGACGACGATTGGACCGGGCCTCGGCTTCGATGGTATGCTGCGAACGGGAGCGGCGGGCCCCGCACGATGACCAAAGGGGTTTTTACATACAAACCGAGCTCGCGCTACGACGACGAGCCCTCGCAACGCTATCATTTTCCACAAACATACCTTAGTGCCGTAGAGAAGATCGTCGAGGATTTCGTCGTTTATTACGAGCCCGGTCGGATCGGCGAAGGAGAACTGCGTGGCGGGCGCCGGGCTTATTTCGCGACGGCGCGCGTGATGGACATCCAGGCGGACCAGCGTCAGCCTGGCCATTACTACGCGATCATCGACCCGGCGAGCTACGTCGAATTCGAGCAGTTGGTTCCCTTCCGCATCGAAGGCCGATATCTCGAGCGGCGGCTTAGAAAGGCCGACGGCTCCACCAATCGCGGGCTCTTCGGCCGCGCCGTTCGCACCCTGGAGGAGGACGAGTTCGAGCTCATCCTGCAATGGGGCTTCAGCGAAACGTTGCGCACGCAGCCGAACGCCCCCGAGCCGGCAGAGCCCTTCGCGCTCGCCGAAGGTCTCGCGCCCTTCGAGCGGCCCGTGGTCGAGACCGTGATCCAGCGCCCCGTGCGCGATCGCGCCTTCGCCCGGCGCGTGCTCAGCGCCTATGAAGCGCGCTGTGCGGTCACGGGCCTCCGCATCAAGAACGGGCGCGGGCGCCCCGAAGCTCAGGCCGCCCACATCCAGCCGGTGGCGCAACAGGGGCCGGATACGGTGCGCAACGGCATTGCGCTGAGTGCGACCGTGCACTGGATGTTCGACCGCGGCCTGCTCACGCTCGACGACGACTATCGTATCATACTCTCGCGCGCCGCCGAGCTGCCGCCGGAAATGTCGCAGCTCATCCGACCGGGTAAGCGGGTTCTCCTTCCCCCGCATCCGGCCGATCGCCCACATCCCCGCTTCCTCGCCTACCACCGAGAGCACGTGTTCTGGGAGTGAGCTCGATCCACAGAAAGCCGCCATGAAAAACGAACCCCGCCGTGGCGGGGTTCGGGGAAGCGGAGTGCGCGGGTGCCTACTGGCCGATGCAGCTGTCGACGTTCTCGGGCAGGCAGACGTCGAGACCCGTGTAGTTGATCTCCGGCACGTCCTTGCCCTCGCGGATGTCCCGCAGGATGTACATCGCCCGGTAACCCATCTCGAACGGGCGCTGGCCCACCTGGCCGAGGGAGAGACCCTCGCGCAGGAGATCGAGCTGCACGGGCAGGGTATCGGCGACGACGAGCGCGAGCTCGTGCTTCTGGATCCGGTCCCGGTACTTGGAGACGACGTTGCGGTAGGCCTGCGGCAGGAACTGCGGGAAGCCGCCCGTCGGCACGAAGGCATCGAGCTGCGGATATTTGGCGAGGATGTCCTCCATCTGGTTCACGGCCACCTGGAAGTCGTCGTTGGTATAGAGCGGGCAGCCGTCCACCTCGGTCCAGCCGCCCTGTCCCGCAAGCCGCACCCCGGGAGGCGAATCGCTCTTCTGCCCCGAGAGCGTATCGCGGATGCCCTGCATGCGCTGATTGTGGTTGTCCGCGGCGGCGCCGCCCGACTGGATGCAGATCGTGCCGCCCTGCGGCTTGTACTTCTGCACGAGCTTCGCGAGGTTGACGCCGATCTCGTAGTTGTTGGTGCCCACGTACGCGATGCGGAGATGCCGGTCCTTGGCGAGGAGATCGGCATCGAAGGTGATCACCGGCACGCCGCTGTCGCGGTTGCGCTCGAGGATGCGCGCCACGGCGGCGGCATTCGCCGGCGAAATCGCGATGCCGTCGACCTTCTTGGCGAGCAGGTCCTGGAGGATCTGGATCTGCTCCTCGCCGCCGCCATGCTCGGGCGGGCCGATATAGGTGCATTTGATGGCGCCGCCCGTCTCCGCCTCGGCCTTCTTGCAGCCGTCGCGGCTCTGGTCGAAGAACGGATTGTTCATGTTCTTGGGAACGAGGTAGAAGTGATATTCCGCCGCCATCGCCTGGCCCGCGAAGGCCAGCGCCGCGGCCGCACCGAGCAGATGTGCAAAGCGTTTCATGCCGTTCACTCCCATGCTCAGCCTCCCCCCGGTCGTATCGCCGCGCGCCGCGCGGGGGCTCACTCGCGGGCGCGTCCGCGGACCCTCTGCAGAAGGACCGCGAGAACGATGAAGGCACCGACGAAGGTGCCCTGCCAGTTGGCATCGACCCCGGCCATCAGCAGGCTGTTGCGGATGACCTCGATGAGCGCGGCGCCGATCACCGCGCCATAGGCCCCGCCCTCGCCGCCCATGAGATTGGCGCCGCCGATGACCGCCGAGGCGATGACCCGGAGCTCGTACCCCTGGCCCATGGCGTTGAGGGCCGAGCCCGCCCAGCTCACGGTGAGAACGGTCGCCACCGCCGCCGTAAGCCCCGAGACCACATAGGCCTGGAACTTGATGCGCTCCACCGGCACGCCGGTGAGCCTGGCGGCGCTCTCGTTGCCGCCGATGGCGTAGAGATGCCGTCCCCAGGCGGTGAAGTTGAAGACAAAGCCGAAGAGAAGCGCGAGGACGAGAAGCACCCAGACGGGATTGGCGATCCCCAGAATCTGCCCGCCTCCGATCCAGTAGAAGATGTCCGCATCGGGACCGAAATCGTAGATCATGCGGTTCTGCGACAGCACGATGGCGAGCGAGCGCGCGGCGGCGAGCATGCCGAGGGTGACGACGAAGGGCGGAAGGCCGACATAGGCCACGAACAGGCCGTTGACCGCGCCGGCGAGCGCGCCCGCGAACAGCCCCGCGACGATGGCGACGAGCCAGATCGTGCCGGCAGGCAGGGTGAGCCAGATCACCCCCTGCGGCTGCAGCGCGAGCCCCGCCGCGGCCATGCCCGCGAGCAGCAGCGTGAGCGCGGCGATGATCCCGGCACGGGCGCCGACCAGCCGGGCGAAGACGATCTGACCCGCCGCCGCGAGCAGGAGGATCGCCGCCCAGGCGACGAGCCCCGGACCCGGCGTCGGCAGCGGCAGGGGAATGGCCCCCGCCTGCAGCACGAGACCGGTGAGCACGCCGACGAAGCCCATGAGCGAGCCCACCGAAAGGTCGATGCCGCCGGTGAGGATGACGCAGGTCATCCCCAGCGCCATGATGCCGATGAAGGCGAAATTGCGCGTGATGTTGAACAGATTGTCGGCGGTGGCGAACGCCTCCGGCTGCAGCCAGGACATGAACAGCGAGATGAGCAGGAGCGCCGCCGTGACCCAGAAGGGCTGACGCATGAGCAGCCCCTGCAGGGGCCCGCGCGCACGCTGCGCGACGGCTTCGCGGAGCACTTGCGGGCGGACGGCAGTCGCGTGATCGGCCATGGCGTCTTCAGGCGGCCTGGATGGCTCCGGTGATGAGGCCCGTGATCTCTTCCGGCGAGGTCTCCCGCGCCGGCCGGTCGGCGACCTTGAGCCCGCGGCGCAGCACGGCGATGCGATCGGCGACCGCGAACACGTCCGGCATGCGGTGGCTCACGAGGATGACGCCGATGCCGGAATCGCGCAGCCGTCGGATGAGATCGAGCACCTCCGCGACCTGGCGCACGCTGATCGCCGCCGTCGGCTCGTCCATGAGCACGAAACGGGCGTCCGAGAGACGCGTGCGCGCGATCGCCACCGCCTGGCGCTGGCCGCCGGACATGCTGCGGACGAGATCGCGCGGCCGGGTCTCGGACTTGAGTTCCGCGAACAGCTCGCCGGCACGCTGAAACATGCGGCCGTAGTCGAGCACCCGCAGCGGCCCGATGCGACGCCACAGTTCGCGCCCGAGGAAGACGTTCTCCGCCGCCGTGAGGTTGTCGCACAGCGCGAGATCCTGGTAGACGACCTCGATCCCCCGCTCGCGCGCATCCTTGGGCTCGAGGAAGTGCTGCGGTTCGCCGTCGATGAGGATTTCGCCGGCGGTCGGCGGATAGTTGCCGGCGATGATCTTGAGCAGCGTCGACTTGCCGGCGCCGTTGTCGCCCATGAGCCCGAGCACCTCGCCCGAATGGAGGGTGAGGTCGACGCCGCGCAGCGCCTCGATCGCACCGAAGTGCTTGACGATGCCCCGAAGCGCGAGGACCGCCAAGGGAGCCTCCCGGACCTGCAACCGTGTATTGTCCTTTTCGCCCTCAGCATGCCGCCTCGCCGCGCCCTGTCAAGCG
>CAZHHU010000021.1:30017-33263 GCA_964532215.1 uncultured Geminicoccaceae bacterium
GCACGAAATGTTCCATCTCAAGGATGGGGTGGAAACAGCGTTCGAAAGCGGTTGCATGCCCCGGGCGCGGATGTCATGCTGCCGCCGTGTGAACGACAACGACGGCCCGCGATGCGGGTCGCGGAGTTGGGGAAGGGAGCCGACACCATGAAGCTGAGGACTCTGCTCGCCGCAAGCGCGCTGGCGCTGGCCGCGGTGGGTGTCGCCGCACCGGTCGCGAGCGCGGAGGAGGTGGTGCTCAAGCTGTGGTCGCGGGCGGACCGCTCGGGTCCGCTGCGGGCCGGCAACATCCTCGCCGCCGCCGAACAGCTCAACCGCATGCTCGAAGCGGCGGGAAGCGACGTCCGGGTGAAGATCGACCTCTTCGAGAACAACGCCAAGGGCTACGATGCCGATGCGCTCGATCTCCTCAAGGCCTTCGCCGTGGAGAAGGGGCCCGATCTCTACGTGGCCGCGCATGAGTGGATCGGCGCCTTCGTCGAGGCGGGATATGCCTGGAATCTGGAGGAGCACATCAAGAACAACCCCGAATTCTACAGCGACATGATCCCGGCGCTGTGGAAGGCGGTCGAGTACAAGGGCCAGCGCTACGGCATCCCGCAGGACACCGAGGTCCGCATGTTCTTCTACAACAAGGACATGCTGCGGAAGATCGGCAAGTCCGAGGAATTCATCGAGGGCCTGCCGGGCATGGTCGAGCGCGGCGAGTTCACGATCTACGATCTCACCGACCTCGCCAAGGAGGTCGTCGATGCCGGTGTGGCCAAATACGGCCTCGTCCACCGTCCCAACGTCGGGCCGGACTTCCAGATGGTCCTCGCGAGCTTCGGCTTCGATCCCTATGACGAGGCCAAGGGCAAGCTGCAGGCGAGCCGGAAGGCGCTCAACGCCTATTTCGACTGGCTCAAGTACAGCGTCGATGCGGGCGTGATCCCGTCGAACATGACGAGCTGGTCGTGGGATTCCGTGCATGCCGCCTTCCGCACCGAGCAGACGGCCTTTCTCAAGCACCACGGGATCTGGAACGTGCCGCCACAGATGAAGGCGCGCGGCTACAAGTCGGGCGAGGAGTATTTCCAGCACATCGGCTGGCTTCACAGCCCGCCCGCCGAGAAGGGCGGACGCCCGGCCAATCTCTCACACCCGATCATCTACGTCGTGGCGCCGCAGTCGCCGCACCGGGAGCTCGCGGCGATGCTCATCGCGCTCGCGAGCCAGCCCTATCTCAATACGCGGCACGCGATCACCACGGGTCATCTGCCGATCAAGTACAGCCAGCTCGGGCTGCCCGAGTTCCGGAGCGAGGGCTGGATGCTCATCGCCGGCGCGCCGATGCTCAAGTACACGACCTTCATGCCCAACCATGCCAGGGTCGGACAGTTCAACGCCATCATCTACAAGGGCATCCAGGCGGTCGAGACGGGCAGGCTCGATCCCAAGTCGGCCACCGACTTCGTGCTCGACGAGCTGGCCGGTGAGATCGGCGACGAGGTCATCATTCTCGACTGATCGGAGGAGGGGGCGGCCGCGCGCCGTCCCCGCCTTTCTCCCGCTGCTGCGGTCTACGGATTCTCCGCGATGAGCTCGATGGCCCTTCGCCAGCGGGTCAACGCCGCCCTCTTTCTCGGCCCGGCCTGTCTGCTGCTGTTCTTCTTCTTCATCGCCCCGGTGGTGGTCGACGTCTTCGTGGCCTTTACCGACATGGGGCGGACGCTGCGGATCAACGAGCTCACCACCGCCAATTTCGAGCGCATGTTCACGCGCGATCACCGCCTCGGCCAGACGCTGGTCATCACCTTCATGTACGTTCTCGGCACCCTCGCCATCTTCAACGTGACCTTCGGGCTCATTCTCGCCCTCGTCACCACCCAGGTGCCGGACCGCATCGGCGGTTTCTTCCGCTCGGTGTGGCTGCTGCCCCGGATGAGCCCCTCCGTCATCTACGCCCTGCTCTGGGCCTGGGTCATCGATCCCAACGAGCGCGGGCTCCTGAACCAGATCCTCATGCACACGATCGGCATCGGGCCCGTCGACCTCATGAACGACCATCCGCTGCTGCTCATCATCGTCGCCAACGGCTTCATCGGCGCATCGATGGGGATGATCATCTTCACGAGCGCGATCCGCTCGATACCGCAGCATCTGTTCTACGCCGCGGCGGCAGATGGGGCCGGCCGACTCGCCATCGTCCGGCACATCACCCTGCCGGCGATCCGCTGGCCGCTGTCCTTCATCACCGTCTACCAGACCCTGTCCCTGCTCGTGTCCTTCGAATACATCTGGCTGATCACCGACGGCGGTCCGTTCTACGACACCACCGTCTACGCCCTGTACGTCTACAAGCGGGCCTTCGAGAACGGGCAGTACGCCTACGGGGCCGCCCTCGCGCTCATCCTCGTGGTGATCGGCATCGCCCTCGCCCTGCTCATGTGGCGCTTCTTCGACATGAAGCGGCTCCTTCAGGAGCCCCGCATCGAGGTGCACTGAGATGGCGGTCGAGGCCCTCGTCACCCCCTCCGGCGCAGAACGGTGGAACGCGCTTGCGGTCCGCGCCCGCAGGCGCCGCCTGCTTACCGACTCGCTGCTCGTGGGCTTTCTCGTCGTCGTCTCGCTGCCGATCATCCTGCCCTATTTCTGGATGCTCACGATCTCCGTCTCGGCGAAGACGGGCGGCGTGGAATCGGTGGTCCTGTGGCGCGCCTGCGCGGTGCTCGTGCCCGCCGTCGTCGCGTTCGGTCTCCTTCGCCTGTTCGTCGAGGAGACGCGCAGGCTCGTCCTCGGCGCCCTCGCCATCGCGGCGATCGCCGTCGCCGCCGTGATTCTGCTCGTCGGCTCCGATCTCCACCTGCAGAACTACCGCTTTCTCTGGAACCCCGACATCGTCGCCGAGATCCGCGGCAAGGCGACGGCCGAGGCGCAGTTTCCCTCGGTATGGATCGCCTTCCGCAACTCGCTCGCGCTGGCGGTCACCCAGACCGTGCTCGTGCTCACCGTCTCGACGCTCGCCGGCTACTATCTCTCGCGATTCCAGTTCCCGGGCCGCGCCGGCTTCCTGCAGGGTCTCCTCGTCCTCCACGCCTTTCCGGCGATGACGCTCGTGATCCCGATCTTCCTGCTCATGTACTGGTCGGGACTGCTCGATACGATCACCGGCGTCATCCTCGTCATCGCGACCCTCGAGCTTCCCTTCTCGATCTTCATCATGAAGGGCTTCTTCGACGCCGTTCCCTGGGACATCGAGATGAG
>CAZHHU010000022.1:0-8477 GCA_964532215.1 uncultured Geminicoccaceae bacterium
GTGCTGTGGGCGAGCGGGCGGATCCAGATCCGGTCCCTGAAGCGGGCACATTCGTAGGCCCCGCTCTCGACCTCGAGATCGGGCAGGATCTCTCCCACCGGGCAGGAGGCGAGGTCGGTCTGCCACAGCAGCTTTGTCCCCGGCTCGAAGGCCCGCCGCTCCCCGCCACCGACGATCTCCTGAGCGGACAGCGGACCGCCGAGCAGAAACAGCAACAACGCGAACAGAGTCTTCCTCATTTCCGATCCTCCAATTGCTCGCAAGACCGCCACGCGCCACTGGATATCGGAAGGGGACACCGGCCGTTGAAGCCGCCGGGGTCAGTGATGCAGGATCTGGCTCAGAAAGAGCTTCGTGCGTTCGGATCTGGGGCTCGTGAAGAAGACCGAAGGCGGCGCCACCTCGACGATCTCGCCCGCGTCCATGAAGACGATGAAGTCCGCGACCGAGCGGGCGAACCCCATCTCATGCGTGACCACCACCATGGTCATGCCCGCTTCGGCGAGCTCCACCATGACATCGAGGACTTCCTTGATCATCTCGGGATCGAGCGCGGAAGTCGGCTCGTCGAAGAGCATGATCTTGGGCTTCATGCAGAGCGCGCGGGCGATCGCCACCCGCTGCTGCTGACCGCCCGAGAGCTGTCCCGGATACTTGTGTGCCTGTTCCGGGATCTTCACCCGCTCGAGAAAGTGCATGGCCAGTTCCTCGGCCTCCTTCCTCGGCATGTGGCGCACATGCATGGGGGCGAGGATGAGATTCTCGAGCACGGTGAGGTGCGGAAACAGATTGAACTGCTGGAACACCATCCCGACCTCGCGCCGGATGGCCTCGATGTGCTTGACGTCCTTGGTGACCTCGATGCCATCCACGACGATGCGCCCGCGCTGATAGTCCTCGAGCGCGTTGATGCAGCGGATCAGGGTCGACTTGCCCGAACCCGAAGGCCCGCAGATCACGACCTTCTGCGTCTCGCCCACCTCGAGGTCGATCCCCTTGAGGACGTGGAACTCGCCGAACCACTTGTGCACGTCCTCCATCAGGATCGCCGGAGCACCGTTCGCCGCCATGGTTTCTCCGCCGGATGATGACCGTTCAGCGTCGCTGGCCCGCCGCCAGAACCCTCTCGACGTACATGCTGTAGCGCGACATGCCGAAACAGAAGATCCAGAAGCCGAGCGCGGCGAAGAGATAGCTCTCCGCCGCGCGGCCGAGCCAGGCCGGATCGGTGGTGATGAGCTTCGCCATGCCGAGGAGATCGTAGAGCCCGATGATCGTCACCAGCGAGGTGTCCTTGAACAGGCCGATGAAGGTGTTGACGATGCCGGGGATGACGAGCCGCAGGGCCTGCGGCAGAATGATGTAGCCCATCATCTGCCAGTAGCCGAGGCCGAGCGCCATCGCGGCCTCGTACTGGCCCTTGGGAATCGCCTGCAGCCCGCCGCGCACCACCTCCGCCATGTAGGCGGAGGAGAACAGCGCCACGCCCACGAGCGCCCGCAGCAGCTTGTCGATCGTGACCCCCGGCGGCAGGAACAGCGGCAGCATCACCGAGGCCATGAAGAGGATGGTGACGAGCGGCACGCCACGCACGAGTTCGATGAACACGACGGAAAGCGCGCGGATCACCGGCATTTCCGAACGGCGCCCGAGGGCCAGCAGAACCCCGAGCGGCAGCGAGGTGACGATGCCGACGCCGGCGATCACGAGCGTGAGGAAGAGTCCGCCCCATTTCGGGGTTTCCACGACCTCGAGGCCGAACAGCCCGCCCGCGAAGAAGAGGTAGGCGACGGGCGGATAGAGGAAGACGAGGCCGCAGGCATAGAGCAGGCGGTGGCGCATGTGGGGCAGAAACAGCGGCACCATGGCGAGCACGAGGAGGCCGAAGGCGAGATTGACGCGCCAGCGCTGATCGGCCGGATAGAGGCCGTAGAGGTACTGGCCGAAGCGCACCTTGATGAGGGTCCAGCAGGCACCGTCGAAGCGGCAGTCGGCCTTGCTCGTTCCCGAGATCGTCGCCTTCAGCACCGCCCATTCGAAGAAGGGCACGAGGGTGAAGTAGAGGAGGAGGAGGACGAGGACGGTGAGGAGCGAGTTGTACCAGGTCGAGAAGAGATTGTGCTTGAGCCATGCGAGCACGCCGATGCGCTCGGTCACCGGCGGCAGCACTTCCACGCGGGGACGGCGTTCCGCGACGGCCATGGTTCCTACCGCTCCACGAGCGCCATGCGCCTGTTGTACCAGTTCATGAAGGCGGAAATCGCGAGACTCAGCGAAAGATAGACGGCCATGGTGATGGCGATGACCTCGACCGCCTGGCCGGTCTGGTTGTTGATCGTGCCGGCCACGTTGAAGAAGTCGGGGTAGCCGATCGCCACACCGAGCGAGGAGTTCTTGGTGAGGTTGAGGTACTGGCTCGTCTGCGGCGGGATGATGACGCGAAGGGCCTGGGGAACGACGACGAGCCGCAGCGTCTGCGCCCGCGACAGGCCGAGGGCCGAGGCTGCCTCCCACTGCCCGCGGGGAATCGCCTCGATGCCGGCGCGCACGATCTCGGCGATGAAGGCCGCGGTGTAGATGGAAAGGCCGGCCACCATGGCCATGAACTCGGGCAGCATGACGAGCCCGCCCGTGACCCGGAACTTCGTATGGCGCGGGTACTGGAACTCGAGCGGCGATCCGGCGAGGAAATAGGCGGCGAGCGGAAGCAGCAGGAGGATCGCCAGTCCCACGCGGAAGGTCGGGAAGGGCTGTCCGGTCTGCTCGAAGCGACGCCGCGCCCAGCGGGCGAGCAGGATCACGGCGATCACCGCGACGGCCAGCGCCACCACGACCCATTCGAAGCCGTCGAGAAAGATGGGCTTCGGGACGAACAGCCCGCGCACGTTGAGAAACACCCCTTCACCCAGGGTGATGCTGTTGCGGGCCGTGGGAAGGCCGCCGAGGACCACGAAGTACCAGACGATGAGCTGCAGCAGCAGCGGCACGTTGCGGATGATTTCGATGTACGCCGCCGCGACCTTGGCCACGAGCCAGTTCGACGACAGGCGCGCGATGCCGATGATGAAGCCGATGATGGTCGCGAAGACGATGCCGAAGATCGAGACGTAGAAGGTGTTCAGCAGCCCGACGAGAAAGGCGCGCCCGTAAGTGTAGGTGCGGTCATAGGGAATGAGCGTCTGGCTGATGTCGAAGCCGGCGGTCGTCCACAGGAACCCGAATCCCGAGGCGACGCCGAGCCGCTCGAGATTGAGGAGCGTGTTGTGGATGAGATAGGCCGCGCCTGCGAGCACGAGCGCGAGCACGACGAGCTGCGCGAGCACCGCGCGCACCCGGGGATCGTTGAGGCTCAGGCGCGCGCGCGGTCGCAGCCGGGGTCGGGTCACCACTGCCATCGCCGCACTCGTCGCGACTCACCCGCAGAAAGGGCCGGAGGGGGAGCCCGCCCGGGGCTCCCCCGTCGTGCTCAGCGGAACGGCATCGCGTACTGGAGCCCACCACGGGTCCAGAGATCGTTGATGCCGCGATCGATCTTGAGCGGTGTGCTCTGGCCGAGGTTGCGCTCGAAGATCTCGCCGTAGTTGCCGACCTGCTTGATCACCTGATAGGCCCAGTCCTGCGGGATGCCGAGGAACTTGCCGAACTCGTCCTCGACGCCGAGGAGACGGCGCACGGTCGGATTCTTGCTGTTCTGCCTGAGGTCGTCGACGTTTTCGCTCGTCACCCCATACTCTTCGGCCTCGAGGGTGGCGTAGTACACCCAGCGCACCACGTCGCCCCATTCGTTGTCGCCGTGGCGGACCACGGGGCCCAGGGGCTCCTTGGAGATGACCTCGGGCAGGATCACCCAGTCGTCGGGGTTCTCGAACCGCGTCCGCTCGGCGTAGAGACCGGAGCGATCGGTCGTGAAGACGTCGCAGCGACCCGCCTGGAAGGCGGCGATGAGCTCGTTCGCGTTCTCGAACACGACCGGCTCGTACGACATGTTGTTGGCGCGGAAGTAGTCCGCGAGGTTGCGCTCGGTGGTCGTGCCCGTCTGCACGCAGACGGATGCGCCATCAAGCTCCAACGCGCTTTTGACCCCGAGCGACTTGGGCACCATGAAGCCCTGACCGTCGTAGAAATTCACGCCGACGAAGTCGAGGCCGAGAGCGGTATCGCGGGTGAGCGTCCAGGTCGTGTTGCGGATCAGGACGTCGATCTCGCCGGACTGCAGCGCCGTGAACCGCTCCTTGGCCGAAAGCGGGGTGAATTTGACCGCGTTCTTGTCGCCGAAGACCGCAGCCGCCACGGCCCGGCAGAAGTCGACGTCGAAGCCGGACCAGTTGCCCTGATCGTCCACGGTGGCGAAGCCGGGAAGCCCGCCGCCGTTCACCCCGCACTGGACGAAGCCCTTCTTCTTCACCGCATCGAGGGTCTCGCCGGCCGAAGCCGCGCCGGCGACGAAGCCCAGCGCCGCGATCACCGTCGCGGCACCCGCAAGACGGGAAAGGCGCATGGCACCTCCTTCCTTCCCTGTTGTCGCTTCCGGTCGCGCCTTCATGGCCCGGCGTCGGCCGAGGCGCGGGGCGCGATCCCGAGCCGCAGCATGGCACGACTGCGGCCGACTGCCAACCTTCACGACCGCGCAGGGCCGCGGGGGCGCGGCGATCGTCTCTAGCGCCGGCGGAAGGGGCCGGGAAAGGAGTCCGCGACGACGAGGTGGCTTCGGAGCTCCGCCTCGGGGGTGAGCTGGTGGAGCAGAAACATCGGCGGATCGAGAAGGAACGCGGGCTCCTCGACCGGCTCGAACATCTCGGGCGCGCAGTGGAAGGCGGTGCTCGGGGCGGCGACGAGCGGCACCCCGGCAAAGCTCGTTACCACCGGCCGGTGGAGGTGACCGCAGAGAATCGCGATGAGCCGCGCGCGGCAGCGCGCGACAAGACGGGCCAGCGTCTCCCCGTCCTCGAGACGCAGCCGGTCCATGTAGGGAAGGCCCAGGGGAAGCGGTGGATGATGCATGGCGAGGATCACCGGAGCCCCTTCCGCCGCCAGTACGGTCTCGAGCCAGTCGCGACGCCCGCGCCCGAGGGCGCCGTATGCCTCACCTTCCACCAGGCTGTCGAGCATGACGAGGCGCGCGTGGCCGAGCTCGACGACATAGGAGAGATGGCCCGCCTCCGTACTGCGCCAGGGCTGGTCGGGGAAGGCGGCTCTCAACGCCACGCGGCTGTCGTGGTTGCCGGGCAGCAGGAGATAGCGAATCGCCAGCCGCTCGAGCTCCGCGCGGAGGAAGGCGTAGGCCGGCGGCTCGTCGTCCGCGGTGAGGTCGCCGGTGACGAGCAGGAGCTCCGGCCGCGGGCGCATGAGCGCGAGAAAGTCGAAAACGCGGGCAAGACGGGCGTTGGTGTCGATGCGATCCCAGAACAGCCGCCCGGGCGTGCGCAGGTGGAGATCGGAGAGCTGGGCGATCCACATCGGGGCGTCAGGGAAGCAGCACCGTCGCCCCGGTCGTACGCCGGTTTTCGAGGGCGCGGTGGGCCTCGGCCGCCTCTTCGAGCGGATAGACCTGGTTGACCTCGATACGCACGATGCCGTTCTTCACCACCTCGATCACCTCCCCGGCGCAGGCGAGCAGCTCGGCGCGCGTGGCCACGTAGTCGAACAGGCTCGGCCGGGTCACGTACAGCGACCCCTTCTGCGACAGCAGCAGGAGATCGAATTTCTCGACCGGACCGCTCGCATTGCCGAAGCTCACCATGAAGCCGCGCCGGCGCAGGCAGTCGAGCGAGGGCATGAAGGTGGCGCGCCCCACGCCGTCATAGACGACGGCGACGCCCTCTCCCCCGGTGAGCTCGCGCACCCGGGCCACGAAATCCTCCTCGGTATAGACGATCGGATGATCACAGCCGTGGGCACGCGCGATCTCCGCCTTTTCCCGGCTTCCCACCGTGCCGATGACCCTGGCACCGAGATGCTTCGCCCACTGGCAGAGGATGAGCCCCACGCCGCCCGCGGCCGCGTGGACGAGGATCGTCTCGCCCGGCTTCACGGGGTAGGTCTGCCTGAGCAGGTACTGCGCCGTCATCCCCTTGAGCATCATGGCCGCGGCCACCTCGTCGGCGATGTCGTCGGGGATCGGGACGAGCGTCGCCGCCGGCATCGTCCGCACATCGCAGTAGGCGCCGAGCGGACCGGTGCCGTATGCGACCCGCTGGCCGGGTTGGAGATCCTCGACCCCCTCTCCCACCGCCTCGACGATGCCACAGGCCTCGAAGCCGGGCGTGAAGGGCAGCCCGCCGGGTGGCTGGTAGAGGCCGGTGCGCAGATAGATGTCGATGAAATTGAGACCGATCGCCCGATGCCGCACCGTGACCTCGCCCGGGCCCGGCGCCGGCGGTTCGTATTCCTCGAGCTGGAGCACCTCGGGGCCGTCGAATTCGCGCACCACGATCCGTTTGGCCATGATCCCCCCTCCACGCGTTTCTTGCGGTTGCGGGCAGCGCCGCCACCGTCCTCAGGAGCTTGCGAGCACGGGCAGCTCCGCATGCTGGAGAACGTGGCGCGTCGTTCCCCCCAGGATGAGCTCGCGCCAGCGCGCGTGACCGTAGGCACCCATGACGAGCATGTCGATACTCCGCCGCGCGGCCTCTTCGAGCAGACGGGCGCCGGGTCGTGGCTCGTCGCCGAGCCGCACCGCCTGCACCTCGACCTCATGCCGGGCCAGCATGGCCACGGCATCTTCGAGCGTGAGCGCGGCCTCTTCGCCGATCGCCATCATCACGACCTCCTCCGCACCGGCCAGGAACGGAAGCGCGTCGTGCACCGCCCGGCAGGCCTGCCTGGAGCCGTTCCAGCCGACGAGGATGCGCCGGCCGAGATCCTCCCGCCAGCCCGATGCGGGCAGCACGAGCACGGGACCGCCGGCGCTCATGGCCAGGTATTCCGCAAGGTCGGGCTCGAGCACCTCGAGCCCCCGCGTCTCCGTCTGGCTCACGAGCGTGAGGTCGACACAGTGCGCCTGCTCGGGCAGCACATGGGCAGCATCTCCCTCGATCAAACGCCACGCCACTTCGGGCACGAGCTCGGCGACGAGTTCGCGGAAGCGCGCCTCGAGGCGCTCGGCCCGCTCGCGCGCGGCTTTCCGCTGTGCCTCCACGAGCTCCGGCCCGACATAGGCTACGGCCTCGCCGTAGCCGACCGGGAGCACCGGCGGCGGCACGACATGGAGCCCGAGGAGAAAGGCGTCGAAGCGCTGCGCCAGGGCGCGCGCGGTGCGAAGTCGCTCCTCCAGCTTCGGATCGTCGTCCACGTTCACGAGCAGGGTGTGATAACCCATGGGGATGTTCCGCAAGCGGTCGACCGCGCTTCGATTACGCCGACGCGTGCGCGCGAGGCAAGTTCACTTTGGCTCGCGGAGCATCTGCAGCGCGGTCGCCACCCGCCCCGCGGTGGTGAGCCAGCAGATGATGGCGAAGACGGTCGCGAACAGGGGAAACTGCTGCGGCCACAGCAGGCAGAGGAGGAAGAAGATGATCGTCTCCGTCCCCTCCGCGAGGCCACCCAGGTAGTAGAGCGATTTGGGTCCGCAGCGTTCCGTGGAGAGCCCTCGCTTGCCGGCCATGATCGCGAAGGCGAGGAAGGAGGAGGCCGTGCCCATGAAGGCGAAGAGAAGGAAGGCGGCATAAAGTGCGTTGCGCGGTGGATCGGCGAGGGCGAAGGCGAACGCGAGGCCGCCATAGACGATGAAATCGAGGACGATGTCGAGATAGCCGCCGAGATCCGTGATTCCCTGGCGGCGCGCCAGCGCGCCATCGAGCCCGTCGAGAAAGCGATTGAGGGCGAACAGGAGCAGTGCCTCGAGATAGCGCCCGCGACCGATGCAGACGATGGCGCCGAGCCCGAAGAGCAGCCCGAGCCAGGTCACGGCATTGGCGCGCAGCCAGCCGCCATCGAGCCGCGCGGCCAGGGCCTCGAGATGGGGATCGATCAGGCGCCGCATCCGCGCGTCGAGCACGGAACCGTCTCAGTTCTTGGGCTTGCGGTGCTCGAGCGGCACGATTTCGGCGCCGCTTGCGCGCTCGCCTCCCGGCTGGTTGGAGCTCGACCCGGCCGCCGCTTCATGCGCCCGCAGCGCCGCCTCCTCCTCCCGCCGCATGCGATCCGCCACATAGACCGCGACGGGGATCGACAGCAGATAGGCGAGCCCGACGAAGGACAGCGTAGCCCAGGGTTCGGTGACCAGGAACACGAGCACCACGCCGGCGACCACGAGCACCGGCACCACGTACTCGGGGCCGATGCGCAGCCGCTTGATCGAGAAGGTCGGCACGCGGCTCACCATCATCAGCGCCACGAAGAGCAGCATGGCGGCATTGAGCCCCCAAGCCCGCAGCCAGTCGCCTCCCGAAGCGAGCCAGCCGACGAGCGGCAGGAGGGCGAGTCCGGCCGCCGCCGGTGCCGGAATTCCCTTGAAGAAATGGAGCGACCAGCGGGAG
>CAZHHU010000022.1:8577-22378 GCA_964532215.1 uncultured Geminicoccaceae bacterium
AGCGGCCAGCGGTCGTCGAGCGCATAGCGCATCCCGGTCATCCCGGCGCAGAGGCCGAGGATGGTGAACAGATTGGGCACGAGGTGCAGCAGCGGTCGCTCCCGCAGCCTTCTGCGGCGCTCCCGCAGCAGATCGCGTCCAAAGGTTTTCACGATCGCCTCCCACGCAGCGGCAGCTGGGGACCGTCGAGCCGCGCGATCACCGTCTCGCCCGCGATCGCGCGCTGCCCCACACAGACCGTCGGAGCAACACCTTCCGGCAGATAGACGTCGCAGCGGCTTCCGAAACGGATGAGGCCGATCCGCTCTCCCGCTTCGAGCCGGGCGCCGGTGTCGGCAAAGGCGACGATGCGCCGGGCGACGAGCCCCGCGATCTGGACGAGGCCGACGGTCCTGCCCTCGGCGCCCTCGATGCGGAAGCTCTGACGCTCGTTCTCCTCGCTCGCCTTGTCCAGGGCGGCGTTCAGGAACCTGCCGGGATGATAGGCCCGCCGTGCGATGCGGCCGGCAAGCGGCGCGCGGTTCACATGCACGTCGAAGACGTTCATGAACACGCTGACGCAGGGAAGCGGCCGCGAGCCCATCTCGAGCTCGGGCGGCGGCACGCGCGCGGCGACGCTCTGGATGATGCCATCCGCCGGACTGACCACGAGATTGGGATCGTCGGGCGTCACCCGCGGCGGATCGCGGAAGAAGAAGGCGCACCATGCGGTTGCCAGAAGCCCGGGCCACAGCAGGGGTTCCCAAAGATAGCCGAGGATGAGTGCGAGCAGGAAGGCCACGGCCACGAAGGGCCAGCCCTCGCGGTGAATCGGCACGAGCACCCGATCGAACAGGCCCGGTGCATCCGCGGCGAAGGTTTCCTCGGCGCTCATGCTCCTTTTCCCGGAGTGCCACCCTCCTGCCGGTAGAAGACGCCGTCCACCTGCAGCTGACGTCCAAGCTTGGGTTCGAAGTAGCCGGGGATCAGAAGATGGAGCGCAAAGCCGCGCGCTTCGAGAAGCGCCACGGTTTCCCGGAACTCGGGTTCACCCTGGTAGAGACGCACGAGTGCCATCTCGATCTGCAGGCCGACGATCCGGGACCACAGGCCCCCGACTCCCTCGAGCACCTGCATTTCATACCCCTGCACATCGAGTTTCAAGAACAGCCGTTGCCATTCGGGTCGGATCCCCTCGAGCTCGTCGAGGCGACACAGCGGCACCGGCAGGCGGCGCTCGATGTGCGAGGAGGGAGAAATTCCCCTGAGCAGAGGGGTCTGCGGCAGCAGCGAGCTCATGTCCCGCTCGGCCGAGACCTCGATTTCGGCAGTTCCGGACCGTGCTCCGAGCGCCGTGGCCGGTGCCACGAACCATGCGGGATCGTGGGCCGCCTCCCGGACCAGCCTGGCATGGACATCGGGCAGCGGCTCGATCGAGAGGATGGGGCCGCGATAGCCGTAGCGCCGCAGTCTGCGGGCGTACTGGCCGCGGTTCGCGCCGACGTCGATCACGGCGTCGACGCCGAAAAGCCCGAAGGTTCGAACGAGCTGTGCGTACGGCTCTTTCGGCTTGCGGCAGGCTCCGACCGGCACGCCCCGCTCCCGTCCTGACGCCGCAGAAAATGGATCCGGGAGCGGGATTCGAAAGCCCGCCTGCCCGTCCCCGGTGCGCGATCGCCGCCGCAGCCCGCCCGGCGCCTAGGAGCCGGCGCCCGCGTACCAGGCTGCAAGCGCGGTGAGGGTCAGGGTGAGAGCCGCCGCGGCGGGCGCGATCAGGGCATTGATGGCCGCATCCCGCGCACGGACCGGCCCTTCGGGAAGGGCGAACTCGCGCCGCACCCAGACGCTGAAGGGAATGCGGTGCCCCTGCCGCCTGTGCTGCCGTGACAGCAACCAGAACACCACGGGCACGGCGAGAAAGCCGATCGCGGTGAAGGCTACCACCACGAGCAGGATCGCCCCGACGCGGCTTCCGCCGAACACCACCCAGGCGAAAAGGACGAGCCAGACGACGCTCAGGATCATGAGCGCGAGCACCAGGGGATGGAGCCCGCTCTCGAGCTGTGTGACGCGCTCCCGCTCCAAGGCCATGCTCTGCCTCCCAGCCGATCGCAGCTCTTCTTTCGGCATCGAGGCAGCCGACCCGTGGCCCGTCGCTGGCGGGTCGAATTTTATCGAGTTCGCGCATGCGGCCGCTGCGCAGCCGCGCAGGTGCGGCATTTCGCCACGCCTAGGGTCCGCGCGGTTCGCCGCCGCGGCGCTCGGGATGGAAGCGGAGAAAGACGAGCTTCGCCGCCCCGTAGCGGCGCGTCTGCTCGAGCGCGAAGCCCGGCGGGGGCTCGAGATCCTCGGTGCGGGCGAGTTCGACCACGACCCGCGCATCGGGCACGAGCCAGCCGCCGCGGGCAAGCGCCTCGAGCGCCGCTCTCGCGAGACCGCTGCGGTACGGCGGATCGAGGAAGGCGATCTCGAAGGGCTGATCCGCGACCCCCGGCTGCGTCGCGTCGGCGATGCGAAGTTCCACCGCCCCCTCGGTGGGAAGACGGGCGAGATTTGCCCGGATCGCCTCGATCGCCGGCTTTTCCCGCTCCATGAGCAGGACCCTGCGGGCTCCGCGCGAGAAGGCTTCGAGGCCCACGGCACCGCTTCCCGCGAAGAGATCGAGGAAGCGCGCACCGACGAGACGCGGCTCGCCATGCTCGAGGATGCCGAACAGGGCCTGACGGACGCGGTCGCTCGTGGGTCTCACCTCCCGGCCGGGCGGCGCGCGCAGGCGCCGCCCCTTGAGCCGGCCCGCGATGATCCGCATGGCTCACGCGATCCGCCGGCGGCGCCGGTGAGGCGACACGGGTGGCGCCGGCAGAAGCCCGCCGAGCTGCTCGCGCATGACCTTGGCCGGCACCTCTTCGACCGCCCCCCGTGGCAGCCTGCCAAGCTGGAAGGGGCCGTAGGCGACGCGGATCAGCCGGTTCACCTCGAGGCCGAGATGCTCGAACACGCGACGCACCTCCCGGTTCCTGCCCTCGCGCAGCGCAACCGTGTACCAGCGGTTGGCGCCTTCGCCGCGCTCGATCGCGACCTCGATCGGGCCGTAGCGCACGCCATCGATGACGACCCCCTGGCGAAGCCGCGCGAGGGCCTCCGGATCTGCGCGCCCATGGGCGCGCACCCGGTAGCGGCGCACCCAGCCCGTCGCCGGCAGCTCGAGCCGGCGCTTGAGCTCGCCGTCGTTGGTGAGCAGCAGCAGTCCCTCGGAGTTGAAATCCAGCCGTCCCACCGGCATGAGCCGCGGCAGCCCCGCGGGAAGGAGGTCGTAGATCGTGCGGCGTCCCTGCGGATCGCGGGCGGCGACGAGCACGCCGCGCGGCTTGTGGAAGCGAAAGAGCCGCGGCGGCTCGGGCTCGGGCAGGGGCTTGCCGTCGACCTCGACCCGCTGTCCGGGCCGCACCCGAAGCCCGGCTGTGGTGACGCGTTCGCCGTCCACCCGCACCCGTCCCTCGGCGACGAGCTTCTCGGCATCGCGACGTGAACACAGCCCGGCACGCGCGATCAGTTTGGCGATCCGCACCCCCTCGGCCTGCTCCCGATGCGTGTCGTGGGCAGCCCGCGCGGTCATCGGCCGGCTCTCCGCGCCGCCTCGAGAAAGGCCGCGAAAATGCGCGGATCGGCGGGGTCGATGGCGTATTCCGGATGCCACTGGACGCCGAGGCAGAAGGGGTGCTCCCGATGCTCCACCGCCTCGATCACCCCGTCCGGCGCAAGCGCACAGACCTCGAGTCCCTCGCCGGTTGCCGCGATCGCCTGGTGATGGGCGCTGTTCACGGCCATGCGCGCGACGCCGGTGATGCGGTGGAGCAGCGTCCCGGGACGGATTTCCACCTCATGGCCGGGCTCGGTGCGCGGATTGGGCTGTTCGTGGGCGAGCGCCCCCGCGACGGCGTCGGGAATGTGCTGCAGCAGCGTCCCGCCCAGCACGACATTGAGGAGCTGGGCGCCGCCGCAGATGGCGAGGATGGGCGTGCCGCGCGCGAGCGCGCCCTCGAGGATCGTCCATTCGAAGCGGGTGCGGCGTTCCTTGAGGCGGACGCTGGGATGGCGTTCCTTGGCACCATAGAGCGCCGGGTCGACATCGAACGCTCCGCCCGTCACGACGAGCCCGGCGATGCGGTCGAGATAGGCCCCGGCCAGCTCCGGCTCGTGCGGCAGGGCGAGGGGAAGACCGCCCGCCCGAACGATGGCCGAGACGTAGTTCTCCCGCAGCGCGTACCAGGGAAGCTGGCTGTACCCGCCGGGCGGTTCCGCATCCAGCGTGAGACCGATCACCGGCGCGGACGATTCGGACATGAGCATCTCCCGCGCTTGCCGTGCCTGCCCGTGTCATGCTTCATTGCCGGTGTCCCACCACGGTTCGAAGGGCCAACCGGGTTCCGGGTCCAGCACCATGAGCGTGCTGCGATATCTCTGTACCTGCCTTCTCCTCGCCCTGCTCCTGGGCTGCGAGACCGCACCCGAGACGGGCCGCTCGCAGCTCATCCTGTTCGACGAGAGCGAGGACCGCGCGCTCGGACTCGAGGCCTTCCGGAAGATCCTCTCCGAGGTCGAAATCTCGCGCGATCCCGTGCTCAACCGTCGGGTGCGCCGGGTAGGCATGCGCATCGCGCGCGTCACGCCGCATCCGGACTGGGACTGGGAGTTCGTCGTCGTCGAGGACGAGGATCCCAACGCCTGGGCTCTGCCCGGCGGCAAGGTCGGCGTCCATACCGGCCTTTTCAAGGTCGCCCGCAACGATGCCCAGCTCGCTGCGGTGCTCGGCCACGAGATCGCCCACGCCATCGCCCGTCACGGCGTCGAGCGCATGTCGCAGCAACTCCTGGTCGGCCTCGGGGTGCTCGCGGTCGGTGCCGCCACCGAGGACGAGGATGCCATGCAGGCGGCGGCGCTGGGCTCGCTGCTCCTCATCTCTCTCCCCTTCTCCCGCGCGCAGGAGTCCGAAGCGGACCACATCGGCCTCCTCTACATGGCCCGCGCCGGCTACGATCCGCGCCAAGCGATCCGGCTGTGGCGGAACTTCGAAAAGGTCGAAAAGGGCGGCAAAGTCGAGTTTCTCTCGACCCATCCCTCTCACGGTTCCCGCATCCGCCGCCTCGAGCGGCTCATGCCCCAGGCCCTCGCCGAGTACCGCCGCGCGCTGCGCCGCATGCGCAGCGGATCCTGACGGGCGTCACGGGATCGCTGCACCGCGGCAACAGCCGCCGCATCGCGCGTCTTTTCGCTTGCGCGGAGCGGTTTTTGCCCATAAGTTGATCGCATCCTGGATGAAATAATCCACGGTTGAGATCGACCGCGGACGGAGGCGGGAATGTCGGTGGATCCGGTCTTCTGGACCGACCGTCGGGTGCTCGTGACCGGACACACCGGCTTCAAGGGCGTGTGGCTCTGCGCCTGGCTCTGCGAGCTCGGGGCCGAGGTGACCGGCTATGCCCTGCCGCCGACGCATGCACGGCCGCTGTTCGACGCTGCCGGGCTCGACTTCCGCATGACCTCGCACATCGGCGACATCCGCGACGGCGAATGGCTCGAGGCCCTGGTGCGACGCAGCCGGCCCGAGATCGTCTTCCATCTCGCGGCACGCTCCATCGTCCTCGACGCGCTGAGAGAGCCCGCGGACACCTTCGCCGTCAACATCATGGGAACGGTCGCACTGCTCGAGGCGCTGCGCGCTGCCCCCGATCTGCGCGCGGTGGTCGTGGTCACGAGCGACAAGGTCTACGCCGATCCCGCGCGCCTCTGCCGCGAGGACGCGCCTTTGGGCAGCCGTGAACCCTATGGCGCCAGCAAGGCCTGCGCGGAGCATGTGGTCGCGGCCTACCGTCATTGTTACCTCACGGCCGACGACGGGATCGGGCTCGCTACGGCGCGGGCCGGCAACGTCATCGGCGGCGGCGACTTCAGCCCCGACCGGCTGCTGCCCGACATCGTCCGCGCCGCGCGTGCGGGACGCCCCGTGATCCTGCGGCACCCGGAGCATCGCCGCCCCTGGCAGCATGTCCTCGAGGCCCTTCACGGCTACCTGCTGCTGGCCCAGGCCCTGACCCGGGAACCCTCCACCTTCGCGGGCGCCTGGAACTTCGGTCCGCAGCCGGGCTGCGCGGATCTCTCCGTGCGCGAGCTCACGGCCCTCGCGCTCGAGGCGCTCGGGGGCGGCGAGATCGAGATCCTCGAGGGAGAAAAGGACGGCATCGAGTGGCCGATCCAGCGCCTTTCGCCGGCGAGGGCGCGGGCGCGGCTCGGCTGGCAGCCGCCGCTCACGCCCAGGGAGCGGGTGGAATGGACGATCGCCGGCTACCGCGCCCTGGCCGGGGGTGAGAGCGGCTGGCTCCCGGCACAGATCGGCGCCTACCTCGAACGCGTCCGGGAGCTGCCCGCGGCCGGCGAAGAGAGGATCCATGCCGTCGCCTAGCGAGGTTCCCGTCTTCGTGCTGTGCGGCGGGTTCGGAACCCGCCTTGCCGGCTCCGCTGCGCGCGTGCCCAAGCCGATGGTGGAGATCGGCGACCGGCCGCTGCTCGCCCATGTGCTCGAATGCTACGGTCGTCACGGCTATCGCCGCTTCGTCCTGTGCACGGGCTATCGGGCCGAGATCGTCAGCGCCTACTTTCTCCTGCTGCCCGGCTTTCTCTCCGACTTCACCCTCGACCTTCGCGACCGTTCCATCTCCTACCATCAGAGCGAATGCACCCCGGACTGGGAGATCACGGTCGCGCGCACCGGACTCGAGGTCATGACCGGGGCGCGCCTCGCCCGCGCCGCCGCGCGCTATCTGGGCGATGCCGAGCACTTCGCCGTCACCTACGGCGACGGCCTCACCGACGCCGACCTCGCGGAGGAGCTCCGCTTCCATCTCGCGCACGGCGCCGTGGGCACGGTGCTCGCCGTCAACCCGCCCTCCCAGTTCGGCCATCTCGGTCTCGAGGAGGACCGGGTCGCCGCCTTCGCCGAAAAGCCGGCCTCGGAACAGGGATGGATCAACGGCGGTTTCTTTCTCTTCCGCCGCTCCTTCCTCGACTACCTGAGCCCGGAGCCGGACTGCGTGCTGGAGCGGGAGCCGCTCGAACGTCTCGCCGCCGACGGCGAACTGCGCGTCTTCCGCCATCGCGGTTTCTGGACCTGCCTCGATACCCCCCGCGATCACGAGCGTCTGCGGCATCTCTGGGAAAGCGGAGCCCCGCCATGGAAGCCGTGAAGGGTGCCCATCCCCGCCTGCGCGTGCTCTCGGAACCCCTGCCGGGGCTGTTCCTGCTCGCGAGCCAGAGCTTCGAGGACGAGCGGGGGCGATTTGCCCGCTGCTTCTGCCGCGAGGATCTCGCGGAGGCGGGAATCGATATCGCGGTCGTCCAGGCCAACCTCTCCCGCAGCTGGCGCCGCGGGACCTTCCGCGGCCTGCACTACCAGCTTCCGCCCGTGGCCGAGACCAAGATCATCCACTGCGTCCAGGGCCGTATCCACGACGTGGTGCTCGACCTCCGTCCCGGAACCTTCGGCCGCTGCTTCAGCGTCGAGCTCTCGGCCGACAACGGCCGCGCGCTCGTGGTGCCGCCCGGTTGCGCCCACGGCTTTCTCACGCTCACCGACGATGTCCTCATCCTCTACTTCACTTCCGCCCCCTACGATCCTTTCCGCGAACGCGGAATCCGTTACGATGATCCGAACTTCCTGATCCCGCTGCCGTTCGCTCCGGAGGTCATCTCCCACCGCGACCGCACGCACCCGGACTTCGACCCCGCCTGGCATCTCGAGGGCAAGCCGTGCGCGTGGTTCTGACCGGCGCGAGCTCCTTTACGGGCTTCTGGTTCGTCCATGCGCTGCGCGCGCACGGAGCCGAGCTCGTGCTGCCGCTCGCGCGAGGGTCCCAGGAAGGTGATCACGAGCGACGAAGGCGCATCGCCGACCTCACACGGCTTGACGGGGTCGCGATCATCTCCGCGGCACCCTTCGGCAGCGACCGCTTTCTCGATCTCCTGCGCGCCCATGCGCCCTTCGATCTGCTCGCCTGTCACGGGGCGCGCGTCGGCGATCACCGCGCGGTCGATTTCGACGTGCTCGAAGCGCTCCGTGCGAACACGCGCGCCCTGCCGCAGGTGCTGGAGATCGCACGCGAGGCGGGCTGCCGGGCAATCCTCCTCACCGGCTCGGTGTTCGAGGCCGGCGAGGGGCTGGGATACGGGAATTCGCGACCGTTCAACCCTTATGGACTCTCCAAGACGCTCACCTGGCATCTCTTTCGCGACGAGGTGGAAAGACGCGGCCTGACTCTGGGAAAATTCACCATCACCGCCCCCTTCGGCCCTCATGAGAAGCCCAATCTCTGCCGTCATCTCGTCGAGACCTGGCTGCGGGGCGGAGAACCCGAGTTGCGCCATCCCCATCTTCTGCGCGATCATATCCCCGTCGACCTGCTCGCCGAGGCTTATGCCCGCTTCGCCTTCGCCCTTCCCGCACGCAGAGGTACCCACCGCCTCGTGCCGAGCTGCTTCGCCGAGAGCCTCGCTGCCTTCGCCCACCGCCTCGCGGCGGAGATGCGCATGCGGCTCGATCGCCCCTGCGGATTTCGCACCGCGGATCCGCCGCAGCCCAGCGCCGAACCGCTGGCCCGTCTCGGCGAGCATCCGGTTGCCGATCTCGTCCCCGGATGGGACTTCGCCCGCTCCTTCGATCGTCTCGCCGAGCACTATCTCCGCCGCAGCGCGGCCCCGCCGTCGCGACCAGCCGAGCGGCTGGAGGTGCCGGCATGAGCGCCCGCGTCGGCGTCGTGATCATCACGCACCGGGCGCGGCATCTGCTTCCCCGGTGCATCCCGCCCCTCGCCGCCTCGCCGCTGCGTCCGCGGATCCTCGTCGTCAACAGCGATTCCCGCGACGGCACGGTGGAATGTGCGCGCGCCCTGGGTGCCGAGACCTGGGTGGTGCCGCGGCCGAGCTTCAACCACGGCCTCACCCGGGAGGCGGCGCGCCGCCGGCTCGGTGGCGACATCGTGGTCATGATGACCCCGGATGTGCGCCCCATCTCGCCCCATTTTCTCGAGCGGCTCATTGCGCCCGTCGCCGCCGGGGGCGCCGCCGTGGCCTATGCGCGCCAGCTCCCGCGACCCGAAGCCTGTGCCCTCGAGCGCCTCGGACGCAGCTTCGCCTATCCGCCGCGAAGCGAGCTGCGCAGCCGTGAGGACTACGCGCGTCTCGGCAGCGCCACCCACTTCTGCTCCAACGCCTGCGCCGCCTGGTCGCAGCCGGCGCTCGATGCCGTCGGCGGCTTTCCCGAGACCCTGGTGAGCGAGGAGACGATCACCGCCGCCCGCCTGCTCCGTGCGGGCTTCCGCATTGCCTACGTCGCCGGGGCCGAGGTCGTCCATTCGCACCCCGTCTCGCTTCTTGCCGACTTCCGCCGCCAGTTCGACATCGGCTGGACGCGCGCGCGCTTCGCCCCGCTCCTGCTCGCCGCAGGGTCCGACGAGGCGCGCGGGTTCGTCTATCTGAGACGTCTGCTCCGCGGCCTCGCGCGCGAGGCGCCCGCCGCGCTTCCCTACGCCCTCCTGCACACCGCCCTGCGCTATGCCGGCTACCGTCTGGGCCGCCTCGCCCACAACTGGCCGCCGGCGCTCTGCGCCCTGTTCAGCGGACAGGAATACTACTGGGCGCCAGGCGCCCGCGAACTGCGTGCCTCCGCATCCGCCGAGCAACGATGCGCATCCTCTTTCTGACCAACAGCCGTTTCCCGCCACGCGAGGGAATCGGTCACCACGTTCTCGCACTCGCCCGCGCGCTTCGAGCCCACGGCTGCCGCGTGCTCGTGCTCGCGCGCGGCACCGGCGCCGACTGGCAGGAGGGCGAACTGGAAGGCATTCCCTTCCGGCTCTTTCCCTACCCCCGGCTCAAGCCGTTCCACCACCTCCTGCTGCGTCCCGGCCTCCAGCGCTGGCTCGACCGGCACGCCGGCGCGGCCGATCTCCTGCATCTGCATCTCCCCCTGCTCCCACCCCTCGCGACGGAGCTTCCGGTCGCGGTCACCGTGCACACGCCGATGCTCGCGGATACCGCCGCGGTGCGCGAGGGCCTGTTGCAGGCGCCGGCGATGCGGCTCCATGCGCGGCTGTTCAGCCGCCACTACGAGCAGGCGTGGCTCGATCGCGCGGACCTTCTCTTCTGCGTCTCGGCCCAGGTCGGGCGTGAGCTCGCCCGCCACTACCGTCTGCGCGGGCGCATGCCGGAGGTCCTCCCGAACGGCGTCGATCCGAAGCGTTTTGCCTATCGCCCGCTGGCCGGGCGCGAGAACGTCGTCCTCTATGTGGGCCGGCTCGGCCCGCGCAAGGGCCTCTACCGCCTCCTCGACGCCTTCGCCCGTCTGCCCCGGGGGCGAAACCGCCTCGTGCTGCTCGGCGAGGGACCGCTCGCGCGGCCGCTGCGGCGCCGTGCCCGGCGTCTCGGCATCGAGCCCGAGGTCTCCTTTCTCGGCGCCGGTGATCACCAGCAGGTGCTTCACTGGCTCCACCGCGCCGGCTGCTTCGTTCATCCCTCGGATTACGAGGGCTTTCCCCTCGTGCTCCTCGAGGCGATGGCGGCCGGCGCGCCGGTGGTCACCACCCCGATCGGCGCCCTCGAGGAGCTCGGACCCGAGCCGCCGCTTCGCGTCGCAGCCCCCGAGGTGCCGGCTCTTGCCGAGGCCATCGGGGAGACGCTGGCGGACGTCGAGGGCAGTCAGAGGCGGGCTGCGGCCGCCCGTCTGCTCGTCGTCGACCGTTTCGACTGGCGGCGGATCGCGTTGCGTCTCCTGGTCCACTATGAACGTCTGTTCCGGCGCGCGGCATGATTGCGGCGCTCAGGCGACCCGAGGCGGCATCCCGCATCGCCCTCCTCTGCTTCGGCTTCACGCCGGCGCGGCGCGGCAAGCAGCCCTGGAATACGGTGGACGCGCTCGCCCGCGCGCTCGCCAGCGAAGGACATCGGGTGCACCTCTTCACCGACGGCGCCCCGGCGCATCGAAGCGCGGCCTACGAGACGCATCGCCTGCCTGTGCTGCTGTGCCGCGGTCGGCTGGCACCGGACCTTCGCCGCGAAATCGAAGACCTCGCGCCCGCACGCCTCTATCTTCTGGGCGGTCTCACCGAACTCGCCCGCCTGCGCCCGCTCGATGCGCCCTGTCCGGTAAGCTACCTGCTCGCAAGCCCGCGGCCTCGACCTGGCGAGGTTCTGACCGTACCCCCGGCGGCCTGGCGATGGGAACGGCGTGCGCTCGTCGCAGCCCTCGCAGGCGCTCTCCTTCCCGCCGCCTGGCTCGCGCGCCGTTGCGCCCGCGCTGGCATCGACGAGATCATCTATTTCAGCCCCGAAACGCGCTTTCGCCTCTGGTATGCCGGCCTTCCCTGGGGGCCGCTCCTGCTCCCCGCCTCCACTCTCGGGCCCCTGCCCGCCCGGGCCCCGGGCCCGCCCGTGATCACCTATTACGGACCGCCGCTCTACCTGCGCGGCGCCGATCTCGTACTCCGGAGCTTCGAAGAGGCGGTATCGCGCGGTTTTGCGGGCCGTCTCCAGCTCCTCCTGCGCCCCGACGATCCCGAGACGCTCGCGGCCTTCCTGCGGCGGGTCGAACGCTCGCCCGCCCGCGCCCGGATCGAGGTCGAAGCCCGCACCCTCGAGCCCGCCGCACTGCAAAGCCGGCTCGCCGCCACCTCCGTGTTTCTCCTGCCTTTCCGCCTGCCGGTGTCGGAGGCCCCGCTGGTTCTCTTCGAGGCGGCGGCCACGGGACGGCCGGTGGTGGTGCTCGACCGGCCGGGAATCGGTGCCCTTGCCCGCGCGCTCGGGCTTACGGTGGTGGCCCGCGAGGCACAGCTCGCCGACGCGCTCCGCAAGGCCCTGCGCGCGCCCGCTGGCTGCCGGCCACCGACCGCCGCGAGGCGGTGGAGCGCCGCGCGCATGCTGCCGCCCTGCCCGGAGCCCCCGCGCTGGGTCTGGGTCGGTCTCTGCGGCCTCGATGGTGTGGGCAAGACCACCCTTCTCGAAAGGCTCGAGGAAGAGCTTCGCGCAGCCGGCTTCGAGAGCCGGAGGCGCTGGAGCCGCTATCGCAACTATCTCTCCAAGCCGTTGCTGGCGCTTCTTCGCCTCACCGGCCATTCGCGGCTCGAGCGGCACGCGGGCATCCCGGTTCGTGTGCGCGATCTCCGCCATCCGCTGCGCGGCTGGCCCTTCCTCATCCTCCAGGCCCTCGATCAGCTCATCGAAATGCGATTCCGCTACCGCGCCCGCGGCCGCATCCTGCTGCTCGATCGCTGTCTGTTCGACACGCTCGTGGATCTCGCGGTCGAGACGGGGCGGGAGCGCTTCGTGCTCGAACGGCTGGCACCGCTGCTCTACCGGTTCGCGCCGCGGCCGCACCTCGCCGTGCTGATCGAGCGCGGCGAGCCGGAGGTGCGCGCCTCTCGCCCCGACGCTGCGGACGATCCGGACCGGCTGCGGCGCCGCCGGCTCTATCGCGAACTCGCACAGCGCTTCGCGCTGCCGGTCGTCGCCAACGACGGCACGCTCGAGACCGCCCTGCACCGCATCACGAGCCTCCTCGGGCTTGCCGATGATCTACGTGTTCTACAACAATGATCCCCTGGCCCAGGACCAGGGCGGCGGCGCCGAGCACTTCCGCGCTCTGCACCGCAACCTTCTCCTTTCGGGCCTTCCCTTCCATCTCGTCGCCTCGCGGCTGCAGCACGAGCGCGAAGCCCCCCACATCACCTATGTTGCGAGCGGCGGCGGGTTCCTCAGCTTCTGGCTCGGAACCTGGCGCTGGTTCTGGCGGCACCGGCACGAGATCGCGGACGGCGATGTCTTCCATTTCCACCGCAACTACGCGGCCTGGCCGAAGTATGTGCTCGTGCCCGATCGCGGGCGCGTGATCATCAGCTATCACAACGTGAGCGGCCGCTACCTGGAAGCGGCCCTGGGCCGGCTCGCGCGGCCCCTGCGGGCACTCATGCTGTGGTGGGAGCGGCGGGCGGTGGCGCGTGCGGATGCCATCGTCTGCGTGAGCGGCCGCGACCGCGCCATCCTCGAACAGGTCGTCGCCCGTGCACCCTTCGCACGCGCGACGATCATCCCCGCCAGTTTCGACGCCGAGCTGTTCCGCCGCGTCGCGCCCCGCCCGCCGTCGCCCGATCTCGCACGGCGCGTCCTCTTCCTCGGACGCATGAGCCGCCAGAAGAACGTGCCGCTCGCGATCGCGGTGATCGAGCATCTTCGCGAGATGGGGGAGCGCTTCGCGCTCACCCTGGTCGGAGACGGTGAGGAGACGCGGGCGGTGATGCGGCGCATCGCGCACAGCCCGGCCAGGGAGCAGATCCGCTGGCTCGGCCGCGTCCCCCATGACCGCGTGCCGGAACTCTTCGCCACCCATGGCCTGCTGCTCGTCACGAGCCAGTTCGAGGCATCCCCCACGGTAGTGAAGGAGGCGCTCGCCGCCATGCGTCCGGTGGTGACGACCGACGTCGGGGATGTGAGCGAGTGGATCGAGGAAGGGGTGACGGGATTCATCTGCCCCGCCGAGGTTTCCGCCCTCGCCCGCGGGGTGTGCGCGGCCTCCCGTCTCGTCGCCGAAGGGCGCTGCCGGCCTTCGACACGGCTCGAAGCGGCGAGCGAGCGCGAGGTCATCCGGCGGGTGCTCGCTCTCTACCGCGAACTTCAGGCGGGTCGCGATGGAGCGGTGGCCTGAAGGCGGCCTCCGGGAAGCGGTTAAGCGGCTCGCCTGGCTTGCGGGCGGGCGTGGTCTCGCAGCCCTGCTCGGCCTTTC
>CAZHHU010000022.1:22478-32858 GCA_964532215.1 uncultured Geminicoccaceae bacterium
GGCGGAGGCGGCACCCTGGATGCTGCTCGCGCTCTGTGCCGTCGCCCTGCAGCTCGACTGGATCGCCCTCGCCCGCGACCGCAGCGGAGCGGCTGCGGCCCTGCTGCTCGTACGACCGGCGACCTGGGTCGCCTTTCTCGCGCTCATGCCATCCGCGGGGATGTCCCTCGGCCTGCTGGCGGCGGGTTTCGCGGCTTGCTGGTGGGCTGCGGCCGCCGCCTCCTGGACGACCCTGCGCTGGCTGCGCGGAGCCGCGGATGCCGCCGCCCTTCCCGCCCGGCTTCTCCTCCGGCGGGGCATTCCGCTCGCCGCCGTGAACCTCACGGGACAGGCACAGCTCGCCCTCGATCTGCTCCTCGTCGGCGCCGTTCTCGGGCCGGTCGCCGCCGGTCACTACTATCTCGCGGGCGCCATTCTGAGCGCCGGCCTCGTGGCGGCGAACGCCGCCAACCAGATCGCCCTCGCCCGCATGGCGCCGCTCCGGGAGCGGGATTTCCGCCGCAGGCTCGTTCGCGAGCTCGCCCTTGCCGGAACGGTGGCGGCAGCGGGTGCAGTTTTTCTCCTCCTTGCCGGCCGCGGCATCCTCGCTGCCCTGTTCGGCGACGCCTTCGCGCCCGCCTTCGTGCCGCTGCTCGCGCTTCTCCCCTGGTATCTGCTCTACCATATCGGGGCGGTGATGCAGGGGGCGCTCGCCGCGCGCGCCCGCGAGCGCGAGCTGTTCGAGGCCAACCTCGCCCTTCTCCTCGTCCTGCTCCCTCTGCTCGCGCTCGCCGCGGCAGCAGCCGATCCCGTCTTCTTCGGCCTCGCAAGGGGCGGAGGTGAGCTTGCCCGCGTGCTTCTGCTCGCGCTGCGCCTCGATCTGCCGGGGGTCTTCAGTCGGACGCCCGGCGGTCACCCTCTTCCGCGCGCCTGACGGCCGCGGCGAGACGTTCCATGGCCGCCCCCAAAGAACGCATCGCCTCCTCGCCGAGCTCAGCCCCCGCGCGCATGGCACTGGCGAGCCGCGTGTGCACGACCTCGAGCTCGGCTCTCAGGTCGGCGAGGGATCCGGCTTCGATGCGGGATGCCAGCCCCTCGACCCGCTGCCGCAGCGCCTCCCATTTTTCGCGCATGCTGGCGAGGAATTCGTCGCGCCTCGACATGTCACGCACCTCCCGAACCGACCTCTCCGTTCAGGTTGGGAGCCTGGATGTCCGTTCAACCCTGATGGCGCGCGAATCGGTCGCGCCCGGAGCATCTCGATGGATTAGCGCATCGAAATATATGGCCGGTCGACTGTCGCCCGTTGACGGCGGTCAAGGCCGGCGATGTGATCGCTCCATAGGCGGGCCGCGGTGCGGCGGATCGACCGGGCCCCAGGAAGAGGCAGCTGCCCGATGAACGAGACGGTCACGATTGTCCGCGAGGACGTGCTCTCCCGCAAGGAGCAGAAGGAGACACCCCTCTACGCGGAGCGCATCAAGGTCTATCCGAAGGCCGTACGTGGCACCTTCCGCAGGCTCAAATGGGCGATCCTGATCACGCTTCTGGGCATCTACTACATCGCCCCCTGGATCCGCTGGGATCGCGGGCCCGGCGTGCCCGATCAGGCGATCCTCGCCGATTTCGTCACCCGCCGGATCTATTTCTTCGGCATCGAGATCTGGCCCGACGAGATCTACTTCCTGACCGGGCTCCTCGTGCTCGGCGCCTTCGGGCTCTTCCTCGCCACCGCGCTCTTCGGTCGCGTATGGTGCGGCTTCTTCTGCCCGCAGACCGTGTGGACCGATCTCTACATGTGGGTCGAGCGCCTGATCGAGGGCGACCGCGCGGAGCGCATCCGGCTCGACAAGTCCCCCTGGACCGGTCGCAAGATCGCGAAGAAGGCCCTCAAGCATCTCGCCTGGCTGCTCATCGCCGCCGCCACCGGCGGCGCCTGGATCATGTATTTCAACGACGCGCCGACCGTGGTGCGCGGCATCCTCACCGGCGAGGCGAGCGTTGCCCAGTACTTCTTCTTCGGTCTGTTCACGACCACCACCTATCTCCTCGCCGGCATCGCCCGCGAGCAGGTCTGCATCTACATGTGCCCCTGGCCCCGCATCCAGGGCTCCCTCGTCGATCAGGACACCCTCGCCGTCACCTACGAGCGCTGGCGGGGCGAGCCCCGGGGCCCGATCCGCAAGGGGCGCGGATGGGAAGGCCGCGGCGACTGCATCGACTGCAAGCAGTGCGTGGCCGTCTGCCCGATGGGCATCGACATCCGCGACGGCTTCCAGCTCGAATGCATCGGCTGCGCCCTTTGCGTGGATGCCTGCAACAACGTCATGGACCGCATCGGCCGTCCGCGCTGGCTCATCACCTACGACAGCGAGCGCAACCTGGAGCTCCGCGAACTCGGCAAACCCCCGGAATACCGTCTCGTCCGACCGCGGACCATCCTCTATGCGTCCATCCTCGCGGTCGTCGCCTCGATCATGCTCTCGGTGCTGCTGCTGCGCTCGGACGTCGAGATCAACGTGCTCCACGACCGCAACCCGCTTTTCGTCCGCCTTTCGGACGGCAGCATCCGCAATGGCTATGTCTTCAAGATCCTGAACAAGGCGCGGCGGGAGCGCGACTTCGAACTCACCGTCGCGGGGCTGCCCGAGGCCGAGCTTCTGCTCGGCGGCGTGCGCGAGCAGCGCGGCCGCTCGCTCCGGCTGTCGGCGCCGCCGGACGGCGTCGGCGAGCACCGGTTGTTCGTCACGGTGCCGAAAGAGCATGTGCGCGGGCCCGAGCTTGACATCCGCTTCCGCCTCGAGGAACGGGATGGCGGTGAGGTGTACACCGTCGACTCGATCTTCCGTGGACCCGGCCGATGAACTTCCGCCAAGGATCCCGGCACGCCGGCTCCGGCTCCTGGATTCCCTGGCTCTTCGTCGCCTTCTTCGGCGTCGTGCTGGCCGCCAATCTCACCATGGTCTGGATCGGCTATGCGAGCTGGACCGGCCTGGTGACGGACCGTGCCTATGACGAAGGGCTGCAGTACGATCGCGTTCTCGATGCCCTGGAGCGGCAGCGGCGGCTCGGCTGGCAGGTCGAAATCGAGGCGGCGCTCGAACATGGCCTCGATGGCCGGCTGACCATGCGCGCCCGGGAAGCGGATGGAAGGCCCCTCGAGGGGGCCCGTGCGCGGGTGCGCTTCGTTCGCCCCACGCTCGAAGGCCACGATTTCACGATCGAGCTCAAGCCCCGGGGAGAAGGTCGCTACGCCGCGGACTTCACCCTTCCGCTCGCAGGCGTGTGGGACCTCCATCTCGAACTCCGCCGGGGTGCGGACCGTTTTCTTGCCGTGGAGCGCGCGGTGCTGCGGTGAGTGCGCTTTCCCTCGACCCGCCTGATGCCGGCGACGTGCCGGACGTCCTTCCCTTCGTGCGGCAGACGGCAGGCGGCGCGCACGAGCTTCATCTCATGGTCGAAGGGGTGCACTGCGGCGCCTGCGTGAACCGCATCGAGCGCAGCCTCGCCCGCTTTCCCGAGGTCGAGCAGGCGCGCGTCAATCTCACGACGAGACGCCTCGTCCTGCGCTGGCGGGGCGAGAGGAGCCGCGGCCGCGAGCTCGTCGCCCGGGTATGGGCACTCGGCTACGAGGCCGTGCCCTACGATCCCGATCAGCTCCGATCGGGCGATCGCGAAAGGGAGAAGGAGCTCCTGCGGGCCATGGCGGTGGCCGGCTTCGCAACCGGCAACGTCATGCTGCTCGCGGTTTCGGTCTGGGCCGGTCATGCCTACGGCATGGGCGACGCGACCCGGAGCTTCTTCCACTGGTTCGAGGCGCTGCTCACGCTGCCGGCGATCGCCTATGCCGGACGGCCGTTCTTCCGCTCGGCGCTGGGGGCGCTGCGCGCCGGCCACACGAACATGGACGTGCCGATCTCGCTCGCCGTGCTGCTCACCCCGGCGATCTCCCTGTACGAGACGGTGCGGGCCGGTCCGCACGTCTATTTCGACAGCGCCATCACCCTCCTCTTCTTCCTGCTCGTCGGCCGCTTCCTCGACCAGCGCGCGCGGGGTGCCGCGCGCTCGGCGGCGGAACGCCTGCTCGCCCTGCGCGCGAGCGCCGTGACCCTGCTGCGCCCCGACGGCACGACCCGGAGCGTGCGTCCGCAGGAGCTGGAGCCGGGTCAGGAGATCCTCGTTGCCGCCGGCGAGCGGATCGCGGTCGACGGCGTGATAAGCCGCGGCACATCGGAGGTGGATACCAGCGCGATCACCGGCGAGAGCCTGCCCCAGCCGGTGCGCGAAGGGGCGCGGGTGTTCGCCGGCACCGTCAATCTCGGCGCACCGATCCGGGTGCGCGTGCGGGCGGTGGGCGAACGGACCCTGCTCGCCGAGATCGTGCGCCTCATGGAACTGGCCGAGCAGCGCCGTGGCCGCTACGTCGCCCTCGCCGACCGGCTTGCCCGTCTCTACGCACCGGTGGTCCATCTGCTCGCCGTTCTGGCCTTCGCCGGCTGGTGGCTTCTGGGCGGTCTTGCCTGGGAGGAAGCCCTGCTCATCGCCGCAGCCGTGCTCATCATCACCTGCCCCTGCGCCCTGGGGCTCGCGGTTCCCGTGGTGCAGGTGGTCGCGAGCGGACGCCTCCTCGATCGCGGCATCCTGCTCAAGAGTGCGACCGCGCTCGAGCGCCTCGCCGCGGCGGACACCATCGTCTTCGACAAGACGGGCACGCTCACCGACGGGATGCCGCGCCCGCGCACGGAGGGGCTCGACGCTGCCCCTCTTCGCGAAGCAGCGGCGCTTGCGCGCTGTTCGCGCCATCCCCTCGCGCGCGCGCTCGCCGCGCTGTTCCCGGACGCGCCCGCGGCAGAGGGGGTCGAGGAAGTGCCGGGATCGGGGCTCCGCCGCGAAACGCCGGAGGGAGAATGGCGCCTCGGGCGCCGCGGCTTCGCCGGCCCCGAGACGGCTTGCGAGCCGGAAGGTCCGGAGCTCTGGTTCAGCCGCCCGGGCGCGCCGCCGCTGCTGATTCCCTTCGAGGATCGCCTGCGCGAGGATGCGGCGGCGGTCGTCGCCGGGCTGCGGCAGCGGGGTTACCGCCTGCTCCTGCTCTCCGGCGACCGCGAGCCCGTGGTGCGGCGGATCGCGGCCGCGCTCGGGATCGCGGAGTGGGCGGCGGAACTCCGCCCCCACGAGAAGGTCGCCCGCATCGAGCGGCTGCGTGCCGAAGGTGCGCGGGTGGCGATGGTGGGAGACGGTCTCAACGACGCGCCCGCACTGGCCGCCGCGGATGTCTCGCTGTCGCCGGCGAATGCGGCGGATATCAGCCAGACGGCGGCGGATGTCGTGTTCCAGGGGCGGCGGCTCGCGCCCGTGCTCGAGACCCTCGAGATCGCGAAGCGGGCGGAACGGCTGGTGGTCACGAACATCGCGCTGTCGCTCCTCTATAACGCGATCGCCGTGCCCCTCGCCCTCGCCGGCTTCGTCACGCCGCTCATAGCCGCGGTGGCGATGAGCGCGAGCTCGCTCCTGGTCGTGGGCAATTCGCTCCGGCTCGCGCGCCGGCGACGTGGGGGTTGGCGGACGGCTGCAGGCGGCGCAATCTGATCCCGGGCCCGACCCCGCACACGACCGGGAGAGCCGTCATGTCCCGCTGGTCCCTGATCCCCCTTCTGCTGTTTGCCACCGGGCTTGCCGCGGCCGAGCCGCGCACGCTCACCATCGGCATCACCCAGTATCCGGCGACCCTGCACCCCAACATCGATTCCATGGCCGCGAAGAGCTACGTGCTCATGATGGCCATGCGCCCGTTCACCGAGTTCGATGCCGAGTGGAAGCCGCGCTGCTATCTGTGTGTCACCCTTCCCACCTTCGACAACGGCCTCGCCGTGAGGGAAGCCTCGCCGGAGGGCGGCGAGGGCGTCGCGCTCACCTTCGAGATCCAGCCCGGAGCGACCTGGGGCGACGGGGTGCCGGTGACCACCGAGGACGTGCTCTTCACCTGGGAGGTGGGGCGGCATCCCCTTTCGGGTGTCGCCAATGCCGAACTCTACCGGCGCATCCACCGGATCGACGTGATCGACGACAAGCGTTTCGTCATCCACGACACCAAGCTCACCTACCAGTACAACCTCATCAACGACTTCCGCCTGCTTCCCGCCCATCTCGAACGCAAGGTCTTCGAAGCCGACCCGAAGACCTACCGCAACCGCACCCTCTACGACACCGATCCCACGAACCCGGGCCTCTACTTCGGTCCGTACCGGATCACCGAGGTGGCGCCGGGCACGCATCTCGTGCTCGAGCGCAATCCGACCTGGTATGGTGATCCGCCCCATTTCGACCGCATCATCGTCAAGATCGTCGAGAATACGGCGGCGCTCGAAGCGAACCTGCTCGCGGGCGCGATCGACATGATCGACGGCGGGCTCGGCATGAGCCTCGATCAGGCGCTCGCCTTCGAGAAGCGCCACGGCGACCGCTACGTGGTCCGGTTCCAGCCCGGCCTCGTCTACGAGCACATCGACCTCAACCTCGACAATCCGCTGCTCACCGACCGGCGCGTGCGCCGGGCGCTGCTCTATGCGATCGACCGGCAGACGCTCGTCCAGCAGCTGTTCGAGGGACGCCAGCCGGTGGCCGATACGAGCGTGCATCCCCTCGACTGGGTCCACACCGACGAGGTGCCGAAATATCCCTACGATCCGAGAAGGGCCTCGCAGCTCCTCGCGGAGGCGGGCTTCCGGCCGGGGCCGGACGGGATCCTCGTCGATGCCGGGGGGCGGCGCCTCGAACTCCTGCTCATGACCACTGCCGGCAACCGCACCCGCGAGCTCGTGGAGCAGGTGCTGCAGACGATGTGGCGGCAACTGGGCATCGCCGTCTCGATCAGGAACGAGCCCGCGCGGGTGTTCTTCGGTGAGACGGTGGCCAAGCGCAGGTTCCCGGCGATGGCCATGTTCGCCTGGATCAGCTCGCCCGAGAACGTGCCGCGCTCCACCCTCCACTGCGAGGAGATCCCGCGGCCCGAGAACGGCTGGTCGGGGCAGAACTACACGGGCTACTGCAATCCGGAGATGGACCGGCTCATCGACGCCATCGAACGCGAGCTCGATCCCGAAAAGCGCAGGAGTCTGTGGGCCGAACTGCAGCGGCTGTATGCCAGCGATCTCCCGGTGCTGCCGCTCTATTTCCGCGCCAATCCGCACATCTGGCCGAAGTGGCTCGAGGGCGTGGTGCCGACCGGTCATCAGGCCCCGACGACGATGGGAATCGAACACTGGCGCCGCCGCCCATGAGCCGGACCGAAGGCCGCGGATCAGCCTTCACCGAGAAGCCCCGCGCGCCTCAGGATCTCGAACAGGCGAAGCGGGGTCGCCGGCATGTCGACGTGTTCGATGCCGTATGGGTAGAGAGCGTCCACGAGGGCGTTGATGACCGCCGGCGGCGCGCCGATCGCGCCGGCCTCCCCCGCCCCCTTGGCGCCGAGGGGATTCGTCGTGCAGGGGATCTCGACCCAGGAGAAGTCGATCCATGGCACGTCATCGGCGCGGGCGATACGGTAGTCGACGAAGGAGGCGGTGAGCAGCTGCCCGCTCTCGGGGTCGTGGACGGTGTGCTCGAACAGCGCCTGGCCGATGCCCTGGACCACGCCACCGTGCACCTGACCGGCGACCAGCGCCGGATTCACCACCCGGCCGAAATCGTCCACCACCGTGTAGCGCAGGATGCGCGGCTCGGCGGTGGCGAGATCGATCGCGAGCTCGCAGATGTGGCAGCCGTTGGGAAAGGTCGGTGCCGGCGGCCGGAAACGGCCCTCGGCCGCGAGACCACCCGTGCGCGCCGCGATCTCGAGCAGGGTCACGACACGGTCGGTGCCGACGACCCGGAACGCGCCCTCCTCGAAGACGAGGTCCGCATCCGCCGCCTCCAGCAGATTTCCCGCCCGCATCCGCGCTTCCCGCAACAGCCGCGCGTTCGCCTCGGCCACCGCAGCCCCGCCCACCGGCAGCGAGCGCGAGCCGCCCGTGCCGTGACCCGAGGCGACAAGATCGCTGTCCCCCTGCACCACCTCGACGGCGTCGAAGGGCACGCCCAGGGCATCGGCGACGAGCTGGCTGTATGCGGTCTCGTGCCCCTGCCCGTTGTTCATGGTGCCGATGAGGAGGCGCACCCGACCGCTTGCGTCGATCTCCACCCGGGCCTCTTCGTCCGGCCCCCCGGCGCAGCGCTCGATGTAGTAGGAGACACCGAGCCCGAGCAGCCTGCCGGCGCGGCGTGCCTGCTCGCGCCGCTGCGGGAACCCTGCGACATCCGCCCGCTCGAGCGCGGCATCGAGAATCCTTCCGAAGTCTCCGGAATCGTAGACGAATCCGAGCGGCGTGTGCCACGGCATCTCCTCCGCGCGGACGAAGTTGCGGCGACGGAAGTCCACGGGATCGCTGCCGAGCTTGCGGGCCACGTAGTCGACCGCGCGCTCGACCGCATAGGCCGCCTCCGGTCTTCCCGCACCGCGGTAGGCATCGGTGGGCTGGGTGTTGGTGAACACGCAGCGCACGCGATAGTGTGCGGCCTCGAAACGATAGACGCCGCAGTACATCTTGCCGCCGGCCTCGGTGGGGATGAAGGGGCCGAACTGGGCGAGATAGGCGCCGAGGTTGGCGATCGCCTCGGCACGGATGGCGGTCATCCGCCCGTCCGCATCGACGCCGATGGTCACCGTCGTCACATGGTCGCGGCCGTGGCTGTCGGCGAGGAAGGCCTCGCTGCGCTCGGCCATCCACCGCACCGGGCGGCCGAGCAGCCGGGCGCCGTGAAGACAGAGGGGATATTCGGGATAGACGAAGATCTTGAGGCCGAAGGCACCCCCCACGTCGCGCGTGATGACGTGCAGCTTCTCCCGCGGCATGCGCATGACCTGTTCGGCCAGCACATCCCGCAGCCCGTGCACCCCCTGACTGCCGACGGTGAAGGTGAAGCGGTCCGTCGCCGGATCGTACTCGGCGAGGCAGGCACGCGTCTCCATCGGATTGACCACCAGGCGGTTGTTCACGAGGGTGAGCGAGAACACCCGTTCCGCCCGGGAGAGCGCCGCATCGACCGCGGCGCCGTCGCCGACTTCCCAGTCGAGGGCGAGATTGCCGGGCGCCTGCGGCCAGATCCGGGGGGCGTCGGGATCGAGCGCGCGGGCCGTCTCCACCACCGCCGGCAGGGGCGCGTAGTCGATGTCGACGAGCTCGGCCGCATCCCGTGCCGCATGAACCGTCTCGGCGAAGATGGCGACCACCGGATCGCCGACGAAGCGGACGCGCTCGCGCGCGAGCACCGGCCGCTCGGGCACGACCATGGGCGAACCGTCGCGATTGGGGGGCGTGTGACGGCAGGGGAGCGGTCCGATACCGGCGGCGTCGAGATCGGCGATCGTGAGCACCGCGTGCACGCCCGGCACGCGTTTCGCCTGCTCCACGTCGAGCGCGCGGATCTCCGCGTGCGCATGCGGGGAGCGCAGAACATGCAGCACGAGCGCATCGGGCGGCGCCAGATCGTCGGTAAACCGGCCCGCACCGGTAATCAGCCTGCGGTCCTCCTTGCGCGCGACCGCCTGACCCACGCCGAATGCGCCCATCGGCCACTCCCTGTCTGTCCTGCCCCCTGTCCGCCCGGATCCACAGGCGGCGGCCGTGGGGATAGCGCCCTTTACGGGCTCGGGCGAGCCCCATGATTCCCATCCGGGACTACCTGCCCACGGAACGCCGACCGGTCGTCACCGTTGCGATCATCCTCATCTGCATCGCGGTGTTCGTCGGTGAGCTCGCGCGGGGAGAGGAGAGCTTCACGCGCGCCGTCTACGGCCTCGGAATGATTCCCGCTGTGCTCACCGGCGAGGCGCGGCTCGCCCCCGAGCTCGCCCTCGTGCCCGCCTGGCTCACGCCGCTTACGAGCATGTTCCTCCACGGCGGCTGGCTGCATCTCGGCGGCAACATGCTCTACCTCTGGATCTTCGGCAACAACGTCGAAGATCGCCTCGGCCATCTCGGCTTTGCCCTGTTCTATCTCGGCTGCGGTGCGCTCGCGGCGCTCGGACACGTCCTCCTCGACCCGACCTCACGCGTCCCCATGGTCGGGGCCTCGGGCGCCATTTCCGGGGTCCTCGCGGCCTATCTCGTGTTCTTTCCCCGCGCCCGCGTCCTCGTCGTCGTTCCGATCGGCTTTCTCTTCGCGACCCACCTCCCGGCCTCGCTCCTCCTCGGCTTCTGGTTCCTGCTCCAGTTCCTGAGCGCGGTCGGAAGCGAGCCGGGAACGCCCGGGATCGCCTGGTGGGCCCATGTGGCGGGCTTTGTCGCCGGGCTTGCGGTGGCGCTGCTGCTGCGTCTTCGAAGCCACGACCGCAGCGCCCGCCGCCGCCCCGGTCCGTGGGGGTGA
>CAZHHU010000023.1:0-29181 GCA_964532215.1 uncultured Geminicoccaceae bacterium
CTTGGTCGGAGCGGGCGGATTCGAACCGCCGACCCCCAGTCCCCCAGACTGGTGCGCTACCAGGCTGCGCTACGCTCCGCCGCCTCGACGCTCTACATAGATCGCGCGGAACCCGGCGGCAACCGCGTGCGCCGTTGCCGCAGCCGGCCCCAGCTGCTATGGCGCGCGTCGCACACGGCCCGCCCCGCAGGCGAGGCGCATCCTTCCGGGAGACGGGTGATGGCAGAGACCGCGAACCGCTTCTGTGTCTTCGTTCACACCAACGACAAGCAATATGTCGGGGCCGTCGTCTCCGCCTATTCGATGCGCCGCCGCTCGGCCACGCCGGATGCGTTCGAGGTGCGCATCATCCGGCGTGAGGATTTCCCCTTCTTCGAGCGCTATCAGGGACGGCTCTATCTGCGCGACGGCAGCTGGAAGCCCTGGCTCAACGAGGATCTGCAGTCCTTCACCCCGCTCCGCTTCGCGCCGCCCCAGCTCATGGACTACAGCGGCCGGGCGGTGGTCGTCGATCCCGACATCTTCGCCATCGGCGACGTGATGGAACTCTTCCGGCGGGACATGCAGGGCAAGGCCATCATGTGCCGCACCCACGAGGGGGTGAAGCTCGCCGTGCGCGGGCGCTACGCGAGCTCGGTCATGCTTCTCGACTGCGCGAAGCTGCGTCACTGGGACGTGGAGCGGCAGTTCGCCCAGCTCTTCACCGGTGAGCTCGACTATCGCACCTGGCTCGGCCTCGAGGCGGAGGACCCGCAGACGATCGGCGTTCTCGAGCCGGAGTGGAACGACTTCGACCGTCTCACTCCCGAGACCCGAATGGTCCACATGACCCGGCGCTCGACCCAGCCCTGGAAGACGGGGCTCAAGATGGACTATCTGCCCGTCGAGCATTTCAAGCCCTTCCCGCCCTTCGGCTGGCTCATGAAGGCGCGGCGGGTGCTCTTCGGGCCCTATGCGCTGCTGCCCCGCTACCGGCGTCATCCGGACCGCCGCCAGGAGCAGCTCTTCTTCGCCTATGTGCGCGAATGCCTCGAGCAGGGGCTCCTGAGCGAGGCCGAGCTGCGCCGGCATATCGAGCAGAAGCACGTGCGGCCGGATGCCTTCGAGCTCGTAAGAAGCGTACCGCCCCTCGACGAGGTGCTCGACTTTCAGCCGGCGGCCAGGGCTGCCTGAGGCCGGCGCGCCGGGGTCGGTGCGGTGCGCGATTTCCAGCGGCCCGGCCGGTCGGTCGTCTACGCCGCGCGCGGCATGGCCGCGACCTCGCATCCGTTTGCGAGCCTCGCGGCGGTGGACATCCTCCGCCGCGGCGGCAACGCCGTGGACGCGGCGATCGCCGCCTGCGCGGTGCAGTGCGTGGTCGAGCCGCAGTCCACGGGAATCGGCGGCGACTGTTTCGCGCTCTTCGCACCCGCCTCGGGGCCCGTCGTCGCCCTCAATGGTTCCGGCTGGGCGCCCGCGGCACTGAGCCTCGAACGTTTGCGCGCGCTCGGGATCTCCGCGCTCACCGCCGACAGCGTGCACAGCATCACCGTGCCCGGGGCGGTGGCGGCCTGGGAGATGCTGCAGCGCGCCCATGGCCGGCTCGATCTCGGTGCGGTGCTCGAGGCCGCGATCTCTTATGCGGAGGAAGGATTCCCCGTCCTGCCCCGGGTCGCCTTCGACTGGAAGCAGGCGGAGGCACGTCTTCGCGGCCGTGAGGCGACGCGACGGCTCTACCTTCCCTCCGGATCCGCACCCCGCGCGGGGTGCGTGCTGCGCTATCCGGCGCTCGCGCGCACGCTGCGGCGGATCGCGAAGGAGGGGGCGAAGGTCTTCTACGAGGGCGAGCTCGCTGCGTGGATGATCGAGACCCTGCGGGCTGCCGGCGGGCTCCATGAGCTCTCCGATTTCGCCGCATACGAACCAGCCTGGGTCGAGCCGATCCACGGCGACTATCGCGGCGTCCGCGTGTTCGAATGCCCGCCCAACGGCCAGGGCTTCGTCCCCCTGCTGATGCTCCATCTGCTCGAGGGCTTCGCGCTCGCCGATCTCGACCCCGACGGAGCCGAACGGTACCATCTCGAGGCCGAAGCGACGAAGCTCGCCTTCAGCGAACGCGATGCCTGGCTCGCCGATCCGCGCGCAGGCGCGCTGCCGCTCGGGCAGGTGCTCCAGAAGAGCCATGCGGAAGAGCTCCGGCGCTGGATCGACCCGAAGCGGGCACGCTTCGACCTGCCTGCGCCCTGCAGAGCCGGCGGCGATACGGTCTACATCGCGGTCGTCGACGGCGAGGGAAACGCCTGCTCCTTCATCAACTCCCTCTACGACGGTTTCGGCTCGGCCCTCGTCTGTCCGCGCACCGGCGTCCTCTTCCACTGCCGTGGCCGCGCCTTCTCGCTCGACCCCGACCATCCCAACGCCCTCGCCCCGCGCAAGCGGCCGATGCACACGATCATCCCCGCGCTCGCCTTTCGCGGAGAGCGACTCTTCGCCTGCTTCGGGGTCATGGGTGCCGACTTCCAACCCGTCGGCCAGGTTCACCTGCTCACCAACCTCATCGATTACGCCATGGATCCGCAGACGGCCCTCGACCATCCGCGGGCCATGGCCTATCCGCGCGACCTCCAGCTCGAGCGCGGCATCCGGCCCGAGGTCGCCGAGCGCCTGCGGGCGATGGGACATCCGGTGACGGCCGCAGCGACGCCGCTCGGCGGCGGCCAGTGCATCCTCCTCGACCACGAGCGGGGACTGCTCATCGGCGGATCGGATCCACGCAAGGACGGCATCGCACTGGGCTTCTGAGCGCCGGGACAGGCGGCTCCCGGGCTGCCCCGGCGGATCGATGCGGGAGGGGGATGAGATGGGGGAGGCGGACGCGCACCGCGAGAAGAAGGCCAGGATCAAGGCCGCGAAGGATCGGCTCTATGCCAGCAAGACCAGGGAGAAGGGGCTTCTCATCGTCCACACCGGCACGGGCAAGGGCAAGAGCACGGCCGCCTTCGGCCTCGTGCTGCGCACCCTGGGGCACGGACGGCGGGTGGGAATCGTGCAGTTCGTCAAGGGGCGTCGCACGACGGGCGAGCGCATGTTCCTCGAGCGGTTTCCCGAGCTCGTCACCCTTCGGGTCATGGGCGAGGGGTTCACCTGGGAGACCCAGGACCGCGCGCGCGACATCCGCGCCGCCCGCGCCGCCTTCGACGAGGCGCGGCGCATGCTGCGGGATCCGGAATTGCATCTCCTCCTGCTCGACGAGCTCAACATCGTCCTCCGCTACGACTATCTGCCGCTGGATGAGGTGCTCGAAGCGCTCGAGCGCCGGCGGCCCGATCTCCATGTGGTCGTCACCGGCCGCAACGCGCCCGAGGAGCTGATCGCGCGCGCGGATCTCGTGACCGAGATGAAGCTCGTGAAACATCCCTTCCGCGAGGGGGTGAAGGCGCAGCTCGGCATCGAATACTGAGGAGGCCGCGGTGCCGACGCCGGCACTCATGTTCCAGGCCACCTCCTCGGACGCCGGCAAGACCCTGCTCGTGGCCGGGCTCTGCCGCGCCTATGCGCGACGGGGGCTGCGCGTCCTCCCCTTCAAGCCCCAGAACATGTCGAACAACGCCGCCGTCGCCGCCGGCGGCGAGCTCGGCCGTGCCCAGGCGCTGCAGGCGCGGGCCGCGGGCGTTCCGCCGCGTGCGGACATGAACCCGATCCTCCTCAAGCCCGAGGCCGGGGGCAGGGCGCAGCTCGTGGTCCAGGGGCGGGCCCGGGGCAGCTTCACCGCGCGCGCATACTACGGGCTGCGCGAGCAATTGCTGCCCCGGGTGCTCGAGAGCTTCGCCCGCATCGCCGCAGAAGCCGATCTCGTCCTCGTGGAGGGTGCGGGCAGCGCTTCGGAGGTCAATCTCCGCCGCTTCGATCTCGCGAACATGGGCTTCGCGGTCGCGGCCGAGGTGCCCGCGATCCTCGTCGGCGACATCGAGCGCGGCGGCGTCATCGCGTCGCTGGTCGGCACCACGGCCCTGCTCGAGCCCGCCGAGCGGGCGCTGCTTCGAGGCTTCCTCGTCAACAAGTTTCGCGGCGATCCCGGGCTCTTCCGGGAAGCCGTACCGCTCATCGAGGAGCGCACCGGTCTTCCCTGCCTCGGCATCGTGCCGTGGTTCGATCGCGCGCACCGTCTGCCGGCCGAGGACGTGCTCGGTCTCGAACAGCGCGCGCGGCAAAATCCCCGGGCGAGCCTCAGGGTGGCGGTGCCGCGCCTGCCGCGGATCGCGAATTTCGACGATCTCGACCCGCTCGCCCAGGAGCCGGAGGTGGCGCTGCGCATCCTCGACCTCGATGCACCCCTGCCCGCGGATACCGATCTTCTGCTCCTTCCCGGCAGCAAGGCGGTGATCGACGATCTCCTCGCGCTTCGCCGCTCGGGCTTCGACGCCGACATCCTCGCCCACCGTCGGCGCGGCGGCATGATCATCGGTCTCTGCGGCGGCTATCAGATGCTCGGCCGCCGCATCGTCGATCCGGAAGGGGTCGAGGGGCCGCCGCGGGAGGTTCCCGGGCTCGGCCTGCTCGATGTGGAGACGCGGCTCATGGCCGCCAAGACGGTGCGCGAGGTGCGGGGCCGCAGCTGGCTGGGGGCCGAGGTGCGGGGTTACGAGATTCACCTCGGGCGCACGACGGGCCCCGACCGGGCGCGTGCCGTGGTGACCTTCGCCGACGGGCGGGAGGACGGGGCGCGAAGCCCGGACGGGGGCGTGATCGGCAGCTATGTCCACGGTCTGTTCGCGAGCGATGCGCTGCGCGCACGCCTGTTCGCCCATCTCGGGACGCGAGCCGCGCTCGCCCATGAGCGGACGATCGAAGAGACGCTCGACGCGCTCGCCGATCATCTCGAGGCGGCACTCGATCTCGGGCGGCTTCTCAGCCTCGCCCGGCGGTGAGTGCGCCGAGGGCGGCGAGGATTGCGCAGAGGAGCAGGAAGGCGGTGCGCACGAAGGCGCGCGCCCGCTCGATGTCGTCCGCATCGAGCGCGGCGCGACCGCAGCCGATCCAGGGCTCGGCGCACCGCTGTTGGCCGTAGGAGCGCGGCCCCGACAGCCGGAAGCCGAGGGCACCGGCGAGCGCCGCTTCGGGATAGCCGGCATTGGGCGAACGGTGACGACGGGCATCGCGGCGCAGGACGCGAACCGCGGCGCCGGCATCGGCGGCGGGGAAGAGCGCGGCGGTGGCGAGGAAGAGGAGCGCGGTGAGACGCGCGGGGGCGAGGTTCGCGAAATCGTCGAGGCGGGCGGCGAGGCGGCCGAAGTCTTCAAAGCGCGGGCTGCGGTAGCCCCACATGCTGTCGAGGGTGTTCACCGCCTTGTAGGCGAAGAGACCGGGAAGCCCGAACAGCAGCAGCCAGAAGCAGGGTGCGAGCACGGCGTCGGAGAAGTTCTCGGCCAGCGACTCGACCGCCGCGCGGGCGATGCCGTGATCGTCGAGGCGGGCGACATCGCGGCCGACGAGATGGCGCACCGCGTCCCGTCCCGCCTCGAGGTCGGTGCGGAGCCCCGCGGCCACGGCGCCGACGCGGTCGGTGAGGCCGCGGTAGGCGAGGAGCACCGAGGCTGCGAGGCCCTCCGCGAGCCAGCCGTAGGGCGAGGACAGGGCGCCTGCGAGCAGGAGGCCCGCAAGGGCCGCGAGCGCGATCAGCAGAAGCGCGGCCGCCGCGCCGCGAATGCGGCGGCGCAGGGCGGGAAGAGACGGCCGGTTCCAGCGTCCCTCGCACCATTCGGCGAGCCTGCCGAAGGCGGCGACGGGGTGCGGCAGGCGGCGCCATAGGAGCGGCGGGTCGCCGATCAGGGCATCGGCGACAAGCGCGAGCAGCGTGATCTGCAGCGCCGTCTCGGGATCGTGGAAGAGCATGGGCAGGCCCGGACCTTCGGCGGGGGTTCGACCTCGCCTGCGGTCCTGCTAAAGGGTGGCCGCGATGGCGCCAAGGGGGGAGCATGCGGGTTCTCGTCATCGGCTCGGGCGGTCGCGAGCACGCGCTGTGCTGGGCGCTCGAGGCTTCGCCGCTCGTGGATGAACTGCTCTGCGCGCCGGGCAACGCCGGCATCGCCGAATGTGCCGAATGCGTGCCGGTCGCGGCCGAGGACGTGGAGGGGATCGTGGCGCTCGCGCGCAGGCGGGCGGTCGATCTCGTCGTCGTGGGACCGGAGGCGCCGCTCGTCGCAGGCCTCGTGGATCGCCTGGAAGAGGCGGGGGTGCGCGCCTTCGGCCCGAAGCGGGCGGCCGCCCGGCTCGAGGCGTCCAAGGCCTTTGCCAAGGAATTCTGCGGCCGCCACGGCATCCCGACCGCGGCCGGACGCGTCTTCCACCGCGATCGGGCGGAGGAGGCGCGCGCCTACATCCGTGAACGGGGCGGGCCCCTCGTGGTCAAGGCGGACGGGCTCGCAGCCGGCAAGGGGGTGACGGTGGCGGCGACGGCGGCGGAGGCGCTTGCCGCGCTCGAGGACTGCTTCGCCGGCCGTTTCGGCGCCGCCGGCCACCGGGTGGTGGTGGAGGAGCGGCTTCGCGGCGAGGAGGTGAGCGTCTTCGCGCTCTGCGACGGGGAGAGCATCCTGCCTTTCGGCGACGCCCAGGATTACAAGCGCGCCTTCGATGGCGACCGCGGACCGAACACCGGCGGCATGGGTGCCCATGCGCCGACTCCGCTGCTCGACGAGGAGCTGCGGGGGCGCATTCTCGAGACGATCCTGAAGCCCGCGGTGCGCGGCATGGCCGAAGAGGGAAGCCCGTATCGCGGCATCCTCTACGCCGGACTCATGCTCACCGAAGAGGGGCCGAAGCTTCTTGAGTTCAACGTCCGTCTCGGCGATCCCGAAGCCCAGGTGGTGCTGCCGCGGCTGATGACCGATTTCGGACAGCTCGTGCTGGGGGCCGTGGAGGGGGCGCTGCGCCATATGGACGTGCGCTTTCGCGACCTCCACGCCCTCACCGTGGTCATGGCCACCCGCGGCTATCCCGGGGACTATCCCAGGGGCAGCGAGATCCGCGGCCTCGATGCCCTTGCCGGGGAGGAAGGGGTCATCATCTTCCATGCCGGGACGCGACGCGAGGATGGTCGCCTGCTCGCCGTCGGAGGCCGGGTGCTCGATGTCACCGGTCTCGGCGCGAGCCTTGCCGAGGCCCGCGAGCGTGCCTATCGGGCGATCGCCCGCATCGACTGGCCCGAGGGTTTCTATCGCCGCGACATCGGCGCCCGCCAGCCGCGAGCGCGGAGTTAGACGCAGCGGGCCGCTGCCCGTGGGCGGTGGCCCGGAACCTTCCGCCCGGGGTCGGACGCAATCGGAGGACGTGAGAGCATGCAGCCGCTGCCACCCGCATCCGCGATCGACCGCATCTGGAAGCCGCGCACCGGGATCGCCGGCGCCTTCAGACTGGCGCTGCTCGCGCTCGCGGGAAGTCTGCTGCTTGCGCTATCGGCGAAGATCCAGGTCCCCTTCTACCCGGTGCCGATGACGCTGCAGACGGCCGCGGTGCTGCTCCTCGGTGCCGCCTACGGTCCGCGCATGGCGGCGGCGACGGTGCTCCTCTATCTCCTCGAAGGAGCGCTCGGCCTTCCCGTCTTCGCGGGCACGCCGGAGCGGGGTGTGGGGCTCGCGTACATGCTCGGGCCGACGGGCGGCTATCTCGCAGGCTTTCTGCCCGCGGCATGGATCGCGGGCAAGGCGGTCGGGAGCGGCTGGCGGGGGCTCGCCCTCGCCCTCGCGTTCCTGGCGGCGATGGCGGCCATCTATCTTCCGGGGCTGCTCTGGCTTGCGGGTTTCGTGGGCGGCGCGAAGGCCGTGGCGGTGGGATTTGTCCCCTTCATCTGGGGCGATCTCCTCAAGCTCGCCCTCGCCGCCGCCCTGGTCGAGGCGGTACGCATGCATGGGCGCGGGAAGTGAGCCGGGTTTCATGAGACCGGAGATCGTCAGGGCCGACGGGAAGGGCATCCGCCGGGCGGCGGCGGTGCTGCGCCGCGGCGGGCTCGTCGCCTTTCCCACCGAGACCGTCTACGGGCTCGGCGCGATCGCGACCCAGGACGTGGCCACGGCGCGCATCTTCCTCGCCAAGGGCCGCCCGGCGAACAACCCCCTCATCGTCCACCTCGCGGCGCTCGAGCAGGCGCTCGGCTTCGTCTGGATGGACGCGCGGGCGCGCCGGCTCGCGGAGGCCTTCTGGCCGGGGCCGCTCACGCTCGTGCTGCCGCTCAAGACCCGGAGCGTCATCTCCAAGCTCGCAACCGCGGGCCTTTCGACCGTGGGGATCCGTATCCCCGCCCATCCGGTGGCGCGGAAGCTGCTCGAGCTCACCGGTCTTCCGGTGGCGGCGCCAAGCGCCAATCCCTCGGGGCGCCCGAGCCCGACCCGGGCCGAACATGTGCGCGCGGATCTCGGCGATGCCGTCGATCTGATCCTCGACGGCGGCCCCTGCCCGGTGGGCGTGGAGAGTACGGTGATCGATGCGAGCGATCCGGAGCGTCTGGTGCTGCTGCGTCCCGGGGGCGTGCCCCGCGAACGCCTCGAGAAGGTGGCCGGCGTTGCCGTGGCCCCTCTGACGGACGACGGCCCCGTCCGATCGCCGGGGCTCGTCGGACGTCACTACGCGCCGCGGCGGCCGCTGCGGCTCGAGGCGCGGGCGGTGGCACCGGACGAGGCGCTTCTCGCCTTCGGTCCCGAGCCGCTCGAGGGGGCGCGGGTGATGCTCAACCTCAGCCCCGCGGGCGACCTCGAGGAGGCGGCCGCGAATCTGTTCGCCATGCTGCGGGCGCTCGACCGCGAGGGGGTGCGGGCGATTGCCGTGATGCCGATCCCCCGCGAGGGGCTCGGCGAAGCGATCAACGACCGCCTGCAGCGGGCGGCGCTGCCCGATACCGAGGCGACGGGGACCGCAGGGGCATGACGGGCGAGGGCAGGGGGCGCTTCTTCGAGGACTTCCGCCTCGGCGAGGAAATCCGCCACGCCACGCCGCGCACGGTGAGCGAAGGGGATGTTGCCCTCTATCTCGCGCTCACGGGCTCCCGCTTTCTCCTCCATTGCAGCCGGCCGTTCGCGCTCGGCCTCGGCTTTGCGGATCTTCCCCTCGACGACCTGCTCACCTTCCACATCGTCTTCGGCAAGACCGTCCCCGACATTTCCCTCAACGCCGTCGCCAATCTCGGCTACGCCGAGGGCCGCTTCCTCGAGCCGGTGTACCCGGGAGATACGATCCACGCCCGCTCCGAGGTCATCGGTCTGCGCGAGACCTCGAAGCGGGATGCGGGGATCGTCTGGGTGCGCACGCGCGGCTTCAGGCAGGACGGCACGCCGATCCTCGAGTACACGCGCTGGGTCCTCGTCCGCAAACGGGATCCCCAGGCGCCGGCACCGCAGCCGGAGCGGCCCGATCTCAGGCCCGCCGTTTCCCCCGCGGCGCTGCGCCTGCCGGCTGCTCTCGGGCCGGTGCGGATCGACCCGCAGGAAACGGGCTCGGACCTCGTCTATGAGGACTATGTGCCCGGCATGCGGATCGATCACGTCGACGGCACGACGGTGACGGAAGGCGAGCATCGCCTCGCGACGCGGCTCTACCAGAACACCGCGCGGGTCCATTTCAACGCCCATGCGGCGCGGCCCGGCCGCTGCATCGTGTACGGCGGCGTCGTCATGTCGCTCGCCCGCGCGCTCTCCTTCAACGGGCTCGCGAACACGCTGCGCATCCTGGCGATCAACGCCGGTACCCATGCCCATCCCTGCCATGCCGGGGACACCGTCTACGCCTGGTCGGAGGTGCTCGATCGGGCAACGCTCGCCGGGCGCGACGACGTGGGGGCACTGCGGCTGCGGCTGGTGGCGCTCAAGGATCGTCCGGCCGCGGGCTTTCCGCTGCGCGACGGCGAGGGCCGCTACCTTCCCGAAGTGCTGCTGGATCTCGACTACTGGGCGCTCGTTCCGACGCGGCGGGCGCTGCGCTAGCGCGCGTCGCGCACGAGGAACACGGCGGTGCCCATGGCGAGACTGCCGAAGGTGATGGCGAAGCCCGCAAACAGGAGAAAGAGTGCGGTTCCCCGCCAGGGCGAGGTGAGAACGAGACTGCCGAGCCCGAAGGCATCGCCCAGCAGCAGCGCGAGCAGCACCCCCCACCCCACCGCGATGCCGAGAAGGCAGTTGCGGAGAAGGAAGCGGATGAGTCGGGGCAGTCGCTGCCGCGTCACCGGGGGTACTCCCGCCGATCAATGGCGAGGTAGTGCATCTGCGGGCACCGGGAAAGAGGCCCGTGCGCCTCTGGACGGCCGAGGGCTTGACCTCCCGCGCCGGCGGTGCGAATGCGTTGTGGCGCGATGCCCTGGCGGCGGATGTTCAACCGGTGATCGATGGCTTTGGCGTAACATTCCGTAACACAACGTGAGTAGAGAGCCCGGAATGCGGCCATTAAGTTGCCGCCAGGCACGGATCGCGCCCCACGCGTCGAAAAGCGGAACGGAAGATCGGGTGAGGCGGAAGCGGCAGGGGCGGCATCGAGGGTCGTGCGGCACTCCGGCCGGGATGCCGGCCGACGGCAAAGGCGGGAGATGGACGCGATGACGCAGCCGACACCGACGGTCAACCTGCGGCTGCCGTTTCGGATCGGCGGATTCAACACGCTGCTCGATGCCCTCGCCTATGCCGCGCGCGGCGAGACCGGGTTCAATTTTCACGGCTCGCGCGGGCGCCTCGAGACGGTGCTGAGCTACCGCGAACTCTTCGAGCGGTCGCGGGAGCTTGCCCGCAGGCTTGCCGCGCTGGGAGTTGCGCGCGGCGACCGGGTCGGCCTTCTCGCCGACACTTCGCCCGACTTCCTGCTCGCCTTCTTCGCCTGCCAGTGGGCCGGCTGCATCCCCGTACCCCTGCCGCTTGCCGTCAATCTCGGCGGCGCCGATGCCCATGTCGCGCGGCTGCGGACGATGCTCAAGGCGGCCTCGGCGCGGCTCGCGCTGGCGCCGGCGGATGGCGTCGCCCGCCTCGAGCGGGCTGCCCAGGGGACGCTCGTGCGGGCGGTGCTCACGGTCGCGGAACTCGAGCAGCAGGCACCCGCGCGCGAGGATCCGCGGCCGTTCGACGTCGGCGATCCCTGCTACATCCAGTACTCCTCGGGGAGCACGAGCTTTCCGCGCGGCGTCCTCGTCACGCAGCGGGCACTCGCCGCCAATGCGGAAGCGATCGCCGCACACGGCGTGCGTCTGCGCGAGGGGGACCGCTGCGTCTCCTGGCTCCCCCTCTACCACGACATGGGGCTCGTCGGCTGCTGCCTCACCCCGGTCTTCGCCCAGGTCTCGGTCGACTACATCTCGACCGCGAGCTTCGCCCGCCGCCCGCTGCTGTGGCTCGAGCTCCTCTCCCGTCACGCGGGCACGATCTCCTTCAGCCCCACCTTCGGCTACGAGCTCGCGGCGCGCCGCGCGCGCAACGGCAATGGCATCGACGCATACGATCTCCGCAGCTGGCGCGTCGCCGGCATCGGCGGCGAAATGATCCGGCCCGACGTGCTCGATGCCTTCGCCGATACCTTCGCCCCCGCGGGCTTCGATCGCCGCGCCTTTCTCGCGAGCTACGGCCTCGCCGAGGCCACCCTCGCCGTCACCTTCGGCGCCCTCGAGGAGGAGGTGCGGGTGGATCGCGTCGCGCGCGGCCCGCTGCTCGAGTGCGAGGGTCTCGCGGTGCGCGTTCCCGTCGAGAGCGATGCGCGACTCGTGCGCAGCTTCGTGCGTTGCGGCCGCCCGCTTCCCGGCTACCGCGTGGAGATCCGCGACGCCCAGGGCCGCGCACTCCCCGAGCGCCGCATCGGCCGCATCTGCATCAAGGGGCCGAGCCTGATGCAGGCCTACTTCCGCGATCCCTCGGCGACGCGCGCGGTGCTCTCCGAAGACGGCTGGCTGGATACCGGCGATCTCGGCTACCTCGTCGAGGGCGAACTCGTCGTCACCGGCCGCGCCAAGGACGTCGTCATCGTCGGCGGGCGCAACATCTGGCCCCAGGATCTCGAATGGGCGGTGGAGCGGCTCGAGGGAGTGCGCCATGTCGCCGCCTTCTCCGTGGGCGGAAGCGAAGGGCCCGAGCGGGTGGTGGTCGCCGTGGAATGCCGGCTGCGGGATGCGTCGGCGCGGGAAGCGCTCCGGCGGGAGATCCGGAGCCTGCTGCTGCGCTCCGCCGGGGTCGAATGCGAGATCCTGCTGCTGCCACCGAAATCGCTCACCTTCACGACCTCGGGCAAGCTCAGCCGCGCCGCCGCGCGCCACCGCTATCTGCGTGGCGAATTCGTGGATCTCGACGAGGACCGTAGCCTCGCGCCACGGGCGATGGCTCCCGCGCTCGCGAGCTGAGGCCGCACGACGACGCTTCCTCCCATGGCCAGGATCGCGCTCACCGGGGCGACCGGCTTCATCGGTCGCCACACCGCGACGGCGCTCGCTGCAACGCATCGCGTGCGCGCCCTCGTGCGCCGGCCCGCCCCCGAACTCGCGGCCTCGGGGGTGGAACTCGTCGCCGGGGAGCTCGAGGATGGCGCCACGCTCGCGCGGCTGTGCCGCGGCGCGGAGGTGCTCCTTCATGTCGCCGGCGCGATCCGGGCCCCGGATGCGGCGGCCTTCCACCGCGTCAACGCGGCGGCGAGTGCGGAACTCGCCCGCGTCGCGGCGCGGGCGGGCGTGCGCCGCTTCGTTCTCGTCTCCTCGCTCGCCGCCCGCGCACCCACCGTCTCGGCCTACGGGGCGAGCAAGGCCGCGGCGGAGGAGATGGTCGTCGGCGCTGCCGGGAGGGATCTCGAGATCATCATCGTCCGCCCTCCCGCCGTATATGGCCCGGGCGATCGGACGACGTTCGACCTCTTCCGTGCCCTCGCCCGCGGCCTCCTGCCGGCTCCCGCCGGCTCCGCGGCCCGCTTCTCGCTGCTCTACGTCGAGGACCTGGCGGCGCTGCTCGCGCTTCTGGCCTCTGCCGCAAAGGCGCCGCGGGTGCCGCTCGAGCCCGATGATGGTCGCCCGGGCGGCTACGGCTGGCGCGATGTCGCGCGGATCGCGGCGCAGGCCCTGGGGCGGCCGGTTCGGCTGCTGCCCGTGCCCTGGACCCTCGCGGCTGCGCTCTCCACCCTGGCCACGATCGCCGCGCGGATTGCCGGCAGGCCCTCGCCACTGCCCCGCGACCGGCTGCGGCAGCTCTATCATCCGGACTGGGTCTGCCGCAGTGAGACCATGGCTGCACTCGGCTCCTGGCGGCCGCAGGTGCGCTTCGAGCAGGGGGTGCTGCGCACCCTCGCATGGTACGAGGCCGCGGGATGGCTTAGATTGCCGGAGGCTCGCTAGCGTCGGGAAGTGAAACATGCTCGAGCGCGAGGCCGTGCTGCAGCGGATCGTCGAGTTCCTCGCCCGCTTCAACGAGAAGGGCGTCGTCATCGGACCCGAGACGGATCTCGCGGCCGATCTCGAGATCGATTCGGTGGCGGCGATGGACCTCGTGATGGAGATCGAGGATGCCTTCGATCTCGACATCCCCATCAACGAGTTCGCCGATTTGCGCACCGTGGGGGATCTGGTAGAGCTCGTGCTGCGTCAGAAAGGGGACGGCGCCGGCTGATGGACATCTTCGCCAAGTACCGCCCGCTTCTCGCCCGTCGCGAGCGTGTGCTCGCGCTCGGCGCCGATCCCTTCCGGGTACGGGTCGAGCGTCTGATCTCGCCGACCCGGGCGGTGATCGCCGGCCGCGAGACGATTCTCCTCGGCACCAACAACTACCTCGGTCTCACCCTGGATCCCGCGTGCACCGAGGCGGCCGTCGAGGCGGTCCGCAGCCTCGGAACCGGGACCACGGGCTCGCGCATCGCGAACGGCACCTACGGGCTTCACGAGGAACTCGAGCGCGCCTTCGCCGCCTTTCTCGGCCGGCGCCACTGCATCGTCTTCACCACCGGCTACCAGGCCAATCTCGCCATGCTCTGCGGCCTCGCCGGCCGCCGCGACACGATCTTCATGGACAGCGATTCGCACGCCAGCATCTACGATGGCTGCACCCTCTCGGGTGCGCGGATCATCCGGTTCCGGCACAACGACCCCGAGGATCTCGACCGCCGCCTCGCCCGCGACCGCGGCAGCGAGGGCGCGCGTCTCATCGTCACCGAAGGCCTCTTCTCGATGCTCGGGGATGTGGCGCCGCTTCGGGACTTCGTCGAGGTCAAGCGGCGCCACGGCGCCTGGCTGTTCGTCGACGAGGCCCATTCCTTCGGCGTCTACGGCCCGCGGGGACGCGGCATCGCGGAAGCGCAGGGGGTGGAGGGGGAGGTCGATTTCATCGCCGGCACCTTCAGCAAGAGCCTGGGCGCGGTAGGAGGCTTCGGCGCCTCGGACCACGACGGACTCGACCTCCTGCGCTACGCTTCCCGCCCCTACATGTTCACCGCTTCGCCGAGCCCGGCGACCATGGCCTCGGTGCTCGCGGCGCTGAACCGGATCGCGACGGATCCGGGACTGCGCGAGCGGGTGTGGCGCAACGCCCGGCTCCTGCACGAGGGGCTGCATGCGCTCGGCTTCACCCTCGGCGCACCGCCGGCGCCGGTGGTCGCGGTGCGGCTTGCGGACGAGCGGTCCGCGATCACCGCCTGGAACCGGCTGCTCGAGAAGGGCGTGTATGTGAACCTCGCCCTGCCGCCGGGAACGCCGGGCGGGCTCTGCCTGCTCCGCTGCAGCGTCTCCGCCGCCCACACGGCTGACGAGATCGAGGAGGCCCTGCGCCGTTTCGCCGAGCTCCGTCACGAACTCGGCCTCGAACACGCCGCCTGAGCCGCGGGCCCGGCCGCGCCCGGACCCGCGGCTCGACCGTCAGCGGCGGGGATTCATGGTATCTTCCGGGGCCCAGGCGGGGAAGGGGCCGATGTAGCCGACCCCGGCCACGAAGGGATCGATCCGCGCGCGCAGTTCCGCGAGGAGCGCGTCGGAGAGCTTGCGCTTCGCCAGCTTCTCGCCGGCGTGCTGATAGTTGACCGTGAGATAGGCCCAGCCGTTCCAGTTCTCGACGAGAAAGGCACCCGATGTTTCGGCTCCCGCCGGCATGGAGACGATGCGCGAAAGCTTGCCCGTCTCGATATTGTACGCCCAGACGAAGTTGTTCGTGTGGCGGCCGCTGTCCTCGAATACGAACAGGGTCCGGATCGAGGGCGCCATGACGAGATTGTCCGGTTCCGCCACGCGATCGGGATCCGAGCGGTTGCCGAATGCATCCGGCTCGGGCAGGTCCCGTCCCATGAGGTCGGCCACGCCCTTCATGCGCACGGCCACCCACTCGCTGTCGATCGGGTTGCCCTCGCGGTCCGCGACGCCGCCCGAGACCTCGAGCGCATACACGCCGCCGGCGCCATTCCTGGGCAGGCGGATGTCATCTCTCGGACCGCCATCTCCTTCCGTCATGCCGCCCTCGATGCGGGACATGGCGATGAACACCTGGCGGGTTACGGGGTCGACGGCCACGCCCTCCATCTTGTTGAACTCGGTGGTGGCACCGAGGAGAGCGGCATAGCGGCGACTCTCGAGGAACGCGGCGGCGCGTTCCTTGCCGGGGTTGAGCCGCACGTACTCCGGCTTCTTGGTCCCCGCCTGGATCGCCGTGAAGCCATCCTGTGGCCCATCGGCGAAGGTGAAGATCGTGCTCTCTGTGGCCCCGAAACGCTCGCGCGCCGCCATCTCACGCACCTCGGCGTCGCTGGCGTGACCGAGGCGGATCCAGACGAGCTTCGCCGAGCCGCCGTTCTCGGCGCTCTCCTGCTCCCATCTGGCGGCATAGAGGGTTCCCTCGGAGAGATCGCCCGCGCGGTCGGCGACGAACATGAAGAGGCCCGTGTAGCGGCCGTCGTCACCGTAGTAGACGGTGCGGCCATCGGGCATGACGCGGGCGATCTCCCACGACGCCCGTCCCATGGCGTAATGCTTGACCACCCGCTGGCGGCCGTCGGGGCCGATCGCGATCTCGACGGGGTGCCCGTAGTCGTAGGGATTGGCCTCCTGCTGGCCGCGGAAGAACAGCTTCGTGAGACCGGCGCGCGATTTCTCCACCTTGCCGCGATCGAAGAGGTCGTAGTCCTCCTCGCCGAGCAGATGGGTGTTCCAGGGCGTTTTCGAGGCCGCGCAGGGAATCCAGAGCCCGCCCACGGCGGAGAAATCGACGAATTCCTGCGAGACGAGGCGAAGGCGTCCCGTCGCCGGATCCTGGGCGAGGCGGTTGACGTTCGCGCTCATGGCCGTGCGCGGATACCAGCCCTTCGCCTTGCGCGCGTTGCTGCCGTCCGAGAGCAGCCAGTCATATTCCCATTGCACCACGTGAAAGGCGACCGGCTCCCCCGCGTCGGTGACGCCGGGTGCGGCGAGCATGGTGGTGCCGTCCGGGGTCTCGGAGATCACCGGGGCACCGAAGGGATCGACGAGGCCGACGCCCCAGGCATCGAAGAGGCGGGCGGCCTCGTAGACGTTGCCGCCCACGCGCGAGCGGTTCGTATACAGAATGTTGTAGGTGAGCGGGATCGTGCGCTCGCTGCCGTCGGCATAGACGTAGCGGACCGCGGCCTGTGAATGGGCGCGCGCCATGTCGGCCGGAGTCTCGGGCCGGGCCATGCCGATGAACTCGACCGAGGCGAGCTCCGCCGCCTGGGCCTGGGCCATCATCGCGAGCAGCGATGCCCCTGCGAGGATGGTCATGCGATGACGCTTCATGCGGAATCCTCCCCGTTCCCTGGGCCGGCCTGCTGCCGGCTCCGTTGGTGTGGTCGTCCGCCGTTGCGCGGAGCGGGACCCGCTGGGCTTCAGCTCCTCGAGGCGGTGCGACTCCGCATGGGCATAGGTCGAACGGCGGTTGAAGGCAACGATCTTCGCGGCCGCCGATGGTGGCGGCAGGCTGCCCGCCCGCGCGCCTGCCGCATGCGGCCACGCTAGAAGATCGCGCGACGTTTCCACATCGCGCGCAGCAGGCTCCCCGCGCTCCAGCTCTCGAGCCCCTCGAGCGAGTAGGGGCCGCGGCCGGCGATCGCTTCGGCTGCGCGGATGCCGCTTTCGATCGCGGGGCGGATGCCCTCGCCGAGATCCCGGGTCGCGAGCCCCGCCGCGTCGCCGACGAGGAAGGCGCCATCCCGAGCGACGCAGTCCGGCTCCGCCCGCAGATAGTAGGTATGGCCACCGGGACGCGGGACGTCGTCATCGAGCCAGCCGCGCGCGCGCAGGATGCGGAGCAGCCGGTCCCAGTGGCGCCAGATGTTGTCCTGGCGCCGCCGCAGCTCGGCCGAGAGGGCGCCGACGCCGAGATTGAGCCAGCCTTCGGCCTTGGGGATGTACCAGTAGTAGCCGGGAAAGCCGTCCTCGAAGAACCAGAAGTGGCAGTGCGGATCGCGTGCCTCGTGGCGGAATTCGAGCTCGAGGGCGGTGATCTGACGCTCCCGGTCCCACACCCGGGCGCTGCGGAAGAGCGCGCGGTGCACCGGGCACTTCGTGCCGCCGGCACCGACGAGGAACGCGCACGCATAGCGTCCGTCGATGATGAAACGGCCATTTTCGCGCGTGATTTCCCGCACCGTATGGCGGGCGACCCGCGCCCCGCTCCGGGCGAGCAGCCAGTGGTCGAACTCGAAGCGCCGGATCGAGATCTGGGGGCTCGGCAGGAACACGCTCCAGCCTCGGAAGTGAAAGTAGAAGCGGTCGATCCAGCGCCAGCCGTAAGGATAGTCCTGCTCGCGGATGGCGAGATCGCGGGCCGCCTCCTGGGTCACGAGCCCGCCGCAGAGCTTGAGGCGGGGAAAGCTTTCGCGGTCGAGCACGAGGCAGTCGATGCCGAGCTCGCGGAGCCTGCGGGCACAGCTCGAGCCGGCGGGGCCTCCCCCGACCACGATGACGGGAACCTCGATCATGTGGCCTCCGGATGCGGCCAGAACTCGAGCCGCTCGCCGTCGGGCAGGATGGACCGCTCGTAGAGGAACGCCCGCGTGGCAGGATACGCGCCGGCGTCGCGTCCCTTGACGAACACGACGTGAAAGAGGTCGAGGCCCGATTCGAAGGTCTCGACGGTGCCGGAGAGATAGAGCGTCCAGATCCGCTTCATGCGCTCGTCGAAGACATGCGGATCGATCTTCGCGATCTCCGGCCAGAAGCGTTCGAGATTGTCGAGCCAGCAGGCGACCGTCTTCTGATAGTGGGGCCAGAGGTTCTCCATGTCGAGCACATTGAGACCGAAGCGGTCCATCATCCTGAGCGTGAGCGGCAGGCTCGGCAGATGGCCGCCGGGGAAGATGTACTTGAGCGTGAGATACTCCGTCATCTCGCGGATCATCTTGAAGGTGCTCGACAGCACGCCGATGCCGCCCGGCTTGAGGCAGGTCGCGATGCTGCGGATCCAGTCGCGGTAGCCGGTGTATCCCACGTGCTCGTAGACGCCGATCGAGACATAACGGTCGTAGCGTTCCGGCTCCTCGACGAGTTCGCGGTGGTCCTTCTCGAGGATGCGGATGTCGGCGCCGCCGTGGGCATCGAAGCGCGCGCGCATGTATGCGTTCTGCCGCGGGACGGGATTGTAGACGGTCACGCGGCAGCCGTAGCGGTTGCGCATGAGCAGCGGCATGTAGCCCCAGCCTGCACCCACCTCGACGACCTCGAGGCCGGGCTCGAGCCGGAGCTTGCGGCAGATGTACTCGTAGTTCTGAACCTTGGCCTGATCGAGGCTGTTGGTGCCGGCGGGCCAGTACCCTTCCGAGTAGCCCACCGTCTCGCCCAGAAGGAAAGCGAAGAACTCCGGGGCGAGACCGTAGTGGTAGATGGCGTTCTCGCGGGCGCGCCGCAGGCTCGCGTTGTTCTGCCGGATCTCCTGCAGGATCTGGCGCATGCGCACGAGCGGATTCTTGAGCAGGAGGGCCTGGAGTGAACCCTTGGCATAGCGCGCGCCGAGGACGTCGTGGCCCATCCGGGCGAGCTTGACGATCGGCCGCTCACCGAGGAGGTCCACCTCGCCCTCGACATATCCCTCGAACAGACCCTGATAGAAGTTGAAGAAGGCCCGGCGTTCGGCGGCGCGGCTGCGGAAGCGGATCTCGATGTCCGGCGTGGCCGGCTGGGCGAAGCAGTCGAGGCGTTCGCCGTCGGCCCAGACGATGCGCACCCGGTAGCGGCTGCTCCTCGAAGTGAGATAGCGGAAGATGGCCGCAAGGCCGGACCGCGCGATCATGGCATTCCTCGTTCTCGTTCAGCCTCCCGGTCGGGGATCCGCTGCCGCGCTTGCTATCAGTAAACCCGAGCGGGGGGCGGGCTTCAAGCCGCGGCGGGCCCCGCTTGACCGCGCATGCGGGCTCTGCCAGCTTTCGATCGCGGCTGGACGCGGGCGCGGGACCAGGGAGCAGGCATGACACGATCGGAGCTCGTGAGGCGGCTCGCGGCCGCCAATCCCCACCTCTACCAGCGCGACGTGGAGCGCATCGTGGCGACCGTGTTCGAGACCATCAGTTCCGCCCTCGAGCGGGGGGACCGGGTGGAACTTCGGGGGTTCGGCGCCTTTTCCGTGCGCGAGCGCGGCTCGCGGGTCGGGCGCAATCCGCGCACCGGCGAGACGGTGTTCGTCCCGCGCAAGCGCATCGCGCACTTCAAGACCGGGAAGGAGCTGCGGGAACGACTCAACGCGGCGGCCGGAGAGGCGGGATGATGCGGTTTCTGCGTGGCCTGCTCGCCGTGCTCGGGGTGCTCGTGATCACGCTCTTCGCGGTGGCCAACCGCACGCCGGTCGAGATCTCCTTCTGGCCCACGCCGGTGGTGATCGACCTTCCGCTCTACGGCGTGTTCCTGCTCGGCTTCGTGCTCGGCTGTCTGCTCGGTGCCGGGATCCTCTCGCTCGATCTCCTGCGGCTGCGTATCGAGAACCACCGCCTGCGGCGGCGCCTCCACGGCTACGAGTATCAGCGCCGACTGCGGGAAGAGGCCGAGGAGGAGGCGGCGCTGCGGCGTGCCGCGCCGGCGGAGAGCCGGGCGGTCGCCCCCGCTCTGCGGTGAGGGACCGTGCTCGCCTTCTTCGATGCCGATGCGGTGCATGCGGCGCTTCCCTACGCCCGCCTCGCCGACCGGCTCGAGGAGTTCTTTCGCGAAGGGGTGACGGCGCCGCTGCGGCACCATCACGCCGTTCCCCGGAGCGGTCGCGAGGATGCGGCCTTTCTGCTCATGCCGGCCTGGCGCGCGGACCGGGAGACCGGCGTCAAGCTCGTTCATGTCTGCCCGGGAAACGAGGCCCTGGGCCTGCCCACGGTGCAGGCGGTCTATGTGCTCTTCGACGGGCCCAGCGGAACGCCGCGCGCCGTGCTCGAGGGCACGTCGCTGACGCTGCGCCGCACCGCCGCGGCTTCCGCGCTCGCTGCGCGCTTTCTCGCCCGCCGGGATGCGGCGCGCATGTGCATGATCGGCGCCGGCGCCCTGGCGCCGCATCTCGTCGCCGCCCATCTCGCCACCCGGCCGATTCGCGAGGTGCTGATCTGGAACCGCACGCCCTCCAGGGGCGAGGCCCTTGCGGCGCGGCTTCGCGAGCAGGGCATCGAGGCCCGCTTCGTCGCCGACCGGGAGGCCGCGGTGCGGGCCGCGGACATCGTCTCCTGCGCCACCACGAGCCGCGAGCCGCTGGTGCTGGGAGAATGGATATCGCCGGGCTGTCACGTCGATCTCGTGGGCGCCTTCCGGCCCGACATGCGCGAGAGCGACGCCGCCCTTCTCGCCCGTGCCCGTGTGTTCGTGGACACCCGCGCGGGTGCGCTGGAGGAAGCGGGCGACATCATCCAGGCCATCGCCGCGGGTGCCATCCAGGAGCGTGACATCGCGGGCGATCTCTACGAGCTCTGCCGGGGTGCGGTCGCAGGCCGCATCGATCCCTCCGAGGTGACCGTCTTCAAGTCGGTGGGCTGCGCGATCGAGGATCTCGCCGCCGCCGCCCTCGTCGCAGGCGGGTAGCAGGCGCGGCCGCGGGAGGGGGAGCCGTGGACATCAGCAGCTGGCTCGAGCGGCACGCCGATTTCACGCCGCAGAAGACCGCGCTCCGCTTCGCGGGTACGGCCTGGAACTACGCCCGGTTTCACGCCCGGGTGCGGGCGCTGGCCAGGGGACTGAAGCGGGAGCTCCGCCTCCAGCGGGGCGACCGCATCGCCTTTCTCGGCCACAATCATCCGGACTTCCTGACGCTGCTGTTCGCGAGCGCCCGCCTCGGCGTCATCCTGGTGCCGCTCAACTTCCGTCTGGAAGCCGAGGAGCAGGCCTACATCCTCGCCCATGCCGGAGTCGAGAGTCTGTTCGTCGGCCCCGGCTTCGCCGCGCGCGGCGAGGAGCTCGCGGCGCGGCTCCAGCGGCTGCGCTGCGTCTCGCTCGACGAGGCGGCGCCTCTCGGACTTTCCTTCGCGGCGCTCCTGGGCGAGGTCGGGGATGATACGAACCCGCACGTCGATCTCCGGGCGCCGCTTCTCATCGTCTACACCTCCGGCACCACGGGGCGCCCGAAGGGAGCGGTGCTGCGGCAGGAGGCGCTCTTCTGGAACGCCGTCAACGCCAGCCACATGTTCGACCTCACGAGCCGCGATCGCGTGCTCACCGTCCTGCCCCTGTTCCATGTCGGCGGCCTCAACATCCAGACCACCCCCGCGCTCCATGCCGGTGCGGAGGTCGTGCTGCTGCCGCGTTTCGATGCAGCGGCGACGCTCGCCGCCATCGAAGAGGAGGCTCCGAGCCTCACCGTGCTCGTCCCGGCGACGATGCGCGCGCTCGTGACCCATCCGCGCTGGCCCGAGACGCGGCTCGAGAGTTTGCGCATGATCGCCTGCGGTTCGCAGACCGTGCCGCGGGAGCTGCTGGATGCCTTCCATGCACGAGGCATTCCCGCAGCCCAGGTCTACGGATCGACGGAAACGGCACCGATCGCCATCTACCAGCGGGCCGAGGACGCGCTCGCGAAACCGGGCTCGACCGGCAAGCCCGCACTCCACGCCGAGGTGCGGGTGGTGGACGCGGCCGGACGTCCCTGCGCTGCGGGCGAGCGCGGCGAGATACTGGTCCGGGGCCCGAACGTCATGTACGAGTACTGGGGCGACGAGGACGCGACCCGCGAGGCGTTCGACGACGGCTGGTTCCGCACCGGGGACATCGGCTACCGCGACGCCGAGGGTGATTTCTGGATCGTCGATCGCAGGAAGGACGTCATTGTCTCGGGCGGTGAAAACATCTACCCGGCCGAGCTGGAGCGGGTGCTCGGCGATTGTTCCCGCATCCGCGACTGCGTCGTGGTCGCCGGTCGCGACGAGCGATGGGGGGAGGTTCCGGTCGCGGTGGTGGTCCCGGCCGATCCGCAGCTCAGCGAAGAGGAGGTGCTCGCGCTGTTCGCGGGGCGCATCGCCCGTTTCAAGCATCCGCGAGCGGTGGTCTTCGTCGACGAGCTGCCGCGCAACGCCATGGGCAAGGTACTGCGCTACCGGGTCCGCGACTGGGTGGCGCGTCGGACGGGGGCGGTGTGACATCGTCGCGGCTTCACGGCTGGTTAACCAAGGGCCTCTAGGTCTGTCGCGGAGCCGGCGGGCGGAGCGGTGGAGACGGTGATTCAGGGGGCCGGTCCGGAAGAAGCGGTCGTCCTGTCCGGACGTGCTGCTGCGAGCGAGCGGAGGGCGGATCCCGATCCGGGGCAGAGGCCGGTCTCGCCCGATGCCCCGGTGGCGGGGCGCGCCGGGGAGCATGCGGATCCGCCCGCGCGTTCCCACCGCTTCGCGGGCTACCGGCTGCGTCGGCTGCTCTCGGCCGCGCTCGGACTGTTGCTCCTCCTCATCGCGCTCTGGATCCTGGGGCGCTGGGCGGAGCATGTGACCTTCGCCGAGCTCCTCCACGAGCTGCGCGCGATCGGGGCGACGCAGATCGCGCTCGCGGTCGGCTTTACGGCGGCGAGCTTCGCCGCGCTCGTGGGCTACGAATGGTATGCCGTGCGCTTCACGCGCCGCCATCTGCGCTTCGCGCTCGTCGCCCTCTACTCCTTCATCACCCAGGCGATCGCCCATGCCGCCGGCTTCGCCATCTTCGTGGGCGCGACGGTGCGCTACAAGCTCTATGGCGGGCACGGGTTCGACATCTTCGACGTCGCCCGCATCCAGCTCTACTTTTCCACCACCTTCGGCCTCGGCATCGTCACCATCGGCGGCCTTGCGCTCGCGCTGGACCCGGCGCCGCTCGCCCACGTCACCGGTACCTCCCCGGCGCTCTGGCGGTCGCTCGGCCTCCTCGCCCTGCTCGGCGTGGCGGCCGTCGTCTTCGTCGCCTCGGTCCTGCACCGCAGGGTCCGCATCCTCGGCCATCTCGTCGAGCTGCCCGAACTCCGCACGACGGTGCTGCTGATCCTGCTCGGCGTCGGCGACCTGCTCGGGGTCGCAGCGACCCTGCACGTCCTGCTCCCCGCGGATCTCGCCCTCGCCTTCCACGAGACGCTGAGCATCTTCGTCGCCGCGCTGGCCCTCGGACTGCTGAGCCACGTGCCGGGAAGCCTCGGCGTGTTCGAGGGCGCGGTGGTCCTGCTCGTCGAGCCGGCGCCGGAGCAGGCGGCGGCGCTGTTCGGTGCGCTCATCGCCTTCCGCGCGATCTACTACATCCTGCCGCTGCTCGTCGGCGCACTGGGCTTCGCCGCCGTTGAGCTCCTGCGCTGGCTGCGTCCGCGTGCCTTCGTGCGATCGGCGCCGGGATCGGCCGCGGGCCGCCGGTGACGGCGCTGCATGGTGGAGCGGCGGCAGGCGTGCTAGAAAACCGCGACCGGCCGGGGTCGGAGAGACCGGTGCAGGAGCTGCCGCTCGCCGCCGCATTCTTCGTCGGCACCCATCTCGGGCTGCCGAGCAGCCCGTTTCGCGAGGCGCTGGTGGAGAAGCTGGGCGAGCGCGGCTACCGCCTGCTGTTCTCCGCCCTCGCGATCGTGGCCCTCGCCTGGCTCGTCGCGAGTTTCGCCCGGGCGCCCGAGATCGTGCTCTGGACCGCCCCCGGATGGCTGCGCGGCCTCGTCATCCTGGTCATGCCGCTCGCCTGCCTGCTGTTCCTCTGTGCGGTGACGAGCCCCTATCCGATGGCCGCGGGACGGCCGCCGGAGACGGATGCCGCCGATCCGGTGCGCGGCATCCAGCGGGTGACCCGGCATCCGCTGCTGTGGAGCATCCTGCTCTGGGCCGCGGGGCACATGCTGGCGGCGGGCGATCTCGCGGCGCTCCTGTTCTTCGGAGCCCTTTTTCTCGTGGCCGCGCTCGGAAGTGTCCTCGCCGACCGACGACGCCTGCGGCGCGGCGGTGCCGGCTGGGGCATCTACTTCCAGATCACCTCCAATCTTCCCTTCCAGGCCATCCTGCAGGGGCGCCAGCGCTGGCTGCCGCGGGAGATCGGAGCGGTGCGGCTCGCCGCCGCTCTCGGGCTCTATCTCCTGCTGCTCCTTGCCCACGGGCGCCTGTTCGGCCCCTCGCTCTTCGGCTGAGCGGATGCGAAGCGACGTCGAGATCATCCTCCTGCGCCACGGCGAGACGGTGTGGAACCGCGAGGGGCGGTTCCAGGGCGTGCGCGATTCGCCGCTCACGATGCGGGGAATCCGCCAGGTTCATGCCTTCGGCCACGCGCTGCGGGCCCATCTCGGCAGGGAACGCAGGGAATTCCGCCTCGTCTCGAGCCCCCTCGGGCGGGCCTGGCAGACGGCGGTGCTGCTCGCCGAGATGCTGGACGTCGACCCGCTCTCGGTGGTGCGCGACGATCTCGTGCGGGAGATCAGCTGGGGACGGTGGGACGGGCTGACCGCGGTGGAGATCGACCGCGACGATCCCGAGATCTGGCGGCGCAGGCTCGATGACGCCTTCGCCGAGGCCCCACCCCACGGCGGCGAAAGCCGCGCGGACGTGCTCGCGCGCGCCCGGGAATGGCTGCAGCGGCTCGAGCCCGGGGCGCGCATCATCCTCGTCGCCCATGGCACGTTCAACCGCGCGCTGCGCTGCGCCTATCTCGATCTTCCCTCCTCCGCCATGCTCGAGCTCGATGCGCCCCAGGACGCCTTTTTCCATCTCGCCCGCGGGCGCATCGCGCGTATCGCGGCCGCGTCGGCGCCACGGCCGTCCTCCGCCCACTGGCGCTCCGGCGTCGCGGCGCTTACATGCACCGGGGGGCAGGGCCGAGGGGAGGAAGCGATGCCGCAGCGACCCGTGCGCGAAATCCTGAGCCGCGAAGTCCTCGTCTCGGGACCGCCGGAGATGACGGTCGCCGAGGCCGCCCGCCGGATGGCCGAGCACTGCTGCGGCAGCATCCTCGTCTTCGAGGGGGGAAGGCTCGCCGGCATCTTCACCGAGCGCGACCTCACGCAGCGGGTGGTGGCGGCGGGACTCGATCCCCGGACGACGCCGCTCGGCCGGGTCATGACCCGCGATCCCGACGTGGTGGCCGCCGACGCGCCGGTCGCCGAGGCCATCCGGCTCATGGACGAGTGCCGCTACAAGCACCTGCCGGTGGTGGAGGGTGATCGCGTGATCGGGGTGCTCGCTCCGGAGGACGTTCCCGTCTCCGAGCTGCTCGCCCTGGGCGAAGAGCTCGAGGAGCGCCACGCGCTCGCCGAGCGCATGTGGTAGCCTCCGGTCCCGTGGACATGGCGGGCTGGTCGCTTGCGGTCACGGCGCGTTCCGAGACGGGGCCGGTCCGCTCCCACAACGAGGACTGTTACGCGCTGCGGACGGACCTCGGGCTGTGGGTCGTGGCCGACGGCATGGGGGGCCTCGCGCGGGGCGATCTCGCGAGCCGGGCGGTCTGTACGGCCGTCACCGGGCTGCCCGCCGGTCTCACCGGAGCGGATCTGCGTACCGCCTTCGCGCGGGCCATCGGGCAGGTTCATGCCCGCCTGCTCGCGGAACAGATCAGTTTCGGACCGAGCGGTACCACGGTCGTTGCGCTCCTGTTCGAGAACGGGCGCTATCGCGTGTTCTGGGCGGGGGACAGCCGGGCCGGACGACTTCGCGCGGGACGGCTCGAGTGGCTCACGGTCGACCACAATCTCGCCGCGCGCATGGTGCAGCTCGGGCGCATGAGCGACGAAGAGGCGCGCCGTCATCCGCTCGCGAGCCGGCTCACCCGGGCCGTGGGCATCGGCGAGGAGCTCGAACTCGACGAGGTGGCAGGTCGTATCGAGGCGGGTGATCTGTTCATCCTCTGCAGCGACGGGCTCACGGGGGAACTCGGCGACGCCGAGATCGCGGCCGCGCTCGCCGGCGACGAGGATCTCGAGCGGGCCGCGGACGAGCTCTGCGATCTCGCCGTGCGGCGTCGCCATGCACGCGACAATGTGACCTTCGTGCTCGTGAAGGTCCTGGATGGCGTTGCGGGGAGGCAGCAGGGATGAGTTTCACGCTCGAAGCGATCCGCGACTGGCTCGACGTCCATTTCGAGGAAAGCGTCGCCCGGCTCGGCGACTTTCTGCGCATTCCCAGCGTGGGCACCGACCCGGCGCATGATGCGGACACCCGGCGGGCGGCGGAGTGGCTCGCGCGCGAGCTTGCGGCGCTCGATCTCGAGGTCACGCTCGAGGCCACCGGGGGACATCCGGTCGTACTCGCACGCGGCGGTGCCGCGGACGGCCCCCGCCTTCTCTACTACGGCCATTACGACGTGCAGCCGCCGGACCCGCTCGACGAATGGCGGAGTCCGCCCTTCGAGCCGACCATCGGCGACGGGCCTCACGGCAGACGCATCGTGGCCCGGGGGGCGGTGGACAACAAGGGGCAGCTCATGACCATCATCGAGGCGCTCCGGGCGGTGCGCGCGGTCGCAGGCGGGATTCCCATCGGTGTGACGCTGATGATCGAGGGCGAGGAGGAGAGCGGCAGCCCTCATCTCGGCGACTTTCTGCGCACCCGTCGCGCCCGGCTCGAGGCCCGCGCCGCGGTCATCTCGGACACGACCATGATCTCCCCGGACCGTCCGGCGATCACCGACCGGCTGCGCGGACTGCTCTATCTCGAGCTCGCCCTGCAGGGCCCGGGCCGCGACCTCCACTCCGGCCTGTACGGAGGCGTGGCCCCCAATCCGCTCCACGGTCTCGCCCGTCTCGTCGCGTCCCTCCACGACCCCGGGGGGCGGATCGCCGTCTCCGGCTTCTACGACGGGGTGTTCGAGCCCGAGGAGGAAGTACGCCGCAGCTGGCGGGAGCTCGGCTTCGACGAAGCCGCCTTCCTTGCCGCCGCCGGTCTCGAGAAGGCGTCGGGCGAGGAGGGCTTTTCCCTGCTCGAGCGGCTCTGGGCGCGCCCCTGTCTGGATGTCAACGGCATGTGGGGCGGCTACACCGGGGATGGGCAGAAGACGGTCATCCCGGCCCAGGCGTGGGCGAAACTGAGCGCACGTCTCGTCCCCGACCAGGACCCCGAAGCCGTCCTTGCCCGCCTCGAGACCCATCTTCGTGCGCACTGCCCGGCGGACCTGCAGCTCTCGCTGCGACGCCTCGCCGCCGCGGCACCCGTGCGGGTCCCGGGCGATTCGCCCCACCTTGCGGCCGCCGAGCGGGCGCTTTCGCGGGTGTTTCCGCATCCGCCGGTGCGCATCGGCTGCGGCGGTACGATTCCCGTCGTCGCCCTGCTCAGGGACATGCTCGGCCTCGACAGCCTGCTGCTCGGATTCGGCCTCGACGACGACGGTGCCCACAGCCCGAACGAGAAGTTCGAACTCATCTGCTTCCGTCGCGGCATCGAAAGCCATGCGGCGCTGATCGCCGAATGCGCCGGCGGCTGAGCGCGGCGGTCAGGGGTCTTGCGGCAACAGGAGTTCGAGCTCGCGCCCGCCGTAGCCGTGCACGCTGTCGTGGGCGCGGATGCGGACGCGTCGCGTGCCCGGCGGCAGGCGGACGCCGGCAAGCGAACGGGTGAAGGGCTGCTCCCCCACGTGAGGGTGAAGGAGGATGCGTCTTGCGAGCAGCGCACCATCCAGTGCGCGCACTTCCCAGGCGTCGGCGTAATGGTGCCAGCCCTCGTCGGCATGGCGGACGGTGACCTCGAAGGTCCAGCTTCCGTCCGGCGCCTTGTGCGCCTCGGCGGCGACGACGTCGGCCTCCCCCGCGCGGACGTCCGCGATCGCCGCGCCGAGGACGAAAGCCAGAAGAAGGATCGCGCCGCCCGTTCTCATCGTCACTCTCCGCTGGTGCACTCCGCTCCCGATCCCCACATACACGAGCGAGGAGGTAGAGGAAGCCCCGGCACGGCGCAGGCGGGGCGAACGCAGGAGGAGGCTCATGACGCAGCTCGTCAGGCTCGAGGATCTTCAGAAGGCGCTGCGCGAGGATCCGGATCGCCTCGCCGAGGAACTGCTGCCCGAAGGTTCCTTCGCCCGTCACAAATACGCTCAGGGACCGGCCTACGTCTTCCGTCCGCACCGGCCGGAAGATGCGGATCCCGAGGAACTGGAGAAATGGCGGCTCACGCCCGAGCAGTGGGCGGAGCAGATGGCGGTAGCGCTCGTCGCCCTCAGGCACGACATGAAGCTCGACGCCGTCAAGGAGGGCTTCTCGCGCGTCTGAAAGGGCGAAAAAAATGCCCCGCAGGCGCGTGCCTTCGGGGCAAGGGACCGATCCGTCGCGGATCGGCGGTTCAGGGAGGCTTCCGGGAAAACTCGCAGGTCCCTCGCGAGCACTGGTGGGCTCGTGGGACCGCGCCCGGGATATATGCTGCATCGCAATAAAAGCAAGATATGATATGATCTGCGGCATTCCGCCGCGCCGAGGGCGCCTGCAGGTCAGCTCGCAGCCTTGCGTGCCCGGCGGGCCTCTTCACCCGCGCCGACCTCCGGCTTCGAGGCCGCCTCCGGTTCTGCGGTCTCCCGCACCCCGGGCTCGCGCGCGCCCTCGAAGGTCCTGGAGAATTCGGCAAGGAGCGCAGTCTGCGTCTCCAGTGCGAGCTCGGCGAGTTCCTGCAGGTGTCTCGTCATCTGCTCGGCCATGCCGCGCCAGCTTTCGATCTGACGTTCGATGTCCGGCGCCGCCCGGTCGGGCTGCGCAAGCTCGCGCCATCCCTGAAGCGTCTCCCGCGTGAGCATCTGGAAGAGACCGAGCTGCTTTTCCCCGAACTTGCGGACGCTCTCGGCGAGGATGCGGTTCGCCGCGATCATGGCCTCGAAATTCCGGCGCTGCAGTTCCGCGATGCGCCCCGGATCCCACTCCGGCATGCGTGCTT
>CAZHHU010000023.1:29281-32767 GCA_964532215.1 uncultured Geminicoccaceae bacterium
GTCGTCGCAGCGGGGGACGAGGCGCGGCGACCGCCGGCTGCGCCCGGCGCTTGACAGTCGCACGGCGGTGGTGCCACGGGCCTCGCGCGCGGCAGCGAGGAGGAGGGAGCGATGCGCGAGGCCTTCATCTGCGACTGGGTGCGCACGCCCATCGGCCGCTACGGCGGAGCGCTCGCCGCCGTACGCACCGACGACCTTGCCGCCATTCCGATCCGCACCCTCCTGGAGCGTCATCCGCAACTCGCGCAGGCGGTGGACGAGGTCGTTCTCGGCTGCGCCAATCAGGCCGGGGAGGACAACCGCAACGTGGCGCGCATGGCGCTCCTGCTTGCGGGGCTTCCGGTCGAGGTTCCGGGTATTACGGTCAACCGTCTCTGCGCTTCGGGCCTCGAGGCGGTCGGCTATGCGGCACGCGCGATCCGACTGGGCGAAGCGGATGTGGTGATCGCAGGCGGCGTGGAGAGCATGACCCGCGCGCCCTTCGTGCTCGGCAAGGCGGAAGCGCCGTTCGCGCGCCAGGCCGAGATCTACGATACGACCATCGGCTGGCGCTTCGTGAACCCGCTCATCGAGCGCCAGTACGGGATCGATTCGATGCCCGAGACGGCGGAAAACGTGGCCGAGGAGTTCGAGATCGGCCGCGCCGATCAGGACGCCTACGCATGGCGCAGCCAGATGCGCGCGAAGCGGGCGCAGGAAAGCGGCTTCTTCGCCGAGGAGATCGTCGCGGTGGAGATACCCCGCCGCAGGGACACGCCGGTGATCGTGGAGCGCGACGAGCATCCCCGGCCCGACACCACGCTCGAGAAGCTCGCCCGCCTGCCGACACCCTTTCGCGAAGGCGGTACGGTGACCGCCGGCAATGCCTCCGGGATCAACGACGGGGCGGCCGCCCTCCTGCTCGCTTCCCGCGAGGCCGCCGAGGGCCTCGGCCTGCGCCCGCGCGCACGCATACGTGCCATGGCCGCGGCCGGGGTGCCGCCCCGGATCATGGGCATCGGCCCGGTTCCCGCCATCCGCCGGCTGCTCGAGCGGCTGCAGATGCGGCTTTCCGATTTCGATCTGCTGGAGATCAACGAAGCCTTCGCGGCCCAGGTGCTCGCCTGTCTCAGAATGCTCGGGCTGCGGGACGACGCCGAGGAGGTCAATCCCAACGGCGGTGCGATCGCCCTCGGCCATCCCCTCGGCATGAGCGGGGCGAGGCTCGCGCTGACGCTTGCGCACGAACTCGAGCGCCGCGGCGCGCGCCTCGGGATCGCGAGCCTCTGCGTCGGCGTCGGCCAGGGGCTCGCGGTGGCGATCGAGCGCTGCGACTGATGCAGCTGCGGGCGCGCCTCAGGGGATGAAAAAGGGGAAGCCGTGCTTCCCCTTTTCCCGACCTCGGGGCGGTTCTTCTCTCCCCGAACGGAGCCTCCCTACCTCTACTCGGCCAGGAGCCGCCGCGCGATCACCTGCGCCTGAATCTCCGCCGCACCTTCGAAGATGCTGAGGATGCGTGCGTCGCACAGCACACGGCTGATCGCGCACTCGAGAGCATAGCCGTTGCCGCCGTGGATTTGAAGCGCATTGTCGGCACATGTCCAGGCCACCTGGGCCGCGAGCAGCTTGGCGAGCCCGGCCTCGAGATCGCAGCGCCGTTCGGCATCCTTCTCACGCGCCGCGAAATGGGTGAGCTGGCGGGCGACCATGGTCTCGGTCGCCATCCAGGCGAGTTTGGCGAAGATCCGCGGGAAGGCGAAGATCGGTTTGCCGAACTGGCGGCGCTCGAGGGCATAGGCGAGGCCGAGCTCGAGCGCGTTCTGGGCGACGCCCACGGCCCGCGCCGCGGTCTGGATGCGGGCGCTCTCGAAGGTGGCCATGAGCTGGCGGAACCCCTGGCCCGGGCGGTCGCCGAGCAGGGCGCTCCGGGGCAGCCGGAAGCCGTCGAAGGAGAGGGCATATTCCTTCATGCCGCGGTAGCCGAGTACCGGAATCTCGGAGCCGCTCAAACCTTCGACCGGAAACGGATCGTCGTCGCTTCCGCGCGGCTTTTCGGCGAGCAGGATCGACAGGCCGCGGTGGCCGGGCTCGCTCGGATCGGTGCGGACCATGATGGTCATGAGGTCGGCGCGGGCCGCGTGGGTGATCCAGGTCTTGGCGCCGTGCACGACCCAGCTGTCGCCCTCGAGCCGGGCCCGGGTCTTGAGATGGGCGAGGTCGGAGCCCGCATCCGGTTCGGTGAAGACGGCGGTGGGGATGATCGCGCCGGATGCGATCCGGGGGAGATAGCGGCGCTTCTGTTCCTCGCGCCCGCCCAGGCGGACGAGCTCGGCCGCGATCTCCGAGCGGGTGGACAGCGAACCGACGCCGAGATAGCCGCGCGAGAGCTCCTCGGTGACGACGCACATCGCCACCTTGCCCATGCCGAGCCCCCCGTACTCCTCGGGTACCGTGAGCCCGAACACGCCGAGCTCGGCGAGCTCGGCGATGAGCTCCATGGGAATGAGGCGATCCTCGAGATGCCAGCCATGGGCGAAGGGCAAGACGCGGTCTTCGCTGAAACGCCGGAACTGATCGCGGACGAGCTCGAGCTCTTCCTGTTCGAGCCCCCATGCGCCGAAGGCGCCGTCGCGGATGAGCTCCGCGATGCGGGCGAGGCGGGTGCCGCTGCGCCCCGTCGCCATGAGTTCGCGCACTTCGGGGGTGCGGAAGCGGTCGAGGTCGCGGTCTTCGAGGCCGAGATCCGGGGGACGCGCGAATTCCGCCTGGCTCATGGGCAGACCCCCGGCCATGCGGGCGAGATATTCGCCGAAGGCGAGCTCGGCCATGAGCCGCTCGCGTTCCGAGGCCCGGGCCGCGTCCTCGAGCCGCACGAGCCAGTCGCGCACCGCATGCAGCGCCTGACGATAGACCTCGTACCAGGCGAGGCCATGCGCGGCGAGCTGTTCGCGCTCGAGCGCCGCGGCATCGACGCGGCCGCCCGGGGCGAGCGTCGCGGTGAGCCGTTCGCGCGCCCGCGAGACGAGATCGTCGGCCGCCTCGAGCGCCCGTTCGAGCCGCGCGAGACGGTTGACCGCTTCGCTCATCGCCTCAGTCCTCGATCGCTTCTTCGAGCGTGCGCATGCCGGGCCGCCTCGCCTGCACGAGCACGGCCATGTTGCCGGGGCGATGTTCGTTCTTCAGCATCTTCTGATGCGCCCGCGGGATGTCGCTCCAGGGGAAGACCTCGCTCATGCAGGGGTCGACCTGACGGTTGAGGACGAAACGGTTCGCCGCCATCGCCTGTTTGAGATGGGCGAAGTGGCTTCCCTGGACGCGCTTCTGGCGCATCCAGAGGTAGCGGGCATCGAGGGTGAGCTTGTAGCCGCTGGTGCCCGCGCAGATCACCACCATGCCGCCGCGCTTGACCACGAACACGGAGACCGGAAAGGTCGCGGCGCCCGGGTGCTCGAACACGATGTCGACGTCGTTGCCCTTGCCGGTGATCTCCCAGATCGCCTTGCCGAA
>CAZHHU010000024.1:0-2466 GCA_964532215.1 uncultured Geminicoccaceae bacterium
CGAAACTTGCCGAAGCGTTAACGAAGCCTCACACCGCAGCCCGCCCCCGCATCCAGCGCGCCTTCTCGCGCTGCCAGTCCCGTTCCTTCTCCGCCGCGCGCTTGTCGTAGAGCTTCTTGCCGCGGGCGACGCCGATCTCGACCTTGGCCTTGCCGCGCGGACTGAAATACAGCGACAGCGGAACGAGCGTATAGCCCTTGCGCCGCACCGCACCGATCAGCCGTGCGATCTCCCGCCTGTGGAGGAGGAGCTTGCGCGGCCGCTTCGGCTCGTGATTGAAGCGGTTCGCGGGACCGTATTCCGGAATGTGCGCGTTGAACAGCCAGAGCTCGCCGCCCATTTCGCCGGCATAGGCCTCGTTGATGTTCGCCCGCCCCTCGCGCAGCGACTTGACCTCGGTTCCGGTGAGCACGAGCCCCGCCTCGATGCGCTCTTCGATGTGGTAGTCGTGGAAGGCGCGGCGGTTGCGGGCGACGACCCGGCGCGCGACGGGCTCCTTCGCCATCGATGCTCAGTCCAGGAGCCCCGCCCGCTCGAGCGCTTCGTCGACGCGGGCGCGCGTCGCCTCCTTCACCGGCACGAGCGGCAGGCGCAGCTCCTCGCTGCAGCGGCCGAGGCGGGAGAGGGCGTATTTGACCGGCGCCGGACTGGTCTCGAGGAAGAGCGCGCGGTGCAGCGGCAGCAACCGGCGATGGATGGCGAGCGCGCCGGCGGCATCGCCCCGCCACCACCGCTCGTGCATCTCGGCGCAGAGCCGGGGCGCCGCATTGGCGGTCACGGAAATGCAGCCGTGCCCTCCGTGGGCGAGGAAGGCCAGGGTGTTCGCATCCTCTCCCGAGAGGAGGCAGAAGTCGCTGCCGCAGAGTTCGGCGGTGACGAGCGGGCGCACGATGTCTCCGGTGGCATCCTTGACGCCGACGATGTTCGGCAGCGCGGCGAGGCGCGCCATCGTCTCCGGCGTCATGTCGACGACGCTGCGCCCCGGAATGTTGTAGATGATGATGGGAATGTCCACCGCGTCGTGGATCGCCCGATAATGGGCGTAGAGCCCCTCCTGGGTCGGCTTGTTGTAGTAGGGCGTGACGACGAGGACGGCATCCGCCCCCGCCTTCCTGGCATGGCGGGTGAGGCTGATCGCCTCCTCGGTGGAGTTCGAGCCCGTCCCGGCGATCACCGGCCGCCTGCCGGCCACCGCCTCGATGCAGAGTTCGATGACCCGCTCATGCTCGGCGTGCGAAAGGGTCGGACTCTCGCCGGTGGTTCCCACCGGCACGAAGCCGTGGGTGCCCTCGCGGATGTGCCACTCGATGAGATCGCCGAAGGCGCGTTCGTCGATGCGGCCGTCGCGGAAAGGGGTGACGAGGGCGACGATGGAGCCCTGAAAGCGCATGTTCCGAAGCCTCTCCCTGGCTGCCGGGCCCTCACCCGGAGCATAGTCTTGCACCTGCGCGGCGACAAGCGCGCGGCGTCAGGCGGGGGTCAGCCGGCCCGCTCCGACCGGCTCACCCCGGCGCTCTCGAAGGTCGCCATGCCCGTGTGGCAGGCCCAGGCGGCGCGCAGGATGCCGATCGCGACCGCAGCGCCCGAAGCCTCGCCGAGGCGCATGCCGAGGTCGAGCAGGGGTACGAGACCGAGCCGCTCCAGGAGCAGCCGGTGGGCCGGCTCCGCGGATCGGTGCCCCGCCTGGACATGGGCGAGGCTCAGGGGATCCAGCGCATGCAGCACGGCGGCTGCGGCGGTGGCGACGAAGCCGTCGAGCAGCAGCGGCACGCGGCGGTGGCGCGCGCCGAGAATCGCCCCCGCCATGGCGGCGATCTCCCGCCCTCCGAGCCGGCGCAGCACCTCGATCGGATCTCTGAGCGCATCGCCGTGAAAGGCGAGGGCCTGATCGATGACCTCGGCCTTGCGTCGCACGCCTTCGCCATCGAGGCCCGTCCCGGGTCCGGCAAAACGGATCGCCGGCTCGCCGGCAAGAGCCGCCGCGATCGCCGCCGCTGCGGTCGTGTTCGCGATCCCCATCTCGCCTACCGCGCAGAGATCCCAGTCCCGATCGACGGCCGCGAAGCCGGCCTCGAGCGCCTCGACGAGCTCCGCGGCGCTCATCGCCGCAGCACAGGTGAAGTCGGCGGTCGGCTGCTCGAGCGCGAGCGGGACGACCCGGAGTTCGGCCTCGAAGGTCCTCGCGAGCTGGTTGATCGCCGCGCCGCCGGCCTCGAAGTTCCGCACCATCTGGCGCGTGACCTCCTGGGGATAGGCGGACACGCCCCGTGCGGCGACGCCGTGGTTGCCGGCGAAGACGAGGATGCCGATGCGGTCGAGCCGGGGCGGATGGCGGCCCTGCCAGGCGCTCAGCCAGGCGGCGAGCTCCTCGAGGCGCCCGAGCGAGCCCGGCGGCTTGGTGAGCTGGCGCTGGCGGGCGCGGGCTTGAGCCTCGGCCTCGCGGTCGGGCTGCGGCATGCCTTCGAG
>CAZHHU010000024.1:2566-5361 GCA_964532215.1 uncultured Geminicoccaceae bacterium
TCGTTGGCGACATCGACGGCCGGAGTCTCGATCCCGAAACGCTCGCCCGGCTTCGCGCCCTCGACCCCGAGAGCCTGCCGCGGGTGGCGGGCGCGCCGCGGCTCGGCCCTCCGGTCTCGGGCGTGGGCAAGATCCTCGCGATCGGTCTCAACTATGCGGACCATGCGGCGGAGACGGGAGCCGAGATTCCGGCGGAGCCGATCCTCTTCAGCAAGGCCACGAGTGCGATTACCGGCCCCTGCGACGAGATCGAGATCCCGCGAGGCTCCGAGCGCACGGACTTCGAGGTCGAGCTCGCGGTGGTGATCGGCCGGCGCGCCAAATACGTGAGCGAAGAGGAGGCCATGGAACATGTGGCCGGCTACCTCGTCATCAACGACGTCTCGGAGCGGGACTTCCAGATGAACCACTGCGGCCAGTGGGTGAAGGGCAAGAGCCATGATACCTTCGCGCCGCTCGGCCCGTGGCTCGTCACCCGCGACGAGATCCCCGATCCGCACGCGCTCGACCTCTGGCTCGAGGTGGACGGGGTGCGCTATCAGAACGGCAACACCCGCACCATGATCTTCAAGATCCCCTTCCTCATCCACTATCTCTCCCGCTTTCTCACTCTCGAGCCGGGCGACATCATCGCCACCGGCACCCCGCCCGGTGTCGGCATGGGCCGCAAGCCGCCGGTATTCCTGCGGCCGGGTCAGACGGTGCGGCTGTCGGTGGAGGGGCTCGGGGTTCAGGAGCTGCGCACCGTCCCGGCACGCGGCTGACCCGCCCCCCGCGCCAGCCATTCGGCGAGGTCCAGCTGCGCACTGCCGCGCGGCTTCGGCCGCGGCTGCGAGGGATGCGGCTTCCAGCCGGTGAGAAAGAGGACCTCGAAGGTGATCCGGATGCGACCGTCCGCATCCGCGAAGCGCTGCTGCAGAAGCTCGAGCGTGCGCCACAGCAGGCGGCGCGGGAAGAGGCCGGGCGGACGCGTGCACAGCACCTGCGCTTCGCCTGCCCGGTGAAGGTCGAGGAGAAGCTGCATGGGGTCGCGGTAGCGGAGGGTGATGCGGTCGAGGTCGGCGACCGCCAGCGCGAAGCCCGCCCGCTCGAGCAGCGCCGCCGCATCAGCGAGCTCGACCAGGGGCGCAACCCGCGGCCGCACGCCACCGGTGAGCTCGAGCTCCGCCCGGATCAGCGCCTCGCGCAGCTCGCCCAGGCTCTCACCGCCGGGAAAGGCGAGCAGCAGCAGACCATCGGGCCGGAGGCAGCGACGGAACTGGGCGAGGGCGCCGGGCAGGTCGTTCACCCAGTGGAGCGTCCCCGCCGAGAGCACCGCATCGAAGGCGTCGTCCGCGAACGGCAGGAGCTCCTCGCTCGCCACCGCGGCCATGCCGCCCGCGCGCCGCACCATCGCTTCGGACAGGTCGACGCGCAGGACGAGCTCGCTTCCGGGTCGGGCATCGAGATGGCGGGCCAGGAATCCGGGCCCTGAGCCGCAATCCAGCACCCGCGCGAGCGGCCGGCGGATGTCGGCGAGGCGTTCGATCACGCGTTCCGCGATCTCCGCCTGGAGGAAGAAGGCGTCTTCGGGCATGGCGGCGGCCCTCTCGCGCCGCAGGCGGAGAAGACGGCGATCGAAGAGCGGAGGTGCGGTCATGGCCCGCATATGGCGCCGCCCGCGGTGCGGGCAACCGGCCCCGTCGCCTCAGCCCGCCGCGGCCGCGGTGAGCTCCTCCTCGAGGAAACGCAGGGCCGCCTCCAGCATGAGCGCGCGCGGATAGCGGTTGTGGTCGAACTGGTGGGCGAGCCAGGGCAGCTTCCAGACCACCGGAACTCCGACCGCGAGGTGGTCGCCCCGCAGATAGGCGAGCAGGGTGCTGCCCGGGAGGATCTGATCGTACCACAGCAGCTGGCCGTCGTTGCGCGGATCGGCGGCGGCGAGCCGGTGCCAGAAGGGCCGGAGGATCGCCGACACCTCTTCGCCGGGGACGAAGGCAACGAGGCTGTAGACGGGCACCGGCGGCGGCTGGGGAAAGCGGGCGACGGCGGCAAGGCGCACACGCGGCCGCAGGTCCTCGAGGCCACGCCCGTCGCCGAAGTCGCATTGCACCCCCGGAAGCAGATCGGCGAACTCCTCGATCCAGCCGGGGACGACCTCGGCGAGCGGCGAGCCGTTGACGGCGCCGGCGAGGCTGATGAAGGCCCGCACCCGCCGGGCGAGCTCCGGATGGCGGACGAAAGCCTCGAGCGCATCCGGAACCCCCTTCGAGTAGCCGAGGACGACGAGCTCCTCTCCTTCGCCCACATCGAGGGCCGCGATCTCGGCCGCGATCCGCTCCGCGTTCTGGGCGACGCTGCCGAATGCGGTGAGCCGGGCATGGGTGATGCGATGGCCGAGCGCCCGCAGATGATCCTCGGCATCCTCGAACGCCCGCACCCAGCCTTCGAAGCACTGGGCGCCGAATCCCGAGACGAGCAGAAGGTGAAAGCGCCTGCCGGGTTTCCCGGTGGCAACCGGACGCCCGCGCGAAGCGGCCTCCTCTCCCACCTTCCACAACGCCTGCTCCGCCGGCAGCCGGTCGGGCAGCGACGTCCCGTGATCGCCATCGAGGGCGGTGAAGATCTCGCGAAAGCGGGCCCGCGCATCCCGCACTCCGGCGCGGGTGACCGGGGTGAGAAGCACGGGCGGGGTCTCGGTCTCGAACGGAACCATGGATTCGCCGCAGCCGGAGAGCGCGAGCAGGCTAGCGGCCGCAGCACCGCTCAGGAAGGCCCGTCGCGAAACCGGCCGCGGGATCGTTGTCATGCCTCGA
>CAZHHU010000024.1:5461-24372 GCA_964532215.1 uncultured Geminicoccaceae bacterium
GAAAAGGCGGCGAGCGCCGCCTCCTTCACCGCTTCCTCGATGGTCGGATGGGGATGGCAGGTGCGCGCGAGATCCTCGCTCGCGGCGCCGAACTCCATCGCCACCGCCACCTCCTCGATCATCACCCCGGCCTCGGGCCCGAGGATGTGGGCGCCCAGGATGCGGTCGCTGCCCGCTTCGGCGAGGATCTTGACGAAGCCCTCCACCTCGCCGGTGGTCCGCGCGCGCGGGTTGGCGGTCATGGGAAAGCGGCCGACACGGTAATCGATGCCGGCCTCCTTGAGCTCCTCCTCGGTGCGGCCGATGGAGGCCACTTCGGGATGGGTGAAGATCACGGCCGGGATGGCGTCGTAGTTGACGTGGACCCTGTGGCCGGCGAGGAGCTCGGCGACGGCCACGCCCTCCTCCTCGGCCTTGTGCGCGAGCATGGGCCCGCGGATGACGTCGCCGATGGCGTAGATCCCCTCGATGGAGGTCCGGAAGCGGTCGTCGACGGCGATGCGCCCGGCCTCGTCGCGGCGGATGCCGAGCGTCTCGAGGCCGAGGCCTTCGGTGCAGGGCCTGCGCCCCACGGCCACGAGCACGGCGTCGGCCGCAAGCCGCTGCGCCTCGCCCCCATCCCGGGGCTCGACGACGACCTCGAGCTGCTCCTCGCGATTTTCCACTTCCACCACCCGGTGGGCGAGGCGGAACGCGAGGCCCTGTCTTGCGAGGATGCGCTGCAACTGCTTCGCCACCTCGCCGTCCATGCCCGGCGTGATGCGGTCGAGGAACTCCACCACCGTGACTTCGGCGCCAAGCCGCCGCCACACGGTGCCGAGTTCGAGACCGATGTAGCCGGCGCCGACGACGAGAAGCCGCCCGGGCACGTGATCGAGAGCCAGCGCGCCGGTGGAGGAGAGGATGCGGCGCTCGTCGATCTCGATCCCGGGCAGCGTGGCCGCCACGGAGCCGGTGGCGATGACGATGTTCCGGCCTTCGAGGATGCGGGGCTCCCCCTTTTCGGGCTCGAGACGGATCCGCCCCGGCGCCTCGATGCGGCCATGGCCGACGAGATGATCGACGCCGTTCTTGCGGAAGAGGAAGGCGATTCCCTTCGTGAGCTCGGCCACCGTCCTGTCCTTGCGGGCCATCATGGCGGCAAGGTCGAAGGTGACCTCGCCGACGCGGATGCCGTGGGCGGAGAGCCCGTTGCGGGTCTGCTCGTAGAGCCGGCTGGCGTGGAGCAGGGCCTTGGAGGGAATGCAGCCGACGTTGAGACAGGTGCCGCCCAGGGTCGTGCGGCGATCGATGCAGGCGACCCTCAAGCCGAGCTGCGCCGCCCTGATGGCGCAGACATAGCCGCCGGGGCCGCCCCCGACGACGATGAGATCGTATGGCTCCGCGTTCATGTTCGGGGTCCCGCACCCGGTCTTCAGATGTCGAGCAGCATGCGCTGCGGATCCTCGATGCACTCCTTGATGCGCACGAGAAAGCGCACCGCCTCGCGGCCGTCGATGATGCGATGGTCGTAGGTCAGGGCCAGATACATCATCGGCCGCGCCTCGATCGACCCGTCGGGCATGACCATCGGCCGCTTTTGGATGCGGTGCATGCCGAGGATGCCGACCTGGGGCGGGTTGAGGATGGGCGTCGAGAGCAGCGAGCCGAACACCCCGCCGTTGGTGATCGTGAAGGTTCCGCCGGTGAGCTCGGCGATGCCGAGCCGGCCCTCGCGGGCGCGGGCGCCGAGCTCGGCGATCTGTTTTTCGATCTCGGCGAAGGAGAGCTGATCCGCATCGCGCAGCACCGGCACCACGAGACCCTGGTCGGTGCTCACCGCGACGCCGATGTCGTAGTAGTACTTGTAGACGATGTCCTCGCCGTCGATCTCCGCGTTGACCGCCGGAAAGGCCCGCAGCGCCTCGATCGCGGCCTTGACGAAGAAGGACATGAAGCCGAGGCGCACGCCGTGCCGCTTCTCGAAGGCCTCGCGGTAGCGCGCCCGCAGTTCGAGCACGGCCGTCATGTCGCACTCGTTGAAGGTGGTGAGCATGGCGGCCGTGTTCTGGGCTTCCTTGAGGCGCTCGGCGATGCGCCGGCGAAGCCGCGTCATCCGCACCCGCTCCTCGCGCCGGCCGGGGGCCGGCGCCCGGAGGGCCTCGCCAGACGGCGGCACCTCTTCGGGCGCCTTCTCGGGCGGGACCTCGCGCAGCCGCGGCGCTTCCGCCCGGCCCGCAGCCGCGGCGAGCACGTCGGCCTTGGTGACGTTGCCCTTGGGCCCGCTCGGCGGCACCTCGGCGAGCGCGATTCCCGCCTCGGCGGCGAGCCGCCGCGCCGCCGGACCTGCACCGCGAAGCGGGGGCGCGTCCACGGCTTCGGCAACCGGTGCCGCGACGGCCTCGGCCGCCTCCGCGACCGCTTCGGCTGCTGTGGCTTCTCTGGCGGACTGCGGTGCTTCGGCCTCTGCCGCCGCGGTCTCGTCGATCCGCCCCACCACCGCGCCGACCTCGACGTCCGTTCCCTCGGGCGCCAGGATCTCGGTGAGACGCCCCGCGGCAGGCGCCGGGATCTCGAGGTTGACCTTGTCCGTCTCCACCTCGACCACGGGCTCGTCGCGGGCGACGAACTCGCCCGGCTTCTTCATCCAGCGGGCGATCGTCGCCTCGCTCACCGACTCGCCCAGGGTCGGGACCCTGATCTCCACGGTCATTCCTCTTCTCCCATCGACCGCTCGCCGGGGCCCAGCCGGAACGCGTCCTCGAGCAGCCGGCGCTGCTCCCGCTCATGCTGGGCGAGGAAGCCGGTCGCGGTGGCGGCGCTGGGGTTGCGGCCGGCATAGGAAAGTCGGGCCTGGCTCTTTTCGAGCTTGTGCATGATGTTCTCGATCCGGGGTGCGACGAAGAACCAGGCCCCCATGTTGCGGGGCTCCTCCTGGCACCAGAGATAGACGGCGTCCTCCGGATAGCGCGCGAGCTCCTCGGTGAGCGCCTCTTCGGGGAAGGGGGCGAGCTGCTCGAGACGCACGAGCGCCACCCGCCCGTCGAGCCCGAGCTCCTCGCGCATGTCCTGGAGTTCGTAGAAGATCTTGCCCGAGCACAGGATGACCCGCTCGACCTGGCGATCGGCCTCGCCCGGCGGTCGCTCCCAGAGGATGCGGTGGAAGCTCGTTCCCGGCCCCATCTCCGCAAGCGTGGAGACGCAGCGGCGGTGGCGCAGCAGCGACTTCGGCGTGAAGCAGATGAGCGGCTTGCGGAAGTTGCGGTGCAGCTGGCGCCGCAGGACGTGGAAGAAGTTCGCGGGCGTGGTGCAGTTGACGATCTGCATGTTGCGCTCGGCGTAGAGCTGCAGGAAACGCTCGATGCGCGCGGAGCTGTGTTCGGGCCCCTGTCCCTCGTAGCCGTGGGGGAGGAAGCAGACGAGGCCGGACATCCGCAGCCACTTGCTCTCGCCCGAGCTCAGGAACTGATCGAAGTACACCTGGGCGCCGTTCGCGAAGTCGCCGAACTGCGCCTCCCAGATCACGAGACAGTTGGGATCGGCGAGCGAATAGCCGTATTCGAAGCCGAGGATCCCCTCCTCCGAGAGCATGCTGTCGACGATCTCGACCGGCGCCTGATCGGGTGCCAGATGGGCGAGGGGCACGTACCGCGCCTCGCTCGTCTGATCGACGATGATGGCGTGGCGCTGGGAGAAGGTGCCGCGGCCCACATCCTCACCCGAGAGGCGGACCGGGAAGCCCTCGGTGAGCAGGGTCGCGAAGGCAAGGTGCTCCGCCGTCGCCCAGTCGATGCCCTCGCCGCGCTCGATCGCCCTGCGCCGGTGGCCGATGACGCGGCGCAGCCGGGGATGAACGTCGAACCCTTCGGGCAGCTCGGTCATCCGGAGACCGAGCGCACGCAGCCGTTCCACCGCCACCGCCGTGTCGCCGCGGGTGTAGACCTCGGGTGCCGGAGCGAGCCCCTTCCAGGCCCCCTCGAGCCAGTCCGCCTTGTTGTTGCGGTAGCCGCGGCTCGCCTCATAGGCCGCCTCCAGCTCGGCAAAGCAGGAATCGAGCATCTCTTGGGCTTCGCCGGGCCGGATCACGCCCTCGCGCTCGAGCCTCTGGGCGTAGAGCTGGCGGACCGTCGGATGGCGCGCGATCCGCTTGTACATGAGGGGCTGGGTGAAGCTCGGCTCGTCGCTCTCGTTGTGGCCGTGGCGCCGGTAGCACCAGAGATCGATCACCACGTCCTTCTTGAAACGCTGGCGATACTCGGCGGCGAGCTTCGCCACCTGCACCACCGCCACGGGATCGTCGCCGTTGACGTGGAACACCGGGCACTGGACGCCCCGCGCCACATCCGAGGGATAGGGGGAGCTGCGGGCATACGCCGGGCTCGTGGTGAAGCCGATCTGGTTGTTGATGATGACGTGGACCGTGCCCCCCACGCGGTAGCCGCGCAGCTGCGACATCTCGAGCGTCTCATGGACGACGCCCTGGCCGATGAAGGCGGCATCGCCGTGCAGCAACAGCCCCCACACCCGCGCCCGCTCGCCGTCTCCGCGCAGGCGCTGTTTCGCCCGCACCTTGCCCATGACCACCGGATCCACCGCCTCGAGATGGGAGGGGTTGGGGGTGAGCGAGAGATGGACCCTGCGCCCGTCGGGCATGACGCGGTCCGTCGAGGTGCCGAGGTGGTACTTGACATCGCCCGAGCCGAGCACCTGGTCGGGCAGCGCCTCGCCCTGGAACTCGGAAAGGATCGCCGTGTACGGCTTGCCCATGATGTTCGCGAGCAGGTTGAGCCGCCCGCGGTGCGGCATGCCGATGACGATCTCCTCCGCCCCCAGCGAGGCGGCGGTGCGGATCAGGGTCTCGACGGCGGCCATGGTGCTCTCGCCGCCGTCGATGCCGAAGCGCTTCGTGCCCGGGAACTTGCGGTGGAGGAAGGTCTCGAAGGCCTCGGTGGCGGTGAGCAGGCGCAGGATCTCCCGCTTTTCCTCGGGGTTCGTGTCGTACACCCCGCCGGTGCCCTCGATCCGGGTCTGGATCCAGCTCTTCTCCTCCGGGTTCTGGATGTGCAGGAACTCGACGCCGACGGTGCCGCTGTACGTCTTCCGCAGCACCTCCATGATCGTGCGCAGGCTCGCCTTCTCGAGGCCGAGCACGTAGTCGAGGTAGAATTCGCGCTCCCAGTCCTCGTCTCCGAAGCCGTAGTTCCTGGGATCGAGTTCCGGGTGATGTTCGCGGCGCACGAGACCGAGGGGATCGAGATCGGCGATGAGATGGCCGCGCACCCGGTAGGCGCGGATGAGCATGATCACCCGCAGGTGGTCGCGGATGAGACGGCGCGTCGCCGCATCCTCGAGCCCCGGGGCGAGCGGGCGGTTGAGATTGGCGGGCGGCCCGGGCAGGCGGGGGCGCGGCTTCAGCGCCTCGCGCATGCGCAGGAAGAGGCCGCGATTCTCGCCGTCAAGCGCATCGAAGAAGCGGCGCCAGCTCGGATCGACGCGTTCGGGGTTCTCGAGATAGCGGGCGAACATCTCCTCGATGAAGGCGGCATTGCCGCCGTAGAGGAAGGAACTCTCCTCCAGCTCGAGCCGGGTCGCCATGCTTCACCACCTCCGGGGCCAGCGGTGAAAGGAAGGACACAAGCGTTTTAAGACATAGTTAATGCGCCTCCCGCCCACATCCACGCCGCGCGCGGTTCAGCCACCCAGCGCCTCGACCACCGCTTCGCCGATCTTGGCCGGGTTTTCGGCCACCACGATGCCCGCCTCGCGCAGCACGCGGATCTTCTCCTCGGCGCCGCCCCGCCCGCCGGAGATGATCGCCCCGGCATGGCCCATGCGCCGCCCGGGCGGTGCGGTGCGGCCGGCGATGAAGGCGGCCGTGGGCTTGCGTTTCGGATGGGCGGCGAGAAAGGCCGCCGCCTCCTCTTCGGCGGTGCCGCCGATCTCGCCGATGAGCACGATGGCTTCGGTCTGCGGATCCTCGAGGAAGAGTTCGAGGATCTCGATGAACTCGGTTCCCTTGACCGGGTCGCCGCCGATGCCGACGCAGGTGGACTGGCCGAGGCCGAGACGGGTCGTCTGCCATACGGCCTCATAGGTGAGGGTCCCGGAACGGGAGACGATGCCGACCCGCCCGGGCTCGTGGATGTGTCCGGGCATGATCCCGATCTTGCAGGCGCCCGGCGTGATCACTCCGGGGCAGTTGGGGCCGATGAGCCGCGAGCGCGCGCCCCTGAGCACCCGCTTCACCCGCACCATGTCGAGGACCGGAATCCCCTCGGTGATGCAGACGATGAGGGGCACCTCGGCCTCCACCGCTTCGAGGATGGCATCGGCGGCAAAGGGCGCGGGCACGTAGATGACGGTCGCATCGGCGCCGGTCTCGCGTACCGCCTCCTTCACGGTATCGAACACGGGAAGGCCGAGGTGCGTCGTGCCCCCCTTGCCCGGGGTCACGCCGCCGACCATCCGGGTACCGTAGGCGATGGCCTGTTCGGAGTGGAAGGTGCCCTGGGCGCCCGTGATCCCCTGGCAGATGACGCGGGTGTCGCGGTCGACGAGGATCGACATCAGGAGACCTTCTCGACGGCTTGAACGACCTTGGCGGCGGCATCAGCGAGATCGCTCGCGGGGATGATGGCGAGCCCCGACTGCTGCAGGATCTTCTTGCCGAGCTCCACATTCGTGCCCTCGAGCCGCACCACCAGCGGCACGTTGAGGTTGACTTCGCGCGCCGCCGCCACGATGCCTTCGGCGATCACGTCGCAGCGCATGATGCCGCCGAAGATGTTGACGAGCACCGCCTCGACGTGGGGATCCGACAGCAGCAGGCGGAAGGCGGCGGCCACCTTGTCCTTGCTCGCACCGCCGCCGACATCGAGGAAATTGGCCGGCTCGCCGCCATAGAGCTTGATGATGTCCATGGTCGCCATGGCGAGGCCGGCACCGTTGACCATGCAGCCGATGTTGCCGTCGAGCTTGATGTAGGCGAGTTCGTGCCGGCTCGCCTCGATCTCCATCGGGTCCTCCTCGTCGAGGTCCCGGAGCTCCAGGATCTCCGGGCGCCGGAAGAGGGCGTTGTCGTCGAAGCTCATCTTGGCATCGAGCGCGACCAGCTCGTCCCCATCGGTGACCACCAGCGGGTTGATCTCCACGAGGCTGGCATCGCGGGCGACGAAGCAGTCGTGCACCCCCTTCATGAAGGCCACCGCCCTGCGCAGCAGCGCGCCTCCGAGGCCGAGCCCGAAGGCGAGTTCGCGGCCGTGGTGGGGCATGAAGCCGGTCGCGGGATCGACGCCGACGCGCAGGATCTTTTCGGGGCTGCGGGCCGCGACCTCCTCGATCTCGACGCCGCCTTCCGTCGAGCCCATCAGGGTCACCCGTCCGCTGCCGCGATCGACGAGACAGCCGAGGTAGAGCTCGCGCGCGATGGCGCAGCCCTGCTCGACGAGCACGCGCTTGACGATCCGCCCTTCGGGACCGGTCTGGGGCGTGACGAGGCGCGAACCCAGGAGCGCCTGTGCGAACTGGCGCACTTCCTCGAGCGAGCGGGCGAGTTTCACGCCGCCCGCCTTGCCGCGCCCGCCGGCGTGGATCTGGGCCTTCACGACCCAGAGTTCGCCGCCGATCTGCCGCGCCGCCTCCTCGGCCTCCTCGGGCGTGTAGGCGACCCGCCCCGCCGGCACCGCAACGCCGTGTTCGCGCAGCAGCGCCTTCGCCTGATATTCGTGAATGTTCATCCTTCGACCTTCGCTGGGGTTGCCGCCGACTAGAGGCGCACCGCCTCACACAGCCGGCGCACGGCCTCCGCCGAGCGCATGAAGGCTTCCCGCTCCTCGGCGGTGAGCTCGATCTCGATCACCCGCTCGATGCCGCCTTTGCCGATGACCACCGGCACCCCGACATAGAGCCCCTCGATGCCGTACTCGCCCGAGAGCCAGGCGGCGCAGGGCAGCACCCGCTTCTGATCCCGGAGGTAGCTTTCGGCCATCTGGATCGCGGCGTGGGCGGGCGCGTAGAAGGCCGAGCCGCTTCCGAGCAGCTTGACGATTTCCGCCCCGCCGTCGCGGGTGCGCTGGACGATGGCGTCGATGCGCTCCTGCGTCGTCCAGCCCATGCGCAGGAGATCGGGCACGGGAATGCCCGCCACCGTGGAATAGCGAACGAGGGGGACCATGCTGTCGCCGTGACCGCCGAGCACGAAGGCGGTGACGTCCTCTACCGAGACCCCGAACTCCTCGGCGAGGAAGTAGCGGAAGCGGGCGGAATCGAGCACCCCCGCCATGCCGCAGACCATGCGGGTGGGAAGCCCGGAGACCTTCTGCATCACCCAGACCATGGCATCGAGCGGGTTGGTGATGACGATGACGAAGGCCTGCGGGCAGCGGCGGCCGATCTCTGTGGCGACGGTGCTGATGATCCCGGCGTTGGTATGGAGCAGATCGTCGCGGCTCATGCCCGGCTTGCGCGGAATGCCTGCGGTCACGATGACCACATCCGCGCCCTCGAGCGCGGCATAGTCGTTGGTGCCGGTGATGGCGGCATTGAAGCCCGCAACCGGGCCGCTCTCGGCGATATCGAGCGCCTTGCCCTGCGGCATTCCCTCGACGATGTCGAACAGCACGACATCGCCGAGCTCCTTCATGGCGGCGAGATGGGCCAGCGTGCCGCCGATCTGCCCCGCCCCGACGAGCGCGATCTTCTTTCGTGTCATGGAGAACTGCGATCCCTTGCGGCCGGAAAACGGCGAGCGGATACCAGCTGTGTAGCCCCGGCACCCTCGCGATACAAGGGTCAGCGGGTGCGGCACGGCGGCCTTCGCGGAGCGACCCCGCGTTCACCATCGCGCGATGCGGCGCAAGGGACCCCGCGCCGGCCGCGCGGGGCATGGCCCGGGGCGATTCTTTTTCGGGTTGAAAAAGTGGTGCCGATCGTTACTTGTTAAGCCGAAACCCCGGAGCCCGTAGCAGCACATCGTCGTGGGTCCCCGGCGGTCGCGTCCGGCGGGCGGTGCGGGGAGCGTGGAAGGCGCCTGCGGCGGGTGGCGCCCGCCTTTGAAGTTGACGACCATCGGCACCGAGCCTTCCGCAGAGCGAACGTCGTCGGCCCGAGAGCGTCAGCCGTACCTCTCTCCGGCCGGTCCGAAGTCCGCAACCGAGCAGGGAATGAAAGTCAAGCCCATGTTTCCGTTCCGACGGGGCAAGCGCCGTCCCAAGGGAGGCAGGCGAAACCGCGAAGGTGGCCGGAGGCTTCCCCAGTCGCCGGCCGAGCTGCTGCCGCTCATTCAGCCGGCAACCAAGGCGCTCGCCCAGGTTCTCGCAGGCAACGTCAAGGCCTCCGGGCAGATCGTGCATGCCCGCAACATCCTCGCCCAGGCCGAGCGTCTCGTCTCGGAGCGCGCCGTCGATCGCCTCTCTCCGGCCCATCGCGAGGAGTTCTTCGAGCAGCTCGCGCGGCTCAAGCTCACCGTCGCCGATGCCGAGGCCATGCTCGGTGAGGAGAGCGCCACGGCGGAGGCGAGCACCACGCCGGCAGCCGCGGAAGCACGCCCGGTCTCGGCGGAAAAGCTGCGCCAGCTCGCCCTTTCGCTCGCCGCGAGCACGAGCACGCCGGCGGCGAACGGCGGTGTCGACCGCGGAACGCGCGAGCCGGCGGGCGAGGGTGCTGCGGTCACGGATGCGGCCGTGGCACCGGTCGAAACCGCTCCCCGGCCGCGCCGTGCGGGTGCCGCCCGGGATCGTCTCCATCTCCGCATCGGAACCGCGCAAGCGGACAAGCCGGAGCGCGCCTCCGATTCCGACGCCTGAGGCCGACGCCCTGCCGCTTCGAGGCTGCGCTGCACGGCCGCCGCTGGCGCTTGTCCCGCTGCGGCGCAGGCGTTAACTGCCCGCAGCCAGGGCATCGGGATCGGGACGCCCATGTCGGTGCGGAGCTTCACCGTCCTCGAGGAGTGCCTGCCGCGGCCCGAAACCCGCGCCGCGGTGCGCGAGCAGCTCGGCCTGCGGGCCCGGCAGCTCGGCTCCCGGCTCGCAGGCCTTCGCGAAGCGGAGCTCCTCGAGTCGGCCGAAGATGGCAGTCTCCTGCTGCGTCTCGACTTTGCGAGCGCGGAGGCCGCCTGCGCCTATCTCGAGGGCCCGCTTGCGCGGGCGCTCGCGCGGGAGCTCGAGCCTCTGCTGGCGCGACATCGAAGGCGACGTCTGCGGCCGCTCGAGACATCGCGCACGGAAATAAAGCGCGTGCTCGTGGCGGTGCCGATCCTCGCCCGCCGCCGCGAGCTCCTGCGCCCGCTCGAGGAAGCGGGGTTCACCCTCAGCTTCAACGAGCTCGACCGCAATCTGTCCGAGGAGGAGCTCATCAGCCGCCTCGAGGGGGTCGTGGCCACCATCGCGAGCATGGAGCCCTACACCGAGCGGGTGTTCGCGGCCGCCCCGGGGCTGCGCATCATCGCCCGCTTCGGTGTCGGCTACGATGCCATCGATCTCGACGCCGCGACGCGCCGCGGGGTCGCGGTGGTGATGGCCTTCGGCGCCAATCACGAGGCCGTCGCCGACCACGCCTTCGCCCTCATGGCCGCGCTCGCCCAGCAGATTGCGGTCTACGACCGTGACCTGCGCCGGGGCGCATGGCGGCGGCATGCTCATGTCGGTCTCTACGGGCGCACGGTCGGAATCGTCGGCTTCGGGCGCATCGGCCGCGCGCTCGCCAAGCGCTGCAAGGCGTTCGCGATGCGGATTCTGGTCTCGGATCCGGCTCTCGATGCCGAGACGGTGGCCCATCTCGGATGCGAGCTCGTGCCGCTCGAGCGGCTGCTCGCGGAGGCCGAATTCGTGTCGCTGCATCTGCCGCTTACGCCCGAGACCGAGCGCTTCCTGGACGCGCGGCGACTTTCCCTGATGCGCCCCGGATCCTATCTCATCAACACGGCGCGGGGCGGGCTCGTGGACGAGCAGGCGCTCGTTCGCGCCCTCGAAGAGGGACGCATCGCGGGCGCGGGTCTCGATGTGTTCGCCGTCGAACCGCTTCGCGATTCGCCGCTTCTCGGCATGGAGAACGTCGTGCTCACCCCGCATGTGGCGGGGCTGAGCGACGATTCGATCCGCCGCATGGCGGCGGTCTGTGCGGAGAACATCCTGCGACTGTGGAGAGGGGAAGCGCCGGGCGAGGGGCGCCTGCTCAACCCCGAGGTCCTCGCCGGCAACCGTTGGTCCGTGGCATGATGAAGAAGAGCGAGGTCGTGATCGACAAGGGCGGAACCGGCAAGCCGGTGCCGATTCCCGACCCCGCCGAGTCCTTCCCGGCGATGCGGCGGGCCGGACATCTCGCGGCCCTGACGCTCGACTACATCACCCCCTTCGTGCGCCCGGGGGTGAGCACGGGCGCGCTCGACCGGCTGATCGACACCTTCATCCGCGACCACGGAGGCATTCCGGCAACCCTGGGCTATCGGGGCTATCCCAAGAGCTGCTGCATTTCCGTCAATCACGTCGTCAATCACGGCATTCCGAGCGACGACAAGATCCTGCGTCCGGGAGACATTCTGAACATCGACGTCACGGTGATCCTCGACGGCTGGTACGGCGATACCAGCCGCATGTTCTATGTCGGCGATCCCGGGAAGGTGCCGGTCAAGGGCCGCCGGCTGGTCGAAGTCACCTTCGAAGCCATGTGGGCGGGGATCCACGCCGTACGTCCCGGGGCGACGCTGGGCGATGTCGGCTGTGCCATTCAGCGGGTGGCGGAGCGCAACCGCTTTGCGGTGGTACGGGAGTTCGTGGGCCACGGCATCGGCCGCGAATTCCACCAGCCGCCGGAGGTCCGTCACTTCGGCAGAGCGGGCGAAGGACTCGTCCTGCAGCCCGGGATGATCTTCACCATCGAGCCGATGATCAATGCCGGCGGTGCCGCGGTCAAGGTGCTCAAGGACGGCTGGACCGCGGTGACCCGCGACCGTTCGCTTTCGGCCCAGTTCGAACACACGGTCGGCGTCACCGAGGAGGGCGTGGAGATCTTCACCCTCTCCCCGGCGGGCTACGAGAAGCCGCCCTATCCCGCCGATCCTGAGCCGGCTGCAGGCGATGGCCGGGGCTGAGACGTATCCGCCTCTTCGCGCCGCCCGAGGCGGCGGGATGCCCTTGCCGCTGACCGCACCCGGCACTATAGAAGCCCTCGCGGAGTGTAGCTCAGCCTGGTAGAGCACCGCCTTCGGGAGGCGGGGGTCGGGCGTTCGAATCGCCCCACTCCGACCATTTTCCCGGGCAGAGAAGCCGGCCTTGGCCATACGTCGCGATCCCGCCCGTTCCCTCCGTTGGCGCTGCCCGGAGCCCGCGCCTGCGGGGCGCGGTCTGCATGAACGTTCGCGCGGGCCTCTCGTTGCGCGGGGGCTTCCCGGCATTGCCCGAAGGAGGCGGATCGCGCTATCGCGGAGACGGCCCGGAGAAGGGAAGAAGCGCATGCGGCCCACGCGCGAGGAGGCGGAGCGCGCCGTCGCGACCCTGATCGCCTATCTCGGAGAGGACCCGCACCGCGAAGGCCTCGCAGATACGCCGCGGCGGGTGATCGAGGCCTGGGGCGAGTATGTCTCCGGCTACGGCCGCGATCCCGTGCAGGCCCTCGGCGAGCCCCTGCCGGCCGGAGACGCCCGGGGGCAGCTCGTCGTGCTCAGGAAGGCGAGCTTCTTCTCGCACTGCGAACATCACCTGGCGCCGTTCTTCGGCACCGCCACGGTCGCCTTCATCGCCGCCGGACGGCTCGTGGGCGTAGGGCATCTCGCCGAACTCGTGGACGTCCTCGCGCGCCGGCTTCAGATCCAGGAACGTCTCACCCAGGAGATCGCGGAAGTCCTCGAGCGGGTGCTGGAGCCGGAGGGGGTGTTCGTCATGCTCGATGCGACCCACAGCTGCATGACCATGCGCGGCCCCTGCAAGACCGCGGCGCGGGTCCGCACCGTGGTGCGGCGCGGTGCCCTCGCGCACACATCCGCGCTGCTCGAGCGCGGCCTTCTCGGGGAGTGAGCCGTTTCGCCCTCAGCTGCGTGCCTGCTCGCGGATCTGCGTGCCGATGCCGTGCTCGGTGAAGATCTCGAGCAGCACCGCATGGGGGATCCGCCCATCGAGGATCGTCGCCGCCCCGACGCCGTTCTCCACCGCCCGCAGGCAGGTCTCGAGCTTGGGGATCATGCCGCCGCGCACGATCCCGGCGGTGATGAGCCGCCGCGCTTCCTCGACCGTGAGCCAGGAAAGCAGCCGGCCCGCATCGTCGAGCACCCCCGCCACGTCGGTGAGCATGAGCAGCCGGCGGGCGCGCGTGGCGGCGGCGATCGCTCCCGCCGCCACATCGGCATTGATGTTGTAGGTCTCGCCTTCGGGACCGTAGCCGATGGGGGCGACCACCGGGATGATCTCGCTTCCCGCGAGCACGTCGAGAATGGTGCGGTCGATCTCCTCGGGCTCGCCGACATAGCCGAGATCGACGACCCGCTCGATGTTGCTCTCCGGATCCCTGCGGCGGTGACGCAGCCGGCGCGCCCGGATGAGGCGCGCGTCCTTGCCGCAGATGCCCACGGCCTTGCCGCCGGCGGCCTGGATCGCGGCCACGATCTCCTTGTTGATGCGCCCGGCGAGGACCATCTCGACGATCTCGACCGTGCGCGCGTCGGTGACCCGCAGGCCGTCCACGAACGCGCTCTCGATACGCAGGCGGTCGAGCATGGCCTTGATCTGGGGCCCGCCGCCGTGCACGACGATGGGGTTGATGCCCACCTGCTTGAGAAGCACCACGTCGCGGGCGAAATCGCGGGCGAGATCCGCCTCGCCCATGGCGTGCCCGCCGTACTTGATCACGAAGGTCGCTCCGCTGTAGCGGCGCATGTAGGGCAGGGCCTCGATGAGGGTGCGGGCGACGCGCCGCATCTCCTCCGACACATGCTGGGCGCTCATGCCGCCTGCTCCCGGCTGTCCCGCAGCAGTTCGGCCAGTGAGGCGCGGAGTTCGGCGATGCCGAGGCCGGTGCGGGCGCTGGTCGCGATCGGCTCCGGCACGGCCGCGCGCCGCCTTCTCGCGAAGCTGCGGAGCCCGGCCACGCGCGTCTCGAGCTCGACCGGTTTCAGGAGGTCGCATTTGGTGAGCACGATCTGGAAGGGCACCGCCGCCTCGGCGAGAAGATCCATGATCTCCAGATCGCGCGTGCCGATGCCGCGGCGGGCGTCGATGAGCAGGCAGACGCGCAGCAGGTTGGGACGCCCGCGCAGATAGTCCCGCACCAGCCGCGTCCAGGCCTCCACCCGCGCCTTCGGCGCCTGAGCATAGCCGTAGCCCGGAAGGTCGACGAGGAGCAGCCTGCCGTCGAGCTCGAAGAAGTTGAGCTCCTGCGTGCGACCGGGAGTGCGCGAGGTGCGGGCGAGCTGCCTGCGGCCGAGAAGCGCGTTGAGAAGCGAGGACTTGCCGACGTTGGAGCGACCGGCGAAGGCGATCTCGGGCAGCTGCGTCGCGGGCAGCTGCCCGTGTTCGGCCGCGCCCAGCAGGAAGCGGACGGGCCGTGCGAACAGCCGCCGCCCCGCCGCGATGCGGCGCCCTTCCCCGTCGTCGGGTCCGCTTCCGCGATCGGGCTCTCTCGTCACGAACGCTCTCCCCGGCAGCACATAGCGCAGCTCCGCGCCCGCGGCCACCATCTCTGTTTCACGTGAAACAGGCAGACCCCGCGCTCAGCAGAAGAGGGCGTGACGCTCCACCGCCGCGCGCAGCACCTCGACCGGATCGCGCCGCCACCAGCGCTCCGCCGACAGCACCTCGAGCTCGTGGAACCCCTCGTAGCCCGCTTCCTCGAGCCGGCTGCGGATGCGGGGGATGTCGATCACCCCCTCGCCCGGCATGCCGCGATCGAACGGGCGCCCGCGGGTCGGAACGAGCCAGTCGGAGATCTGGAAACCGAGCAGCCGCTCCCGCCCGGCGCGGGCGATCTGCCGCTCGAGTCCGGGATCCCACCAGCAGTGGTAGACGTCCACCATGACCCCGATCGGAGCCCCGGGCCCGAAGGCGTCGCAGATGTCGAGCGCCTGCTCGAGGGTGGCGACGACCGAACCCTCGGCCGCATACATGGGATGGAGGGGCTCGATCGCGAGGCGCACGCCCGCGCCCGCGGCATCGTCGATGATCGCCGCGATCCCGTCCTCGACCATGTGGCGGGCACCCTCGAGATCCCTGGACTGCGGCGGCAGACCGCCGCAGACGAGAAGAAGACAGCCGGCGCCGAGCATCGCCGCTTCCTCGATCCGCCGCCGGTTGTCCTCGATCCGCTGCCGCCGTTCCTGGGCCGTGGACGCCGTGAACATGCCGCCGCGGCAGTAGCTCGTCACCTCCATGCCGCAGTCGCGCAGCATCCGTACCGCTTCCCTGAGCCCGAAGCGCTGCAGCTGATCCACCCAGGGCGCGACGGCGTGGATTCCGAAGCGCGCACACAGCGCCACCGCTTCGCCGAATCCGCACTGCTCGCGCAGGGTGGCGAGATTGAGGGCGAGTCTGCGCACATCGGCCATGGCTCAGACCTCGTTCTCGAGCGGATCCATCCATGCCCGATCCGGCAGCACCGCGGCCGCGAAACCCGGGCAGTCGAGCGAGCCGAGCTCGAGGCGGCCGAGCCGGATGCGGAGCTCGATCCTTCCCTCGCACAACCGATAGAGGTCGGGGTGGTGCGCGGCGAAGGCCCGTTTCTCCTCCGCCGGGGCGCCCTGCATGTCGCCGGTGAAATGGTGCCCGTTGCGCTCGCTGTGAACACAGCCGAGAAGGGCGGCGAGGGCGAGATCCTGCTGCAGGGCGAGGCCGGGCTGGGTGGTGAGATCCTCGGAAGTGAGGAAGGCGCGGCGCTGCCCGGCTTCCCGGTTCCAGCGCGCAACCCGCGCCGCGTTGAGGAGGGCGCGGAAGAACCCCTTCGCGGCCTTCACCGTCACCCCGCGCCAGCCGTGGGCGAAGGCGCGGGGAAAGGCATCGTCGTCGCCGTCCCCCTCGTCGAGCACGAGCGCAAGAGGCGCGGAGACGGCGGCAAGCCCGGCCGTCTCCGTGAGCTCGCGCGGCACCGGCTGCTCGAGATAGAGCAGCGAGGCGCGAAGACGCTCGAGACGCCGCGAGGCCAGAAGGCCCTCGAGGAAGGCCCCGAGCGTCTGCGGGTCGAAGGCCTCGTTGCCATCGAGGGTGATGGCATAGGGCGCCACGCGCCGGTCGAGGACCGCGGCCACCCGCTCGATCCGCGCGAGATCGGCCTCCACCTCGCCGCGCAGCTTGATCTTGAAGAAGCGCGGCGCGGTTTCGGCGATCACGCGGACAAGCGAACCGGGCGCGCGCTCGTCTTCGAGAGGATCCTCGAGCCCGACGGTGTGACGCAGCCAGATCCGCCGCCGCGGTCGCAGCCCCGCGAGGAAGCCCGCAAGATCGAAATCCGCGAGATCGGGCGTGCGGCGGCCATCGATGCCGAGCCGGTTGCGGCGCACCGCCTCGAACATCGCGATCCCCTCGAGGCGGCAGAGCGCATCGGTAAGCGCGCGCTCGAACTGGGCACCGGCGAAGCTCGCGACGAGACGCGGCACCCGGGCGCGGTCGGCCCGTTGCAGGAGGCAGCGGCCCATGTCGGTGGCAAGATCGAAGATGGTGCCGGGCTCGAGTCCGGGCGCCACCTCCCGCACCAGGCGGAGCATCCCGAGAAGTTCGCGCAGCGCCCTGTCGGCCGCCACCCCCGACCGCTTGTCCAGCCAGCGGGGCAGGAGCAGGTCCGCGGAAGCCCCCGTCACCCGCGCCCCGTCCCCCTCGCGCCGCAGCAGGGCGAACAGGAACAGCTGGCGGGCCTCGACGAGGCGGATGCCGCCGAAGCCGAACGGCAGGCGGAAGCGGACGGGGCGCGTGCGCAGTTCGACGCGCTCCACGGTCCAGCGTGCGGCGTCGCTCATCCCTCCTCCCCGCATGCCGTCCGTCGCGCGCGGTATGTGGGCCCGCAGGCCGGCGGTCGCCAGCCTGCGAACGGCGGTCAGGCGCGATAGCGTGCCGCCCGGCGTTCGTATTCACCGAAGCCGACGACTGTCCTCAGCTCTTCGAAGGGAAGCAGCGACGGCCGCGGATCGCCGCCGGCCGCGAGCAGCTCGAGGACCTCCCGCATGGCGCGCACGGCCGCGGAGAGGAGGGTGAGGGGGTAGGCGACGATGTCGAAGCCGAGCCGCTCGAGCTCCCGGGGCGGCAGGAGCGGCGTCACACCTCCTTCCACCATGTTGGCGAGCACCGGGCGTTCGGTGCTGCGGCGAAAGGCGCGCATCTCCTCCACCGTCTCCGGGCCCTCGAGAAAGAGGATGTCGGCGCCGGCCTCGTCGAAGGCGCGGATGCGCCGCAGCGCCTCCTCCATGCCGTGGGTGGCGCGGGCATCGGTGCGGGCGAGGATGAGGATGTCGGCGCCCGCCGCGCGCGCGTCGCAGGCGGCACGGATCCGGGCCACGGCTTCCTCGAACGCGACGACGCGCTTTCCCGCGACATGGCCGCATCGCTTCGGCCACTCCTGGTCCTCGATCATCACCGCAGCCGCGCCGAGCGCCGCGTATTCCCGCACCGTGCGCTGAACGTTGACCGCATTGCCGTAGCCGGTATCGCCGTCCACGAGCACGGGGATCGATACCGCCCGGCAGACGTTCCAGGCCTCATCGCGCATCTCGGAGAAGGAGATCAGGCCCGCATCCGGCAGCGCGAGCCGGCTCGCCGAGACGGCGAAGCCGCTCAGGAAGGTGAGGGCAAAGCCGGCCTCTTCGATGAGCCGCGCGGAGAGGGCATCGAAGCAGCAGGGCATGAGCAGGAGCCCCGGGCGGGCCAGCAGTTCACGCAGGCGGGCGGTCCCGGACATGACGACCTCACAGACCGAAGGGGATGGCCAGTGCGAGCTCGGGGAAGAGATAGAGCAGCCACACGGCGGCGAGCATGATGAGCACGAACGGCCAGACGCCACCGGCGACCTCGGCGAGGCGGGTTCGCGCCACCGCCTGGATGACGAAGAGGTTGAGGCCGACCGGCGGCGTGATGAGCGCGCATTCGATGAGGATGACGAAGAACACCCCGAACCAGATGGGATCGATGCCGAGAGGCAGCAGGGCGGGGTGGAGGATCGGCATCATGAGGATGAGCATCGACAGGGCTTCGAGAAAGCAGCCCATGACGAGCAGCACGATGCTCACCACGGCGACGAACGGTCCCGCGCTGTCGAAGTTCGCGATGAGCACCGCCGAGAGATCCTGGGGAATGCGGTAGAGGGTGATGGCCTTGCCGAAGATGCGGGCGCCCGCGAGGATGAGAAAGATGGTCACCGTGGTCTGCATGCTCTCGCGCACGGCCTCGACGAGCATGCGCCAGGAGAGGCGTCTGAGGCCGAGGGTCGTGAGCAGCAGGGCGCCGGCGAAGCCCACCGCCGAGGCCTCGGTCGGGGTGAAGGCGCCGAGGTAGAGCCCGCCCACGACGATGAGGGCGAGCAGGCCCGTGGGCAGCGCCCGCAGGCTCGCCCGTCGCCGCTCCTGCCAGGAGGCGCGGGGCGAGGGGCGGTAGCCGCCGCCGAAGGCGGCCCGGGCCATGGCATAGAGCACGAACAGGCCGGCGAGCGCGATGCCGGGTCCGACGCCGGCGAGGAAAAGGTCGACGATGCTCTCCTCGGTGACGACCCCGTAGAGGATCATGGGAATGGAGGGCGGGATGAGAATGCCGAGGGTACCGCCGGCGGCGAGCAGCCCGAGCACGAAGCGTCGTTCATAGCCGCGGGCGATCATCTCCGGAATGGCCACGGTGCCGATGGTGGCCGCGGTGGCGACCGAGCTTCCCGATATGGCGGCGAAGAGGGCGCAGGAAATGATCGTGGCGACGGCGAGCCCGCCCGGCCAGTGGCCGACCCAGGCCTGGACCGCCTCGAAGAGGTCCCGTCCGACGCCG
>CAZHHU010000024.1:24472-32384 GCA_964532215.1 uncultured Geminicoccaceae bacterium
GGAACCGCCGCCTGCGCCAGCCAGAGGGGCAGATCGAGCATGGTCGCCGTTCTCCGGCCCAGCTTCAGACTGTCCTCGAGCAGGAGCAGGCCGTAGAAGACCGCGGTGGCCGAAAAGGTCGCGATGACGAGGAGATTGAAGAAGCTTACCAGGCGCCGCCAGTGGATGGAGAGGCGGGACTGGAGGACGCCGACGGCGATCAGGCGTCGCGATCGGAGGAGATGAGCCGCCGCCAGCCAGGTGGCCCACACCTGGGCGAGGCGCGCGAGCTCCTCGGCCCAGATGGTGGGCGCATTGAAGAAGTAGCGCATCACGACCTCGTAGGCGAGCATGGCGCCGACCGCGAAGAACAGCCAGCCGGCGCCTTCCGCCAGGAGATCGACGGTGCGCAGGAAGATGCGCACGCTTCGGGCTCCGGGGCTGCCCCTCGCGCCGCTACGGCTTCTCGAGGCCGGCGCGGAGCTTCTGGGCCTCCTCGACGAGCCGGCGCCCGAGATCCCCACCGTGGTCCGCGAACCAGGCGAACATCGGCTCGCTCGCCTGCCGCCAGGCGGCCATCTCTTCGGCGGTCGGCGTGTAGACCGTCATGCCCTTCGACTTCGCGTACGCCTCCGCCTCCTGCTCCATGAGGGCGATCTTGGCGCGCACGTCCTCCTCGGCCCTGGCCGCGGCCTGCGCGAGGATGCGGCGCTGATCCTCCGTGAGCCCCTGCCAGAGCTTCTCGTTGATGACCACGACGAACTCGATGTCGGCGATCGGCACCTTGGTCACCGCATCCATGACCTGATCGAGCTTGCGCGCCGGGATCGTCACCATGCCGGTCATGCCGATATCCACCACGCCCCGCTGATAGGCGAGGAACTGCTCGGAGCCGGAGGTGAGCACCGGCTTGCCACCCACGGTCTCGACCCATTTTCCGAGGGTCTTGCCGAACACCCGCACCTTCTTGCCCCGGATGTCCGCGGGCCCGCGCACGGGCGCCTGCTTGGAAAGGAGAATGGTGCTGCCGTAGGGCTGCCACCAGAGAACGCGGGCGCCGGTCTTGAGGATCTCCTCCTCGATCGGGGCCCGGATCGGCGATCCCGGTGCGATCGCCGCCTGCACGAGCTCCGGGCTGTCGAGCAGGAAGGGCACATAGAACACGTCCACGGCGGGAATCGTCCCGGCGAAGCGGGTGAGCGAGGCCACGCCCATCTCGATCGCACCGGAGCCGACCGCCTGGGGAACCTCCTTGTCCTTGTACAGCTGGGCGGAGGGGTAGATCTCGATCTGGATCTCGCCGCCGGAAGCCTCCTCCACCTCCTTTTCGAACAGCAGGAGATTCTGCCCGAGATGGCTCTTGAGCGGCAGCTGCAGGGTGATGCGCAGCGTCGTCCCGGCCTGGGCTCCCGTCCAGGCGATCACGAGAAGCGGCAGCAGGGCGCCGAGCAGCGAACGTCGTCTCATTCTCTCTCCCTCCCTTGGCCGGGCGCAAAGGGCCCGTGGCTCGTGGCCGTTCCCATATCCGCCAGCGGGTGCGGGCGCAATGTTTCACGTGAAACGGCGATCCCGGCTTTCCTGCGGCGCCGACCGTGCTATGGGGCGAATGGACAGTCTCGCGCGGACCGCGGAGATCCCTCGTGCGCCTTGCTGCCGGCCTCGCCCTCGCGCTGCTTCTGCCGCAGCTGCCGGTCGCCGCTCCGCCGGCCGGCGATCCGCCTCCTTGGGAAAAGGCGATGCGTGCCGGCAGCGAGGCGATCGAAGCGGAAGCCTTCGGGCGCGCCGAGGAGGCATTCCGCAAGGCGCTCGAGGCCGCGGGCGAGGGTGAGGCGGGAATGTTGCGGCGCGCGGTCGCGCTCAACAATCTCGGCTGGCTCGCCTATCGGCGCGGGCGCTTTCGGGAGGCCGAGGAATACTACCGCCGCAGCCTCGCCCTGCGCGAGCGGCTGCTCGGGCCCGAGGATCCCGCCACCGCCCAGGTTGCCGCGAACCTGGCGGAGCTTGCACGCGCCCGCGGAGATCTCGAGCAGGCCGAAAGGCTGCACCGCCGGGCCCTCGCGGTCCGCGAACGCACGCTCGGGCGCGACCACCCGGATACCGCATCGAGCCTTCAGGGACTGGCCGCCGTGCTCGCCGGCCAGGGGCGGGTGGCGGAGGCCGAGCCGCTGGCACGACGCGCGCTCGAGATCCAGCGGCGGGCGTTCGGGGAGGATCATCCGGAACTTGCCGCAAGCCTCACCCTGCTCGCTGCGCTCGCCTACCGCAGGGGCGCGCTCGAGGAGGCGGAGCGGCTCTACCGGAAGGCGCTCGCGGTGCGCGAAGCGGACCGCGACACCCCGCCCGAAGAGATCGCTTCCATTCTCGTCGATCTCGCGGCGACGCTGCGCCGGCTCGGGCGCAGCCGTGAGGCGCTGGCGCCGCTCGAGCGCGCGCTCGCGCTCAGACGGGGGGCTTTCGGCGAGGATGATCGACGAACCCGCCGCGTCCACAACGACCTCGGTGTCAATCTCTACCTCGAGGGAGAGTTCGCGCGTGCCCGCGCCGCGCTCGAGGCCGCGGTCGGCGGATCCGCAGCCGCCGACGACCCGGACCGTCCGCTCTACCTCGTCAACCTCGCGACCGTGCTCGCCGCCTCGGGCGCCCTCGAAGAGGCCCGCGCGCGACTCGAGGAGGCGCTCCGGCTGCTGCCGGAAGAAGATCCCCGGGCCGGCGCCGAGCGTGCGCGCGTCTTCGCCACGCTCGCGGCGGTCGCGCATGCCCGGGGCGCATACCGCGAGGCGGCCGAGAGCGCCGCGCGGGCCCTCGAGGCGGCGGAGCAGGCCTACGGGCCCGAGAACCCCGCCGTTCTCCCCTATCTGCGCAACCGCCTCGCCCTGCTCCAGCTGCTCGACCGCCGGCAGGAGGCCGAAAAGCTTCGCGCCCGCATCGCGCGGCTGGAGGCGGCCACGGGTACCGACGCACCGTGACTCGCGGCGGCGCGGCCTTGCGTCCACGCCTGCGGGACCGCATTCTGAACCTCGGCGACATGACTGCAGCGATCTTCTCGGGCGGAGGATTGCCTGATGTGTGGAATCATCGCCGTCCTCGGAACGCGACCCGCCGCGCCGTTGCTCCTCGAGGGTCTGAAGCGCCTCGAATACCGGGGCTACGACAGTGCCGGCATCGCCACCCTCGTCGACGGTCGCATCGAGCGTCGGCGAAGCGAAGGAAGGATCGCCAATCTCGAGGCGGAACTCCAACGCCATCCGCTTGCCGGGACGATCGGCATCGGCCACACCCGCTGGGCCACCCACGGCGCACCCACGGAGGAAAACGCCCATCCCCATCTCGCGGGCGGCGTGGCCGTGGTCCACAACGGCATCATCGAGAACTACCACGAGCTGCGCGCCGAGCTCCGAGCGCAGGGGCTCCGCTTCGAGACGGATACCGATACCGAGACGGTGCCCCAGCTCGTGAACCTTCATCTCGAGCAGGGGCACGACCCGGTGCAGGCGGCACGGCTCGCCATCAGCAGGCTCGAGGGAGCCTTCGCCCTCGTCATGCTGTTCGCGGGCGAGAACGACCTGCTCGTCGTCGCGCGACGCGGCAGCCCCCTCGCCATCGGCTACGGCGACGGCGAGATCTACGTGGGCTCCGACGCGCTCGCCCTGGCCCCTCTCACCGAACGCATCCAGTATCTCGAGGAGGGGGATCTCGGCGTGCTCCGACGCTCCGGGGTGACGCTCTACGATCGCGAGGGCCGTCGGGTGGAGCGGCCGATCCAGCAAACGAGCCTGTCCGGGGCCCTGATCGGCAAGGGGAACCACCGCCACTACATGGAGAAGGAGATCTTCGAGCAGCCCGCCGTCGTCGGCGACACCCTGCGCACCTTCGCCGATCCCCGCGATCACCGCATCCGCATGCCCGAGCTCCCCTTCGATCTCGCCACCGTGCCGCGGCTCGCCATGGTCGCCTGCGGTACCGCCGCCTATGCCGGGCTCGTGGGCAAATACTGGTTCGAACAGCTCGCCGGCATCCCCGTGGACTGGGACATCGCCTCCGAGTTCCGCTACCGCGAGACACCCATGGTCGAGGGCGAGGCGGCGATCCTCATCTCGCAGTCCGGGGAGACGGCGGACACGCTCGCCGCCCTGAACTGGCTGAAGCAGCAGGGCTGTCCCACGCTCGCGATCGTCAACGTTCCGGAGAGCCGGCTCGCACGCGAGGCGGACGGCGTGCTGCGGACGCTCGCCGGACCCGAAATCGGGGTTGCCTCCACCAAGGCGTTCACCACCCAGCTCGCGACCCTGGCCTGCCTCGCGCTCGCCGCCGCACGCGCGCGCCGCCGCCTGTCGGCGCACGAGGAAGCGCGGCTTACCCGGGCGCTCGACGAGGTTCCTGCCCGGATGCTGCAGATCCTGGCGATGAACGACACCTTCGCCCGCCTCGGCGAAGCGCTCGCAGAGGCGCGGGACGTGCTCTACATCGGCCGCGGCCCGGCCTACGCGATCGCCCTCGAAGGCGCCCTCAAGCTCAAGGAGATCAGCTACATCCACGCCGAGGCCTATGCGGCGGGGGAACTCAAGCACGGCCCCATCGCCCTCGTCGATGAGCGCGTCCCCGTGGTCGCGGTGGCACCGAGTGACCGGCTGTTCGACAAGACGCGCAGCAACATCATGGAAGTCGCGAGTCGCCGCGGACGCGTGCTGCTGCTCGCGGACCGCGACGGCATCGCGCGTGTCGCCGACGCCGCCTGGCGGGCGCTCGAGGTGCCGGCCAGCGATCCCTTCGTGGCACCGCTGCTCTACAGCGTCCCGGTCCAGCTGCTCGCCTACCACACCGCGGTGGCCAAGGGGACGGACGTCGATCATCCGCGCAACCTCGCGAAGTCGGTGACGGTGGAGTAGCGGGCGCGGCGACGCAGGCACAGCCCGGGGCTTGCACGCGGGGGCGGGTCCTGTACATCCTCGCAAGCAAGCCGAGGCAGCTCGCCACAGAGGTGCGAGGCGGATGGCCCCCAAGCCCGGCCGGCCGCAGGAATACTGCCCGTGGTGCGGCCAGCCCCTGAAGCCGATCTTCATCCACGGCGCGGCACATTGCGCAGTCTGCGGTGTTCCCGTCTATCCCTGCTGCGAGGGGGCCCCGGTCGGAGCCGGCCAGCAGCCGGTGGAGTACTGCCCGCTGCCTTCGCACGAAGCGCAGGCCGAAGGAGGCGAGCGGCGCCGGCGGGCGAAGAGGAGCGCGGGGAGACCTGGCTGATGCGCCTGCTTCTGGCTTCGCGCAGCGCGACCCGCTCGCGACTTCTGCGGGCGGCAGCGGTTCCGTTCGAGATCCGCGCGAGCGACGTCGACGAGATGCCCCTGCGCAACCGGCTCGAGGCTGCAGGCGTCGCGGCCGAGGAGGCGGCCCTCACCCTCGCCCGGGCGAAGGCGAAGCAGATCGCGCGGCTCGAGCCCGAAGACACGCTCGTGCTCGGCTGCGACCAGATTCTCCTCTTCCGGGGTCGCTTTGCCGGCCGCCCCCGGGATCTCGAGGCCGCAAGACGTCAGCTGCGCGAGCTTCGGGGGGCGCGCCACGAGCTCGTGAGCGCGGCGGTGCTGCTGCGGGAGTCGCAGGAGTGCTGGCATACGGTGGAGAAGGCCCGTCTGTGGATGCGCCCCTTCTCGGAGGACTTCCTCGATGCCTATCTGACGACGCTCGGCGAGCGCGTCACGGCGACGGTCGGGGGATACGAGCTCGAGGGCCCCGGCATACAGCTGTTCGAGCGGATCGAAGGCGACTTCTTCGCGATCCTCGGGCTTCCCCTGCTGTCGCTTCTGGAAGCCCTGCGCGCGCAGGGGTATCTGCCCCGATGAGCGGCCTTCGGATCCTCGGGCTCACCGGGTCGATCGCCACCGGCAAGACGCACGCCGCTTCGATTCTCGATGCCTTCGGCATTCCCGTGTTCGATGCCGATGCGGTGGTCCATGCGCTGCTCGCCCCCGGCGGCGAGGCGGTGGCGCCGGTGCTCGCCCTCTTTGCGGGGGTGGGCAGCCCGGACGGGGGGATCGACCGCGCAGCCCTCGCCGCCCGTGTCTTTCGCGACGAGGCGGCGCTCGGCCGCCTGGAAGCCGTGCTCCATCCCCTCGTGCGCCGCGCCGAAGGGCGCTTTCTTGCGCGCTGTGCGCGCGCCCGCCACGAGCTCGCGGTACTCGACATCCCGCTCCTGTTCGAGACCGGCGGCAACCGGCGCGTCGACCGCACGCTGCTCGTGACCTGCCATCCCCGCATCCAGGAGATCCGCGCGCTGCGGCGCTGCGGGATGAACCGCGAGCGGCTGCGCGCGATCAGGCGGCGCCAGATGTCCGAGGCCGAAAAGCGCAAGCGCGCGGACTTCGTGATCGTGACGGGGCTCGGTCGGGATGTGACCGAGCGCCGTCTGCGCGAGATCGTGCTGCGGATGCGCAGCGTGCCGCCACGCGCCTGGCCGGCGCGCTGGAAGATGCTCGCGGCGCTTGGAGAGAGGCGTCATGATCCGTGAGGTCGTGCTCGATACCGAAACCACGGGGCTCGATCCCGCCCAGGGCCACCGCATCGTGGAGATCGGCGCGCTCGAGCTGGTGGGACATCTGCCTACCGGACGGACCTTCCACCACTACCTCAATCCCGAGCGGGAGGTGCCGCCCGAGGCGGTGCGGATCCACGGTCTCACGAGCGAATTCCTGGCCGGACATCCGACCTTCGCCGCGATCGCCGACGCCTTCCTCGATTTCCTCGCCGACAGCCCGCTCGTCATCCACAACGCGGCCTTCGACCTGCGCTTTCTCAACGCCGAGCTCGAGCGCTGCGGCAGACCGCCGCTGCCCGCGAGCCGCGCGATCGACACCCTGCTCCTCGCCCAGCGCCGCTTTCCCGGGCAGAGCAACAGCCTCGACGCCCTCTGCCGCCGGTTCGGGGTCGACGCATCCGCCCGCACGCGTCACGGAGCGCTGCTTGACAGCGAACTGCTCGCCGAAGTCTACCTTCATCTCATCGGCGGCCGTCAGGCAGCGCTCGCCTTCGAGCTCGCCGAAGGCCGGGAGGTCATGAGGGCGCGGCGGCCGCGGCCGGTGCGCCCGCCGCGGCCACATGCCGCGACGGCCGAGGAGCTCGCAGCCCATCGCGCGTTTCTGAGCCTGATCTCGAACCCGCTGTGGACGCGCGAATGACTGCGACCAGCGACCGCTTTGGCGCGCCTCTTGAGGGCCGCTACAAGGCGGTCCGCGCACGGGACGGTCACCTCATGGAGCAGCCTCGATGAACAAGATCACCGTCCGGGGTCCGATCGTCGAACTCGATGGCGACGAGATGGCACGGATCATCTGGCACATGATCCGCGACCGCCTGATCCTGCCCTTTCTCGACCTCGAGCTCATCTACTTCGACCTTTCGATCCAGAACCGCGATGCCACCGAGGACCGGGTCACGGTCGAGGCTGCCGAGGCGATCCGGAAGCATCACGTGGGGGTCAAATGCGCGACCATCACCCCGGATGAGGCGCGGGTGCGCGAATTCGGTCTCAAGCAGATGTGGAAGTCGCCCAACGGCACCATCCGCAACATCCTGGGCGGCACCGTCTTCCGCGAGCCCATCATCTGCCGCAACGTGCCGCGGCTGGTGCGCAGCTGGACGAAGCCCATCGTCATCGGCCGCCACGCCTTCGCCGACCAGTACAAGGCCACCGACGTGCGCATCCCCGGCCGCGGCCGGCTGGTGCTGCGCTTCGAGCCGGCGGATGGCGAGCCGCCCCGGGAGTGGGAGGTCCACGAGTTTCCGGGCAGCGGGATCGCCCTCGGCATGTTCAACGAGGACGACAAGATCCGGGACTTCGCCCGGGCCTGCTTCAACTACGGTCTCGAGCGCGGCTATCCGGTCTATCTCTCGACCAAGAACACCATCCTCAAGGCCTACGACGGCCGCTTCAAGGACATCTTTC
>CAZHHU010000025.1:0-29597 GCA_964532215.1 uncultured Geminicoccaceae bacterium
CTCAGAGCCCCTCGAGATCCCGGGCGATGATCGCGCCTCGCGAAGCCATGAAATAGAGCCCCAGATGATGGGCCAGATCGCGCGGATGGGCCGCCGTCGGCGGCAGACCCAGCTCCTCCGCGACGCTGCGGGGAAGGTCATAGGTGCTGCAGCCGGGTTCGTAGACGATCACATCTTCGAGACCGGGCAGCAGACCATGGTTGCGCGCCGAGAGCACGGTGAGGACGAAATCCATGACGCAGATGTCGGTGCAGATCCCCACCGTCACGATGGCGCGCAGTGCGTGCACCGTCGTCCAGTCGACGAAGCGGTTGACGAAGGCCCCGTGGGTGCCGCGCACCTGGGCCGGCTCCATCGCCCCGACGAAGGTGTTGATGCAGTCCTTGCGCAGGAGCGTGACCTCCGGTTCGGCCTCGAGCCAGCGCAGCCGGGGCACGAGTTCGTCCTCGCCGCTGCCGCGGATGCAGTGTGGCGGATAGGGCGGCTCGGGCCGGTCCGGCTCATGGCTGTCGAGGGTGACGAACACGGGGCGGCGACGGGCGAGAAAGGCGCGGGCGAGCCGCTCCGTCTCCTCGATCATCGCGGCGATGCGCTCATCGGGCGCGCGCGGCGCGAGATTGCCCGCTCCGGGTGTGCAGAAGCCGTTGACCTCGTCGATCACCACGAGGCCCGCCCCTTTCTCGGGCAGTTCGTAGGTGACCGCGGCGACGGGCATTTCGTGGCGAAGTTCCGCGAGCAGCCGCTCGAGTTCGGCCATGGCGGATCCTCCCCTCGCTCTTGCACGAAGTGGGCGCCGCCGGCTGCCGCTTCAAGCCGCGGCTGCGTTGACAGCGGGCGGCCAGCGGGCATTGTCCGGCGCATCAGCACGGGAGCCGGAAGGATGCGCATCGGGGTCGCCGGTTGTAGCGGACGCATGGGCCGCACGGTCATCAGCGAGATCCTGGACGAGCCGGAGCTCGAGCTCGCAGGCGGGGTCGAGCGCGAGGATCACCCGGACCGCGGCCGCGATCTCGGCGTGCTCGCAGGCCGGGCGCCGATCGGCCTCGTGGTCGAATCGCGCTTTGATGAGCTCGCGCGGCGCGCCGACGTCGTCATCGAATTCTCGACGCCGCAGGCGACGGCGGAGCATGCGACGGTCTGCGCCGATGCGGGATGCGCCTACGTGGCCGGAACGACCGGGCTGTCCGAGGCGGAGATGCGCACCCTCGCCCGTGCGGCGGAGCGCACGCCGGTGGTCTGGGCACCGAACATGAGCCCGGCGGTGAATCTGCTGCTCGCCCTGGTCGAGCGGGCGGCCGCCGTTCTCGATTCCACCTTCGACATCGAAGTCCTCGAAATGCACCATCGGCGCAAGGTCGACGCCCCCTCCGGCACGGCGCTTGCGCTCGGCCACGCTGCCGCGCGCGGCCGCGGCATCGATCTCGAAAGCCATCGCATCGAGACCCGCTGGGGTCATACCGGCCCCCGTCCGGAAGGCGCGATCGGTTTCGCGGTCCTGCGCGGCGGCGAGGTCGTCGGGGATCATACGGTCATCTTCGCGGGCCCGGGCGAGCGCCTCGAACTCACCCATCGTGCGAGCGACCGGCGCATCTACGCACGTGGCGCCATCCGCGCCGCGCGCTGGCTCAAAGGACGTCCCCCGGGGCTCTACGGCATGGCCGAGGTGCTCGGACTGACGGCGGCCTCAGCGTCGTAGCGCAGGACAACCGGCAGCCTCTGCGCCTGCCGGATCCAGTCCCGGATCTCCGCGAGCGTCGGCGCGCGCCGCGCCCACCTCTCGGCCCGGTTCAGGGCCTGCAGGCGGCGCTCGAGCAGTTCGCCGTCCGCGGCCGCGAGCGTCTGCACGTCGCGCACCTGAAGCCGCTCGAGCATCTGCGCGAACACCGCCCCCACGCCGCGCACCCGGGCCATGTCTGCGCGCTGCACGAGCCGCAGCAGATCCTCGGAGGCGATGCCGCTCGCCTGCGCGAGCGCGTGCCGTGCGGCCACCTCCCCGGCGGCGTGGAGGAGCTGGCCCGAACTCGCGATCCCGCAGCGCTTGAGCGCAGATCGAAGCTCGCGCGTCGCGCCCGTGAGCTTGCTCACCGGCAGCGAGCAGCAGGTACCCGGAGCCGTGTCCGTTCGGGAGGTGCCAGCGTCACCGCGGAACGCTCGTGCCATTTCCTCGCCCTCCCGAAAATGCCCAAAGCGCTTTGGGACAAAATCCACTGTGCGCCCGTCTTTTGCAACAGCGCCGCCCTGAGCTCACGGCCATGTGAACGGGGGTTCAGGCCGGCAATGCGCGAAAGCGGTGGAGGGCAGCGCCGAGCGCGCGGGCGAACTCCCGCCGCTCCTGTGCGGTGAGAAAGGTCCCGATGATGAGGCGGATGCCCCGGCTCGAAAGCAGGATGCCCTCCCGCTGATCCCGCGTCCGATCGAGCGTGATGCGGGTCCAGTAGGGCTCGAGCCGCCAGGCGCGCACCCGGCCCCTGGGGTCCACCCGCCGCACATGGAGGCCGGAGGTGTCGAGGCGAACGACCTCGTAGCGCCGTCCCTCCCGCCGCGCGAGGGCGAGGGCGCCCAGCAGAAGTGCGACGTCGAGACCGAAGAAGCCGCATACGGGCCAGGCACCGAGCATCAGAAAGAGCGCCGCCACGCCGCCGCTCGCGAACAGGATGGCGCCGGCAAGAGCGGCGAACCCGGCCCCGCTCAGGGGCGGGTTGGGATAGAGAACGGCCTCGAACGGCTCCTGTTTCGACTCGCTGGCCGGCCCGTCCGTCATGTCTGCCGTCTTTTCGTCTGCAGCGGCGGGGTCCCGTCCCATATAGCCGCCCTGACCCGCGAAGCCAAGCGGTGCGCCCGCCGGCGGCACCCGGCGCCGTCGCTCACGCCGTCCGGCCGGCCGCGCGGCGACGGCGCAGCCACGGCACGAGGCGGCGACACGCCTCCGCGACCGCGTCTTCGGAGGCGGAGAAGGAGAAGCGCAGGTAACGATGCCCGCGATCGGGATCGAAGTCGATCCCCGGGGTCGCGGCGACGCCAGTCTCCTCCAGCATCTCGCGGCAGAAGCGCACCGCGTCGTCCGTGAGCGAGGAGACGTCGACATAGACGTAGAAGGCCCCCTCAGGCGGCGCCACATCGCTGAGGCCCGCCTCGCGCAGCGCCTGCAGCAGCAGATCGCGGCTTCTGCGGTATCCCTCCACCCGCGCCTGGAGCTCGGCATGATCGCGGAAGACCCCGAGCGCCGCGTATTGGGCGATGGTGGGCGGTGCGATGAAGAGATTCTGCGCGAGACGGGCGACGGCGGTGGCCAGCTCCTCCGGAAACACCAGCCAGCCGAGCCGCCATCCGGTCATGCAGAAGTACTTGGAGAAGCTGTTCACGACGAGCGCCTCCGGGTCGCAGGCGAGCGCCGTGAGCGCGGGTCGTTCGTAGGTGATGCCGTGATAGATCTCGTCGCTCACGAGCCGCACCCCCCGCTCCCGGCACCAGGTCGCGAGGGCGGCGAGCTCGCCGCGATCGAGCATGCTTCCCGTCGGATTGGCCGGGCTCGCGAGGATCAGCCCGTCGAGTCGTCCGGCGGCTTCGAGCTGGGAAGGGGTGGGCTGGAACTTGTGCGTGATGTCGGTGCGCAGCGGCACGACCTCGATGTCGAGCGCGCGCAGGATGTTGCGGTAGGCGGGGTAGCCCGGCTCCGCGACGGCGACCCGGTCTCCGGCGTCGAAGGCGGCGAGAAAGGCGAGCAGGAACGCCCCCGAGGCACCGACGGTGACGGCCACGCGGGCGGGCGGGATCTCGAGCCCGTAGCGCTCGAGATAGTGGCGGGCGATCCGCTGCCGCAGGGCGGGCAGCCCGAGCGCTTCCGAGTAGCCGAGCGGTGCTTCCTCGAGCGCCCGGCGCGCGGCGGCAAGCGCCGCGGGCGGAGTCCCGCCGCCCGGCTCGCCGAGCTCGAGGTGGAGCACCTCGGCGCCGCTCGCGGCCCGGGCGTTCGCCGCCTCGAGCACCTCCATGACGATGAAGGGCGCGATATCGCTGCGATGTGAGCGCTTCATGGCATCTCGACCTTTCCCCTATCCCCGCCGGCCGCCATATCACGCGGGCATATTGACATCGGCGGCGCGCGGCTGCCAGAGCGCCGCCCCGGCGGAACGGGTTCGATGACGAGGCTCTTCGCGCGCGCGGCCGGCACCCTCATCCTTTCCTTCCTTCTCCTGACACCCGCGGCCGCACGGACGATCATCCGCGACAGCGAGATCGAGACCTATCTCGCCCGGCTTTCGCGCCCGATCTTCGAGGCCGCGGGGCTCGATCCCGCGCTCGTGCATCTGTACATGGTCCGCGATCCGCGGCTCAACGCCTTCGTGGCGGGCGGGCAGAACATCTTTCTGCACACCGGCCTGCTCATGCGCACGGAAACGCCGGAGCAGCTCGCCGGGGTGATCGCACATGAGACCGGGCACATCGCGGGCGGCCATCTCGCGCGCATCGGGCGCGCCGCGGAGCAGGCCACGGTGGAGGCGCTTCTGGGTGCCGTCCTCGGCGCCGCGGCCGCGGCCGCGGGTTCGCCGGAAGCGGGAACGGCCCTCATCCTCGGCGGCCAGACCCTCGCCCAGAGGAGCTTCCTGAAGTTCACGCGGACGCAGGAAAGCGCGGCCGATCACGCCGCGGTGAGCTATCTCGAAGCCGGCGGCATGAGCCCCAGGGGGCTCCTCGACTTCCTGCGCATTCTCGAGCGCAGCGGCTTCGGCCTCACCGTCGAGGGGGCCGAATATCTGCGCACCCACCCGCTCACCCGCGAGCGGATCCGCGCTCTCGAAGCGGTCGTGGCCCGCTCTCCGACCCGCGATGCGCGGCTGCCTGCGGAGATGTACCGCGCCCACGCGCGCATGGTCGCCAAGCTCGAAGGCTTTCTGGAAAAGCCCGAACGGGTGCTCGACAAGCGCAAGGGAAGGCGCTTCGAGGACCGCTACGCACGTGCGGTGGCGCTGTTCCGCATCGGCCGCACGGACGACGCCGTCAAGCTGGTCCGGGATCTCCTCGCGGCGGAGCCGCAGAACCCCTATCTCTGGGAGCTTCTCGGTCAGATCCAGTTCGAGAGCGGCAGGGTGGAGGAAGCCGAAGGCCCGTACCGTCGCGCCGTTGAGCTCGCGCCGAACGCCGCCCTGCTGCGCTTCGGCCTCGCCCGCGTGCTCGCCGAGATGGGCGATCCCGCGCGCCTCGAAGAAGCCCGCCGCCTGCTGCGCGCGGTGCTGCGCGAGGACCAACGCAATGCCGGGGCCTCGCGTCTGCTCGGCGTGGTCGAGGGGCGTCTCGGCCACCGCGGCGAGTCCTTTCTCAGGCTCGCCGAGTGGGCGGTGCTGACGAAGCGCAAGCGCGAGGCGGATCTCTACATCGAGCGGGCGCGGGCCGCGCTTCCCCCCGGCGATCCGCGTCGCCTCAGGCTCGAGGATCTCGCGCGGGAGGCGGCGCGCCTCGAGGATCGCCGCGGGCGACGCCGCAAAAGGCGCTAGCCTTCGCGCTGCGCGGGCGGCGCGGCCTGGTAGCGCACCACTTCCACCCGCTCGAGGGTGATCAGCCCGCCGCGCACCATGCCCTCGATGACCTCGACGAACTCGCGGATCTTCGTCTCCCCGTCCACGATCTCGATGACCACCGGAAGGTCCTCCGACAGCCGCAGGATCTTGGCCGTGTGGAGACGGCTCGAGCGGCCGAAGCCCATGGGACCGCGCAGCACGGTGGCCCCGGCGAGATGGCGGCGGCGCGCCTCGAGCACGATCGCCTCATAGAGGGGCCGTCCATCGTGGCGATCGTCCTCGCCGATGAAGATGCGAAGCAGCAGCGCCTTCTCCAGGATCGACATCACGGATTCCCCGGCGGTCGGTTGAGCTCCACGGCCAGGGCGTGCCCGAGCCAGGCCGCGAGAAGACACATGGCGACCGAAAGCAGGACGTTGAGCCCGGCCTGCCACCATTCCCCCTCCTGGATGAGGACCAGCGTCTGCAGGCTGAAGGAGGAGAAGGTCGTGAAGCCGCCGAAGAGACCGAGGACGACGAACTGCCGGATATGCGGATCGACGAGCAGGCGTCCCTCGGGCCCGGCCAGCGTCACGAACAGGGCGATGAGGAAGGAGCCCAGGACGTTCACGAAGAGCGTACCGAACGGGAAGGTCTCACCGAACAGGCGGGCGACGAAGCCGGAGCACAGATAGCGCGCCATGCCCCCGAGGGCGCTTCCGAGCCCCACCCAGACGAAGATCTTCATCGTCCTTCTCAGTCTCGATCCGCGCCGTGTCGAAGCCGGGATGGCGGCGAAAGGCAAGAAAAAAAGCCGCGGCAGGGGCCGCGGCAGTGGTAGGGAGGAAACGCCTCAAGTCGGGTGTCACAGGGGGAAATCCCATGAACACGGTATCCCTGTATGCCTTTTCCTGCGGTTGATCAAGTTGAAAGTTGAGAGCCGGAAAGATTTACGTTTCGGATTCAATATGAACTTTGCGGTCCATTGAGTAAAATTTTAGCAAAAGAATCCCGAACCCGGCCTCACCAGCTGCCGACATTGGGCATGGACGCCCAGGGCTCGCGCACGGGCAGAGGCTCCCCCCGCTGCAGCAGCTCGATCGAGATCCCGTCGGGCGAGCGGATGAAGGCCATGCGGCCGTCGCGCGGCGGCCGGTTGATCGTGACCCCGGCGTCCATGAGCCGCTGACACAGTGCGTAGATGTCCTCGACCTCGTAGGCGAGATGGCCGAAATTGCGCCCGCCCGTATATTCCTCGGGGTCCCAGTTCCAGGTCAGCTCGAGCAGCGGCGCACGCTCGCGCTTCGCGCGCTCCACGTCCTCGGGCGCGGCGAGAAAGACGAGCGTGAAACGGCCCTGCGGATACTCGGCCCGCCGCACTTCCACGAGGCCGAGTTTGCCGCAGTAGAACTCCAGCGATTCCTCGAGATCGCGGACGCGGACCATGGTGTGGAGGTAACGCATGGGCAGGTTCTCCCCTCGGTCCGTAGGTGAAGCGAGGCGCGCGCCGGGCCTGCGCTCCGTCCGGCCCGCACCGCAGCCGGAATGGCCGCTCCTCGAGGCGTGATCGACGCTCGGAGACTCGGCGCGCGGGCGGACCAGTCCGTGCTTGCGCGAAGGGCGATTTCGTGTCAAGCGTGGCCGACTTGCGGACCTTCACTCCCGGGTCGCACGTCATGGGAGCACGCGAGATCAGAGTCGAACGTTTCCTCGAGCGCCTGCTCGCGCGCAAGCGCGAGCTCGAAGAGCTGCTGCGCGTGGCCAGTGCGAGCACGCGGCCGGTCGAGCTCGACCCCGGTCGCGAAGGGCGTCTGTCGCGCGCCGATGCGCTCGAGCAGCAGGCGGTACAGATGCAGGCCCAGGCGCGCCGGCGGGCGGAGCTCGCCCGCATCGAACGGGCACTGCGCAGCATCCATGAAGGCGAGTACGGCTACTGTGCGCTCTGCGGCGAGCCGATTTCGGAAAAGCGACTCGAGCTCGATCCCACCATCATCACCTGCATCCGCTGTGCCGAGCGGCAGGCGTGAGCGCCCGCGCACCGCCTGCGGCAGGCGTTCAGCCAGCTTCGGGGGGGACCGGCCGCGGCCTGCGGTGCTCGTCGATCGCCACATAGGTGAAGCGGCCCTCGGTCACCCGCACGGCCTCGCCGGTCTTTCCCCGCTCGACCCAGGCCTCGACATGCAGCTGGAGCGAGGTGCGTCCGACCGCGATCACCGAAGCATAGCAGCTCACGACATCGCCGACGAACACCGGTGCGTGGAAGCTCATGGCGTCGATGGCCACCGTCGCGACCCGGCCCTGCGCGCGTCGATAGGCGACAATCCCACCCGCGATGTCCATCTGGGCGAGCAGCCAGCCGCCGAAGATGTCGCCGGAAGGGTTCGTATCCTGGGGCATGGCGAGGGCGCGGACCGCCGGCTCGCCGGGTGGCATCGCGGGCATCGCGGACGGCCTCCAAGGGCGCTCACGCGTCATGGTCGCATCATGCGGTCTCGTCAGCCATAATGGAAACGGAGCAGCCGGTCGAAGCTTCGAAGCTCGAGGAGAATGCGCAGAAAGCGGCCGGCATCGCGCTGCTCCACGGCCGCGGACATCGCCTCGAGGCCCGCAAGCGCGCCTTCGAAGAGCCGTTCGAATTCCTCGTCCCGAAGCTCGGAGGGCGCCTCCTCGCGGCAGCGGCGGTAGAGATAACGGGCGATCGCGGTCTGCGCCGCGATCCGCCTGCGCGTCCCGGGATCGTCGAGCGCGATCGGCTGCTGCCCGCGCCAGCGCCACAGCGCGTCGACGGCGCGGTTCATCTCCACGATGCAGTCCGAATAGGCGAACAGCCAGGAAGCGCGTCGGGCCTTCCGGTACTGCTCGATTCCCTGCTCCACCCCGTCCCTGGCCGCCTGGATGCGGCCCTCGCGCAGGAGGTCGTGCGCCTTTGCCCAGAGCTCGTCGATGCGGGCGAAGATGTCGGGAAACGCCCCATTCCCTTCGAACACGTCGGGCAGCTCCTGCGCGAAGCGCTCAGCGAGCGTCGTCCAGCGCTTGCGCGCGGTCGCGAGCTCGATGGAGGCTACGGCCGGGTTTTCCGTGCGCAGGTAGTGGGTGGCCGCCCGCGCCGCGCGCATCGCGCTCTCGGCCAGGGTGAGAAACTCCTTCGTCTCGCCGGCCGCCGCCGCACAAGGCTGCGCGAGGGCCACGAGCGCGAAGCAGAGGGCAAGAACCCGAGCACGCATCTCTCCCGCTCTCCCGACGCCGCCACCGACAATCAGTAGAAGCGCTTTCCACCTCTGCTGCAAGTCCCGCCGCCGACGGCGTTTGGGGTCGTCGCGGAACTGCGCTAGGAAGCGCCGCACGAAGAGAGCGGAGAGGCATCGCATGGACGCATCCCTGCCGGATCGCTGCACCGTGATCGTGATCGAGAAGCCGGGGGGTCCGGAGGTGCTCGTCCCGCGCGAGCATCCGACTCCCCGCCCCGGTCCCGGCGAGCTGCTCGTCCGCGTCGAGGCGGCCGGGGTCAACCGGCCGGACGTTCTCCAGCGGCGCGGGCTCTATCCCCCTCCTCCCGGAGTCACGGACATCCCGGGACTCGAGGTCGCGGGGACCGTGGTCGCGGTCGGCGAAGGCTGCACCCGCTACCGCACGGGCGCGCGCGTCTGCGCCCTCGTCGCAGGCGGCGGCTACGCGGAGTACTGCGTGGTTCCCGAGCCGCAGGCGCTGCCGCTGCCCCGTGGGCTGAGCGCGGTCGAGGCCGCCGCCATGCCCGAGACCTTCTTCACCGTCTGGACCAATGTCTTCGAGCGGGGCCGGCTCCGCGCCGGCGAGAGTTTTCTCGTCCACGGCGGAGCGAGCGGCATCGGCACGACGGCGATCCAGCTCGCCCGCGCGTTCGGCGCGCGGGTGTTCGCCACCGCGGGCACGAAGGAGAAGGTGGAGGCCTGCATCCGCCTCGGTGCCGAGCGGGCGATCCACTACCGGGAGGAGGATTTCGTCGCCGCGGTGCGGGAGGCGAGCGCGGGGCGCGGCGTCGATGTCATCCTCGACATGGTGGGCGGAGACTACGTGCCGCGCAATCTCGAAGCCCTGGCCGAGGACGGTCGGCTGATTCAGATCGCCTGGCTGCACGGCTCGAAGGTCCGCGCCGACTTCGCCCCGCTCATGCGCAAGCGTCTCACCTGGACGGGCAGCACCCTGCGCCCGCGTCCGGTCGCCGAGAAGGGGCGCATCGCCCGCGCCCTCGAGCGGGAGGTGTGGCCGCTTGTGGAAGCGGGGCGGGTGCGGCCGGTGATCTTCCGCACCTTCCCCCTCGAGCAGGCGGCCGAAGCCCATGCGCTCATGGAGTCCGACCGGCACATCGGCAAGATCGTGCTCGTCTCCGCCGCCGCATCGAGCGGAGAGCCGGCGTGAACCGCAGCCGGCTGCAGGCGCTGTGGCGCGCGCTTGAAGACCGACCGCCGGAGGAGGCGCCCGCAACTCTTCCCTTCATCGAAATCGCGGATGCCACCGCCGGGTGCGAGCGCGAACTGCTCCGCCGCGCCGGTCTCGAGCCACCCTGGGCGCTCATCGCCGATGCGGTGACCTGGGAGGTCATGGGGCGTCGCCTCCACGCCGCGCTCGGTGGGCGCAGCGTGGTGCTCGAGGAGCAGCGTCCGCGGGCCGATCTCGCCACCCTCGCGCGCATCGAGGAGGCGATCGGACCCGGCGAGCAGCTCGTCGCGGTGGGGGCCGGCACCCTCAACGATCTCTGCAAGCTGGCGGCGACCCGGCTCGGCCGCCGGAGCGCGGTCTTCGCCACCGCCCCCTCGATGAACGGCTGGATCACCGCCACCGCGAGCATCTTCGCGCAGGGAAGCAAGCGCAGCATGCCCGTCCGCCCGCCGGCGGGGGCCATCTTCGATCTCGAGGTGCTCGCCGCCGCACCGCTGCGCCTCATTCGCGCCGGCGCCGGCGATGCCCTCTGTCGCCCGACCGTGGAGATGGACGCCTTCCTCGGCCATCGCCTTGTGGGGAGCCCGTTCCGGGAGCGCTGGTTCGAGATCCAGCGCGAGGCGGAAGAGGCATTCATGGCCTCCCTCGCCGGCATGTCGCGCCGTGAGCGGGAGGCGATCGAGCGGCTCGTCGTCCTCCTGCTCACGGGAAGTCTCGCCATGTGGATGGCCGGCTCTTCGCTCCCCGCCTCGCAGGGCGAGCACGCCATCGCTCATGCCCTCGATCTCCTCGCCGCCCCGGATCCGCCCTGGTTTCACGGCGAGGCGGTGGCGGTGGCGACGCACAGCATGGCCGCCCTTCAGCAAGAGATGCTGCAGCGGCGCGAGCCCCCGCGGCTCTGCCCCGTTTCCCCTTCGCACCATCCCGCGCCGCGCGCCGAGGCCACCGCCCCCGGATCGTGGCCGATGCTCACCGATCCGGCAGCGGTGGCACGTCTCGAAGCCGCACTCGCCGAGGCCTGGCCGGCCCTGAGGCGACGTTTCCGCGCTGCGGGACGGAGCGCGCAGGCCTGCAGCGAACTCTTTGCCCGGGCCGCCATCCCCCACCGCCCGCGGGATCTGGGAATCGCGGAAGAAGACTATGAAAGGGCGCTCTTCCTTGCACCCTTCATTCGTGATCGTCTGAGCTTTCTCCATATCTCTCTCCTTTCAGAGGAACGATCCGGCCATCGCGCATGTCGTCCGTGACCTGCGATCGATGCATATCGGTCATGCATCCATGCCGCTTCTCCCTGACCTGTTGGGAACGACTTCACGCCCGGACAGGAAATTTGGAGATCGCGGCATGCGCAATCTTCGGACAACTTCGGAACACATGACGGCGCAGAGACTGGCGCGCCTCATGCACGACGCGCGGGCGCTGCGCGCGCGTGAGCTCGCCCGCATGCTCCGGGAGCTCCGCGACCGCTGGCACGTCCGCTTCCGCCGGAGCCTCGCACCCGGCACCCGCGTTTGCCCGCGCGAGCACGTCTGCTAGGCTTCGCGGGGCGGCGCGGGCGGCGCATCACGGCCGCGGCGCTTGGGCGTGGGTGATCGGGATGGCGGGTGATCTCTCGGGCATTCTCGTGGTGACCGTCGAACAGGCGGTGGCTGCGCCCCTCGCCTCCCGACTGCTCGCCGATGCCGGTGCCCGGGTGATCAAGGTCGAGCGGCCCGAGGGCGATTTCGCCCGCTACTACGACGCCGATCTGCTCGGTGAGAGCATCCACTTCGTCTGGCTCAACGCCGGCAAGGAGAGCATCGCGCTCGACCTCAGAAAGTGCGACGACCGGCGGCTGCTGTTCCGCATCCTCGCCCGCGCCGACGTGTTCCTGCACAATCTCGGCCCCGGTGTTCCGGAGCGGCTCGGCATCGCCGCCGACACGCTGTGTGCGCGCTTTCCCCGGCTCATCGTCTGCGAGATCTCGGGCTACGGCCGTCGCGGGCCGTATCGCGGGATGAAGGCCTACGATCTTCTCGTGCAGGCCGAGAGCGGCATCGCCCATGTCACGGGGATCGGCGCGGAGCCGACCCGCGTCGGCGTATCGATCGCGGATATCGGCGGCGGTCTCGAGGCTTACGCGGCGATCCTCCGAGCGCTGTTCGCGCGCGAGCGGAGCGGCGGCGGACGGCATATCGAGGTATCCCTGTTCCATACCATGAGTGAATGGATGAACGTGCCCTACCTCACCTTCCGCTACGGCGGCCGCGAGCCGCCGCGCCTCGGTCTCCATCATCCGACGATCGCCCCCTATGGGGCCTATCGCTGCGGTGACGGCAGGCGCGTGCTCATCGCGGTCCAGAACGAGCGCGAGTGGCAGAGGCTCTGCGCCGAGGTGCTCGAGCGCCCGGAGCTCGCGGCGGATCCGCGCTTTCGCACCAACCCGGATCGGGTACGCCATCGCACCGCGCTCGATCGCGAGATCGGGCGGGTCTTCGCCCGCTTCGATCGCGAAGCCCTGGTGGCGCGTCTGGAGGCGGCGCGCATCGCCTATGGGAGGCTGACCTCGCTCGCGGAACTCGGGCGCCATCCCGAGACCCGCCATCGACCGGTGCTGCTGCCGTCGGGAGAGACGGCGGAAATTCTGGCAGGCGGTGCCCGCATCGACGACGGCGGCAACCGGCCCGCCCGGGTGCCCGCGCGCGACGAACACGGTTCCGCGATCCGGGAAGAATTCAATGAGGATGGGGGATTGGAGGGAGATTCATGAAGCTGGATGGCAGGATCGCGATCGTCACCGGCGGAGCATCGGGCTTCGGCCGCGGCATCGCCGAAAGGTTCGCGCGCGAGGGGGCGAGGCTCGCGATCCTGGACATCGACATCGGCGCCGCAACCTCCCTCGCCGCCGCACTTTCCGCAGAAGCCATCGCGGTTCGCTGCGACGTGAGCGCCTTCGACGAGGTCCGCGATGCCGTCGCGCGCACGGTCGAGCGCTTCGGCGGTCTCGACATCGTCGTCAACAACGCCGGCACGAGTCACGCCAACAAGCCGCTTCTCGAGGTGAGCGAGGAGGAATTCGACCGCGTCTTCGCCGTCAATGTGAAATCCATCTTCAACATGGCCCACGCCGCGGTGCCGCATCTGCGGCGGCGCGGCGGCGGCGTGATCCTCAACATCGGCTCCACCGCCGGCATCCGGCCGCGACCGGGGCTTACCTGGTACAACGCGAGCAAGGGTGCGGTGAATACGCTCACGAAATCCATGGCCGTGGAACTCGCCCCCGACCGCATCCGGGTCGTGGCCATCGCGCCCGTGGCCGGCGAGACGCCGCTGCTTGCGACATTCCTCGGCGAGGATACGCCGGAGCGCCGCGCGCGGTTTCTCAGCACCATCCCCTGGGGGCGCTTTTCGACCCCGGAGGATGTCGCCGCCGCCGCGGCCTTCCTCGTCTCCGACGAGGCCGATATGATCACCGGGACGGTTCTGGAGGTGGATGGTGGCCGCTGCGTCTGAAGCGGGCTTCGAACCCCTGTTCCAGCTGGGCGAGGAGCTTACGGAATACCGCCGGCTCGATGTCCCAGGCGTTCGCCCGGAGACGCTCGGGGGGCGGCGCTTTCTCGCCGTCGCGCCGGAAGTGCTCGTGGCTCTGGCCGAGGAGGCGTTCTTCGATCTCCACCATCTCTTCCGCCCCTCTCATCTGCAGCAGCTCCGCAACATTCTGAGCGATCCCGAGGCCTCTTCGAGCGACCGCTTCGTCGCCCTCGAGCTCCTCAAGAATGCGGTGATCGCGGCCGCGCGCGAGTACCCGAGCTGTCAGGACACGGGCACCGCCATCGTCGTCGCCAGGAAGGGCCAGTACGTGCTCACGGCAGGGGACGATCGCGCGGCGCTGTCGGAAGGGATCCGCCGCACCTACACCCGGCGCAACCTGCGCTATTCCCAGCTCGCGCCGCTTTCGATGTACGAGGAACGGAACACCGGCTGCAATCTGCCGGCGCAGATCGACATCGAGGCCGTCCCGGGGGACAGCTACCGCTTTCTCTTCATCGCCAAGGGCGGCGGCTCGGCGAACAAGACCTTCCTCTTCCAGGAGACGCCCCGTCTCCTCCATCCCGAGCGGCTCCTCGCCTTTCTCGAAGAGAAGATCGCGAAGATCGGCACCACCGCCTGTCCGCCCTATCACCTCGCGGTCGTCGTCGGCGGCCTGTCGGCGGAGCAGAACCTCAAGGTCGTCAAGCTCGCGAGCTGCCGCGAACTCGATACCCTGCCGACGACGGGAAGCCCCGGCGGGCGCGCATTCCGCGATCTCGAGCTCGAAGAGCGCATCCTCGAGATGACCCGCAGGCTCGGCATCGGTGCCCAGTTCGGCGGCAAATACTATTGCCACGATGTGCGCGTCGTGCGGCTTCCGCGCCACGGCGCGTCGCTGCCGATCGGCATCGGCGTCTCCTGTTCCGCCGACCGCCAGATCAAGGCGAAGATCACGCAGGAAGGGGTGTTTCTCGAACGGCTCGAGCGCGACCCCGCACGATATCTGCCGGATGTCACGGTGGATATCGGCCAGGCCGTGCCCGTCGATCTCACCCGGCCGATGGAGGAGATCCGCGCCCGGCTCTCACGTCTCGAAGTGGGCACGCCGGTGCTGCTGTCGGGTCCGATGATCGTCGCCCGCGATCTCGCCCACAAGAGAATAGCGGAGCGGCTCGAAGCGGGCGGATCGATGCCGGACTACTTCAGGGATCATCCCATCTATTATGCCGGACCGGCGAAGGCTCCGGAGGGCCGCCCCTCGGGCTCCTTCGGGCCGACGACGGCGGCGCGCATGGATCCCTACGTGCCGCTCTTCCAGAAGCATGGAGGCTCACTCGTGACCCTCGCCAAGGGCAACCGCACGCGCCAGGTTGTCGAGGCCTGCAGGGAGCATGGAGGCTTCTATCTCGCGACCATCGGCGGCGCGGCCGCTCGGGTCGGGCGGGACATGATCACGAGCGTCGAGGTCGTGGATTTTCCCGAGCTCGGCATGGAGGCCGTATGGCGGATCGAGGTCCGCGACATGCCCGCCTTCGTCGTCATCGACGACAAGGGCCACGACTTCTGGAGTCACCGGGTCCAGCTCAGGGTGGCGATGAGCGGGGAGTGAGCGCGCTCACGCCTCGCGGGGCGGAAACAGCGCTTCGACCGCGATCTCGATCCCGGGCGGATCGAGCTGGAGGATGCCGGCGCGGAGGACGCGGCTTCGGATCTCCTCCTCTCCGACCCGCTCGTGGTGGATGAGGAAGCGCCGCTCGGGATCGAGCACGAGATAGTGGCGCAGTGAGGGAACGCGGAAATAGCCCTCGAGCTTGCGCCCGGTATCCACGGCCCCGCTCGAGGGCGAGATGACCTCGACGACCAGCAGCGGATCCGGGACCTCGAGGGCATCGGGTGCGAGCGGCATGCCGCAGCGCAGGAGCGCATCGGGTTCGAAGGCCGTCGCTTCGTCGATGCGCACCGTCATGCCGTCCGGATACACCTCGCAGGGAAGGCGTGCTCGCTCGACCGCCTCGGCCAGTCTTCGATAGGTGAGCCCCTTCACCCTGGCATGCAGCGAGGTCTCGGGCGCCATGGCGACGACGCGCCCGCAGACGAACTCGAAGCGACCCGGGCGGCCCTCCGCCCAGCGCAGGAACTCGTCCACATTCCGGGGCAGCCTTTCGGCAGGCTCGGCCATCGGCTCACCTCATCTCGCGGGGCGGAAACAGCGCTTCGACCGCGATCTCGATCCCGGGCGGATCGAGCTGGAGGATGCCGGCGCGGAGGACGCGGCTTCGGATCTCCTCCTCTCCGACCCGCTCGTGGTGGATGAGGAAGCGCCGCTCGGGATCGAGCACGAGATAGTGGCGCAGTGAGGGAACGCGGAAATAGCCCTCGAGCTTGCGCCCGGTATCCACGGCCCCGCTCGAGGGCGAGATGACCTCGACGACCAGCAGCGGATCCGGGACCTCGAGGGCATCGGGTGCGAGCGGCATGCCGCAGCGCAGGAGCGCATCGGGTTCGAAGGCCGTCGCTTCGTCGATGCGCACCGTCATGCCGTCCGGATACACCTCGCAGGGAAGGCGTGCTCGCTCGACCGCCTCGGCCAGTCTTCGATAGGTGAGCCCCTTCACCCTGGCATGCAGCGAGGTCTCGGGCGCCATGGCGACGACGCGCCCGCAGACGAACTCGAAGCGACCCGGGCGGCCCTCCGCCCAGCGCAGGAACTCGTCCACATTCCGGGGCAGCCTTTCGGCAGGCTCGGCCACGAGCGTCCTCCCGCAGCGACGATGCCAATGTAGCGTATCGACCGCGCTCATGCAGCCCGGGGCGCCCGGCATGGGGGCGGAGCCGGGCTTCACGGTCGGTGGGGCATCATCGCGTACCGCCGCAGGAAGCCCCGGGTGAGCGCGATCACCCGCTCCTGCGCCTGGAGATGGGGGATGTGGGCACAGTCGGGCAGCAGATGACACTCCGTGGCCCCGCGGACGCCGCGGGCGATGGCTTCCACCTGCGCCGGCGTGCCGTATTCGTCCTCCAGACCCTGGAGGAGGAGCATCGGGGTGACGATGCGCTCGAGCTCGGCCTCGATGTTCCAGTCGCGGAATTCGGGCGACAGCCACACATCCGCCCAGGCCGCGAAGATGGCATCCGTCTTGGCCCCGTGGTACCGCTGCAGGCGGCGGCGAAGATCGCCTTCGCGGAAGGCCCGCACCGCCGCCCGGATGCCTTCGAGCGAGCGCTCCTCGACGAACACATGCGCGGCCTCGACGATGAGGGCGCGGGGTGTTTCGGGAAAGGCCGCGGCGAACAGCAGGGCGATCGTGCCGCCGTCGCTGTGCCCGAACAGGATCGGCCGTTCGATGCCGCAGGCATCGAGCACCTCGGGCAGCACCTCCTCGGCCTGCTCATGGAGATAGCGGGGTGTGCGCGGACCGGTGAGCGGATCCGAGCCGCCGTAGCCGACGCGGTCATAGACGAGGCCGCGCATCCCGAGCGCGCCGCACAGCCGTTCGGGAAAGCCCTTCCACAGCTCGATGCAGCCGAGACCTTCGTGGAGGAAGACCAGGGTGGGCTCAGGCGGCGCCCCCGGCGGTCGGATCCAGGCCGCCCGCAGCCGTGCCCCGCCTGCATGAAGATCGAAGAGCTCGCCCACCGCCGCGGCTTCAGACGTCGAGATTGGCGACCTCGAGCGCGTGTTCCTGGATGAACTCGCGCCGCGGCTCGACCTGATCGCCCATCAGGGTCGAGAAGATTTCATCCGCTTCGTCGGCATGCTCGATCTGGACCCGCAGCAGCACCCGGCGTTCGGGGTCGAGGGTGGTCTCCCACAGCTGCTCCGGGTTCATCTCGCCGAGCCCCTTGTAGCGCTGGATCTGCAGCCCCCTGCGGCCGATCGCGAGCAGGGTTTCGATGAGATCCGCCGGCCCCCGGATCTTCCACCGGTCGCCGCCGCGCTCGAGCTGCGCCGCTTCGAACAGGGACGCCACGGGATGCAGCCATTCGGCGAGGCGGCGGCCGTCGGCGCTGCGCAGGAAGAGCGGATCGACCGCCCAGCGCTCTTCGCGCTCGCCGCGCTGGCCGGTGAAGACGAGCGCACCATCTGCCTGGGTGAACGTCCAGCGATGGTCCGTGAGCCGCTCGAGCCAGGCGCGGGTTGCCTCTCCCAGGGCGTGCGCGCGCCCTTCCTCGAGTCCGTGTTCGCTGAAGGCATGGACGAGGGCGAGCGCCTCGACGAGCGGTCTGGGATGGCGCCGTGCGAGCTGCTGCAGCAGACCCCGGGCGCGGCGGCAACGCAGTACGAGGCGGTCGAGTTCCCGGCCGCCGATGCGACGATCTCCGTCCACCTGGAGCACCGCTCCCTCGAGTGCGGCCTCGAGCAGGAAGTCCTCGAGCGCGGCCTCGTCCTTGAGGTAGCGTTCGCGGTTGCCCCGCTTCACCCGGTAGAGGGGCGGCTGGGCGATGTAGAGATGGCCGCGCTCCACGATCTCGGGCAGATGGCGGTAGAAGAAGGTGAGCAGCAGGGTGCGGATGTGCGCCCCGTCGACATCGGCGTCGGTCATGATGATGATGCGGTGATACCGCAGCTTGGCGATGTCGAAATCATCCCGCACCCCGGTGCCCAGCGCCGTGATCAGGGTGCCGATCTCCTGGCTCGAGAGCACGCGGTCGAGCCGCGCCCGCTCCACGTTCAGGATCTTGCCGCGGAGCGGGAGAATGGCCTGGAAGCTGCGATCCCGCCCCTGCTTCGCCGAGCCGCCGGCCGAGTCCCCCTCGACGATGAAGAGTTCCGCCTTCGCCGGATCGCGCTCCTGGCAATCCGCCAGCTTGCCAGGGAGATTGGCCACATCCATGGGGCCCTTGCGCCGGGTGAGCTCGCGCGCACGGCGCGCCGCCTCGCGTGCGGTCGCCGCCTCGACGATCTTGCCGAGCACGAGCTTGGCCTCGTTGGGATGCTCCTCGAACCAGCGTCCGAGCTGGTCCGAGACGATGCTCTGGACCACCGGGGTGACCTCGGAGGAGACGAGCTTGTCCTTGGTCTGCGAGGAGAACTTGGGATCCGGCATCTTCACCGCGAGCACGCAGGTGAGGCCCTCGCGCATGTCCTCGCCCACGAGCTGCAGCTTGTCGCGCTTCAGGATGCCGCTCTGCTCGGCGTAGCGGTTCACGGTGCGGGTGAGCGCCGAACGCAGCCCCTGGAGGTGGGCGCCGCCGTCGCGCTGGGGGATGTTGTTCGTGAAACAGAGGCAGGTCTCGTGATAGCTGTCCGTCCACTGCAGCGCGCATTCGACATGGATTCCATCGCGCGTGCCGCGGATCTGGATCGGCGGATCGAAGAGCGGAGTCTTGGCGCGGTCGAGATAGCGCACGAAGGCCTCGAGCCCGCCCGCATAGTGGAACACCTCGCGCAGCGGCTTTTCGCCCCGGCGATCCTCGAGGACGATGCGCACCCCGGCGTTGAGAAAGGCGAGCTCGCGCAGCCGGTGTTCGAGCACCTGACGGCTGAATTCGGTGCTCGAGAAGATCTCGATCGCGGGCTGGAAGGTGACCTGGGTCCCCCGGCGCCTGCCCGCCGGCCCCACGACCTTGAGGGGCACGACGACCTCGCCGCCGTGCTCGAAGCGCATGTAGTGCTCCTTGCCGTGACGCCAGATGCGCAGCTCGAGCCAGTCGGAGAGGGCATTGACGACCGACACGCCCACGCCGTGCAGACCGCCCGAGACCTTGTAGGCGTTGTGGTTGAACTTGCCGCCGGCATGGAGCTTGGTCATGATGACCTCGGCCGCGGAGACGCCGAACTCCTCGTGGATGTCCACGGGGATGCCGCGGCCGTTGTCCGTGACCGTCACCGAGCCGTCCTCGTTGAGGGTGACGACGACCTCGTCGGCATAACCGGCGAGCGCCTCGTCGATGGCGTTGTCGACGACCTCGAAGACCATGTGATGGAGCCCGGAGCCGTCGTCGGTATCGCCGATGTACATCCCCGGGCGCATGCGCACCGCCTCGAGGCCCTCGAGCACCTGGATGGCGCTCGCATCATAGTCGGCTTCGGAAATGGGCGTCCGCTTTTCGTTCATTCCTCGTACAGCTTCGCTTCGTGGATGCGGAAGAAACGGGCACGACCCTCGAGCTCCCGGAACAGGCTCCGCTCGGTTCCGGAAACCCAGGCCTGGCCCTCGAGTTCGACCAGGGTCTCGAAGAGGGCGGCGCGCCGCGCGGGATCGAGATGGGCGGTCGCCTCGTCGAGCAGGAGAATGGGGGCGCTTCCCGCATAGGCGCGCACGATCCGCGTCTGGGCCAGCAGCATGGCGAGCAGCAGCGCCTTCTGGCCGCCGGTGGAACAGCTCCCGGCCGGCTCGCCCGCGGCCGTCGCGACCTGGAGGTCGCTGCGGTGCGGCCCCACGCTCGCGCCGCCGCTCTCGGCATCGACGGGCCGGGCGCGGCGCAGTTCCTCGCACATCCAGTCCTCGACCGCGATCGCGCTCCGCCCTTCGAGAGCCTCTTCGATCTCGCCCCGAAGCCCCAGTCGCGCGGCGGGAAAGCCGGCACGGGAATGCGCGAGCTCGCGGCCGAGGATGGCGACGAGCTCCCGCCGCGCCGCAGCCACCGCGACAGCCGTCTCCGCCATGCGGCGCTCGAGCACGGCGAGCCAGGCCTCGTCGCGGCAGCCGCTGCGCAGCAGATGGGCGCGCTCGCGCAGCGCCCGCTCATAGGCGGCGACGCGGTCGGCATGACGGCCATCGAGGGCGAGCACGAGCCGGTCGAGAAAGCGCCTGCGGGCCGCCGGGGCATCGGCGAAGAGCCGGTCCATCTCGGGCGTCGCCCAGAGGATTCCCGGCAGACGGGCGAGCGCCCCCGCGGGGCGCGGCACGCCGTCGGCGAAGCGCACGACGCGTCTCCTGCCGGCGCGCTCATGGGCGATCGCGACGTCCTCGAGGCCTTCCGCGGTGCGGATCTCGGCCTGGATGTGAAACGCTCCGCCATCGCGGCGGTCGAGCTCGGCGAGCCGCGCGCCCCTGAGGCCGCGGCCCGGGGCGAGCAGCGACAGCGCCTCGAGCAGGTTCGTCTTGCCGGCGCCGTTGGCGCCGTAGAGAACCACCACCCCCGCGTCGGGCGCGAGCGCAGCCCTCTGATAGTTGCGGAAGTCCCGCACGGCGAGACGCCGGACCCGGGTCTGCACCTGCGCGAGCGGCGGTCGTTCGCAGAGCGGCGTTGCGATCGGATCCATCAAACCCGCATGGGCATGAGCACATAGAGGACGCTGCTGTCGGCGGGATCGAGCATGAGCGTGGGCGCGGCCGGAGAGCTCATCTCCATGCGCACCCGCTCGCCCTCGATCTCGTGCAGCATGTCCAAGATATAGCGCGCATTGAACCCGATCTCCAGCGGATCCCCGCTATAATCCGCGTCGATCTGCTCCTCGGCACGACCGGATTCCGCGCTCACCGCCGAAACCGTCACCTGCCCGTTCGCAAAGTTCAATTTGACGGCCCTCATGCGTTCCGTCGAGATGGTGCTGACGAGGTCAACGGCACTCGCGAATTGCTTGACCTCGATTTCGGCGATCTTGTCGTTGGCCTTGGGAATGACGCGTTCATAGTCCGGGAACTGGCCGTCGATCAGGCGCGAGGTGAGCACCCGGCGATCGACCGTGAAGCGGATGCGGCTCAGCGAGACCTCGACGAGCAGCCCCTCCTCGCATTCCTCGACGAGCTTGCGGATTTCCGCGATCGTCTTGCGGGGCACGATGATGGGTGGCAGCTGCTCGGCCCCCTCGGGCAGCGCGACCTCGACCCGGGCGAGACGGTGGCCGTCGGTGGCCACGCCGCGCAGCACCGAACTCGCGCCTTCGCGCCGCACATGCATGTGGATGCCGTTGAGATAATAGCGGGTCTCCTCGGTGGAGATGGCAAAGCGCGTCTTGTCGATGAGGCGGGCGAGGTCCGCCGCCGGCATGGTGAAGCGCACATCGAGCGCCTCCTCGCCGAGGGCCGGGAACTCCTCCGCCGGCAGGGTGGGAAGCGCGACCCGCGCGCGGCCGGCTTCGAGGACGAGCTCGCGCCCCTCGGGATCGCGGCTGAGATGCAGCTCCACCCCCTCGGGCAGCTTGCGGACGATCTCGAACAGGGTATGGGCGGCCACCGTGGTGGCGCCGGGCCGCTCGACCACCGCGGGCTCGCGGGTCGCGAGGGCGAGATCGAGATCGGTGGCGGTAAGGGCGAGCTCCTCGCCCGCGGCCTCGAGCTTGACGTTCGCGAGGATCGGAATGGTCGTGCGCCGCTCGACCACGTTCTGCACATGCGCCAGAGACTTGAGCAGACTGCCGCGTTCGATGCGAAGCTTCATCGTCCTGCGATCCCTCGAACGGCAAAAAGGAGGCACGACGGGCGCTGTCGCCTCGTCGGGGGCGCGGACGCTAGCAGAAAACACGCCGCGGGTTGACCCGAAAAATCGGCCTCAGCCCCGAAGCCGCCGGATGAGCGTCTCGAGATCCTGCCGGATCTGCGGATCCTCTTCGCGAAGGCGCTCGATCTGGCGCACCGCGTGCATCACCGTGGTGTGGTCGCGGCCCCCGAACTTCTTGCCGATCTCCGGCAGCGAGCGGGTGGTGAGCTGCTTGCAGAGATACATGGCGACCTGACGCGGCCGCGCCACCGCGCGCGCCCGCCGGCTCGAGCTCATGTCCGCAAGGCGCAGTCCATAATGGGCCACCACCGCGCGCTGAATCTCGTCGATCGTGACCCGCCGCTCATGCGCACGTAGAAGATCCCGCAGGATGTCGCGGCACAGCTCCACCGTCATCGGCGTGCCGAAGAGCCGGGTGTGATGGACGACCCGGTTGAGCGCCCCTTCGAGCTCGCGCACGTTGGAGGTGATGTGGCTCGCGAGGAATTCGAGCACCGCCGTGGGAACGTGCACCCCGAGCCGCTCCGCCTTGCTCTGCAGGATGCCGAGGCGGAGTTCGTAGGTCGTGGGGTAGATGTCGGCGACGAGGCCCCAGCCGAGCCGCGAACGGATGCGCTCCTCGAGACCCGAGAGGTCGGTGGGGCTGCGGTCGGCGGAGATCACGATCTGCCGGCCGCGGTCCACGAGCGCGTTGAAGGTGTGGAAGAACTCCTCCTGGGTGCTCTCCTTGCCGCAGATGAACTGCACGTCGTCGACCATGAGGACGTCGACCGAGCGGAACAGCTCCTTGAAGCTCACCACATCCTTCTGCCGCAGCGCCCGCACGAACTGGTACATGAACTTCTCGGCCGAGAGGTAGACGACCCGCCGTTCGGGTTTGCGGGCGCGGATGCGCCAGGCGATGGCGTGCATGAGATGGGTCTTGCCGAGCCCGACGCCGCCGTGGAGGAAGAGGGGGTTGAAGGGCGGCTCGTCGGACATCGCCACCCGCTCCGCCGCGGCCACGGCGAACTCGTTGGGCTTGCCGACGACGAAGGTCTCGAAGGTAAAGCGCGGATCGAGCGAAGCGCCGAGCTCCTCGAAGGGGTCCGGCGCGTGCACGATCTCCGACTGCGCGAGGCCGGGCGCGGCCCGCGGCGCTGCGCCCGGTTCGTCCGCCGCCGGCACCGGCCGGGGCCGGGAGGGCCGCACGGCAAGCGCGATGGAGCGGATCTGCGGGTTCACGCTCGTCCACAGCGAGCGGATGCGGTCCGCATAATGGGCCACGATCCAGTCCCGGATGAAGGTCGTCGGGACGGTGATCACGACCTTGTCCTGCTCGAGACCGCCGAGGTCGAGCGGCTTCAGCCAGGTCCGGAAGGCGGTGTCGCCGAATTCGGCCCGCAGCATCGCGCGCACCCGCGACCACTGCTCCTGGATGTCGCGGGAAACCGAGATCGCACCAGCCTCGGGTACCACGCCGTGGAGCCTCCTCACGATCAGCCGGTCGCTTCGACGTCAAGCCTCGCCCGGAGGTTGCAGGGCACATCCTTCCTGTCGACCGTGCACCCAGGGGCACGGCCGCCGGATCACGGCCTGCACGAAGGTCCCCCTTCTACTTGGGCACTATAGCAAGAACGCCCGGCGACCACACGAGGCGAAAAGTCCACCCAAGCGGAATATCTTACGAAGGCGACGGCGAGAGACCACCTCAACTCCTCCCGCTGCGGCCCCCTCCGCCGCACCCGCTAGGCTAGGCAGCGCCCCGGACACTGACAAGAGGATCGAACGGTGAACGCGGATTTTCGCCTGCTGGTTGAAAACCGCCGGGCGCCGCGCCCGCCCCTTCCCCGCTCGCGGCGGCGGAACTTCAGCCCGCCGCGGCGCCCGTCTCGGCCGCCTTGGGGCTCAGCGCTTTGACCTTGCGGGCGAGGCGGGAGATCTTGCGGGCGGCGGCGTTCATGTGCAGCACGCCCTTGGTCACCCCGCGGCGGAGCTCCGATTCCGCCTGCACGAAGGCGGCGCGGGCGGCTTCGTAGTCGCCGCGCGCGATCGCCTCCTCGACCTTGCGCACGAAGGTGCGGATGCGGCTCTTGCGCGACCGGTTGCGCAGCGTGCGCTTGACGGTCTGGCGGACCCGCTTCTTGGCGGAAAGTGTGTGCGGCACGGATATCCCTCTCCAGGTTTCGCGGCGCGGTCCTAGACGGCTCGCTCGGACGCCGTCAACGACGCCCGGAATCTATAGTGCGGATCAGCGGTTCTTGAAGCTCGGCTGGCGCTTTTCGGCGAAGGCGCGCATCCCCTCGCGCCGGTCCTCGGTGGCGAAGGTGGCGTAGAACAGCCGCCGCTCGAACCGCAGGCCCTCGGCGAGCGACAGCTCGAAGCTCCGGTTCACCGCTTCCTTCGCCATCTGCACCACCGGCTGCGATTTCTCGGCGATGGTGCGCGCGAGCTTCATGGCCTCGTCGAGGAGATCGGCGAGCGGCACGACGCGCGAGACGAGATTGGCGCGCTCCGCCTCCTCGGCCGACATCATGCGCCCGGTGAGCACCATCTCCATCGCCTTGGACTTGCCGATCGCCCGCACCAGCCGCTGCGTTCCCCCGGCCCCCGGCATGGTGCCGAGGTTGATCTCGGGCTGGCCGAACTTGGCGTTGTCGGCGGCGATGATGATGTCGCACATCATCGCGAGCTCGCAGCCGCCACCGAGCGCATAGCCGGCCACCGCGGCGATCAGGGGCTTTCTGCGCTCGGCGATGCGCTGCCAGGGCGCGATGAAGTCGCTCTTGAAGGCGTCGATGAAATCCTTGTCCATCATCTCCTTGATGTCGGCGCCGGCGGCGAAGGCCTTCTCGGAGCCGGTGAGCACCACCGCCGCGATCTCATCGTCGCCATCCATGTCCTCGAGCGCGGCGTTGAGCTCGGCGATGAGCTGGCTGTTGAGCGCATTGAGCGCCCTCGGCCGGTTCAGGGTGATGAGGCCCACGGGCGGCTTCTTTTCCACGACGATGGTCTCGTAGGGCATGGTCCCCTCCTCTCGAGCTCCTCGGCTCCCTTCCCCGCCTGAGCCGCGCGGCAATAAACACGCCCCTCCCGCGACGTCCAGCCCCAAGCGGCTCAGCGCTGGCAGCGGGGGCAGAAGAAGATCGAGCGGCCGCCGCGGACCGATCGTCGCACCCGGCCACGGCACCGCACGCAGGGCTCTCCCTCGCGGCCGTAGACCGAAAACCGGTTCTGGAAGCGGCCCAGCATGCCGTCGGCGGAGACGTAATCGCGCAGGCTCGAGCCGCCCTCGCCGAGGGCCTCGCGCAGCACCTCGCGGATTTCGGCGGCGAGGCGCCCGCAGCGTCGCGGCCCGAGCTCGCCGGCCGGCCGATGCGGTCTGATGCCGGCGCGGAAGAGGGCCTCGCAGACGTAGATGTTGCCGAGGCCGGCGACGGTGTGCTGATCGAGGAGGGCGGCGTAGATGCTGCTGCGTCGGCCCAAAAGCCGCTGCCGCAGCGCCCTGCCGTCGAAGTCGGGGGCGAGCGGTTCGGGGCCGAGCCGGGAAAGCCTCGGATCCCGCTCGAGGGCGCCGCAGTCGATGAGATCCACGAGGCCGAAGCGCCTGGGATCGACGAATGAGAGCCGGCTGCCGTCGGTGAACAGCCATTCGAGATGCTCGTGTGGCTTCGCCCCGCTGCCGTCGAGCAGGAGGCGTCCGGACATGCCGAGGTGGAGCAGGAGGACGGCGCCGTCATCGAGATGAAACAGGAGATACTTGCCCCGCCGTCCGAAGCCCGAAAGGCGCCGTCCGGCGAGCCGCGCCGGCAGCTGCGGCGGCACGGGGCGGCGGAGGTCGCCGCGGTGGACGCGCACCGCGCGGATCCGCCGTCCCAGAAGGCGCTCCTCGAGCGCCCGCCGCGTCGTCTCGACCTCGGGAAGCTCCGGCACCGCCCCGCTCCTTGCCGCCCCCCGCACCTTCACCTACAAGGCGGGGGCCCGCTCGCGGCAACAGGAAGATCATGCTTCGCGGTCCGTCAATGAGGGAACGGCCTTCCCAGGCCGACGGCTGGCTCGAGCGGCTCGCCACCTCCTTCGGTGCCCGGCCCGTCGACCCCGGGGAGAAGGGACGCCTCGTCGGCGAGGTGTTCGCGCGCGTGGCGAGCCGCTATGATCTCATGAACGACCTCATGAGCCTCGGCGTCCATCGCCTGTGGAAGGAAGCGCTCGTCGACTGGCTCTATCCCCGCCCCGGGCTCGAGCTCCTCGACCTCGCCGGCGGCACCGGGGATATCGCCTTCCGCGTGCTCGAGCGGCTCGAGGGGCGCGCGCGGGTGACCGTGCTCGACCTCTCACCCGCCATGCTCACCGTGGGACGCGACCGGGCGCTCGACCTCGGCTGGCTTGCCGAGATCCGCTGGGTCGCGGGCGATGCCCAGAGGCTTCCCTTTCCGGACCGCAGCTTCAGCGCGGTGACCATCGCCTTCGGCATCCGCAACGTGCCCCGCATCGATCGCGCACTCGGCGAGATCCGGCGGGTGCTGCGCCCCGGCGGCCGCTTTCTCTGCCTCGAGTTCAGCCGCCTGCGGATCCCGCCGCTCGAGCCCCTCTATGAGCTCTACGGCGACACCGTGCTGCCCCTGCTCGGGCGCTTCGTGGCCGGAGACGAGGCGAGCTACCGCTATCTCGTCGAGAGCATCCGCCGTTTTCCCGATCAGGAGACGTTCGCGCGGGCGATCGCGGAGGCCGGCTTCGCCCGCGTCTCCTGGCGGAACGTCTCGGGGGGCATCGCCGCCATCCACTCCGGATGGCGGCTCTGACCGGCGGTCATGCTGCGGAGTTTCCGTCATCTCAGGCGCCTCGTCCGCACCGCCCGCATCCTCGCCCGTCACAACGCCCTCTTTCCGCTCGATCTCCTGCCCCAGACCCGCCCCCTGCTCCATCTTCTCGACCGGTTCCAGAACAAGAGCGCGCCGGGCCGGCCGGGAGAGCGTCTCGCCGCCGCCCTCGAGGAGGCGGGCCCGAGCTTCATCAAGCTCGGACAGAGCCTCTCGACCCGGGCCGATCTTCTCGGCGAGGCGGTGGCGCGCGATCTCGCCAAGCTCCAGGATCGCCTGCCGCCGTTCGCGGGCGGGGAGGCGCGGCGGACCGTGGAGCGGGAGCTCGAGGCGCCTCTCGAGGAGCTGTTTGCGGAATTCGCCCCCGAGCCGGTCGCGGCGGCCTCGATCGCCCAGGTGCACCGCGCCCGCACGCGCGAGGGGCGCGAGGTGGCGGTCAAGGTGCTGCGGCCGGGCATCGAGGCGGCGATGGAGGAAGACATCGACTTCTTCTTCTGGATCGCCGAGCTCGCCGAACGCCTTCATCCGCCGTTGCGCCGCTTCAAGCCGGTGGAGGCGGTGGCCCTCTTCGCCACCACCACGAGGCGGGAGATGGATCTCCGGCTCGAGGCCGCGGCGGCGGCGGAATTCGCCGAAAACAACGCCGATGCCGAAGGTTTTCGCGTTCCCGCCGTCGACTGGCAGCGGACCGCGCGGCGGGTCGTCACCTTCGAATGGGTCGAGGGCATCCGCATCGACGACCGGGAAGCGCTGCTCAGCGCCGGTTTCGACCCCGCCCGCATTCTCGAGCGGGCGACCGTCGTGTTCTTCAACCAGGTCTTCCGCGACGGCTTCTTCCACGGCGACATGCACCCCGGCAACATGCTCGTGGATGCCGGCGGCAACATCGTCGCCATGGACTTCGGCATCATGGGGCGGCTCGACCATGCGACGCGGGTCCATCTCGCCCGCATGCTCACGGGCTTTCTCAACGGCGACTACGAGACGGTGGCGGACGTCTTCTTCGAGGCCGGCTTCATGCTGCGCGAGCAAGACCGCGCCGCCTTCACCCAGGCCTGCCGGGCGATCGGCGAGCCCATCCGCGGCCAGCCGCTGTCGCGCATCTCCTTCGGCCGGCTGCTCGCCCAGGTGCTCTCGATCGCCCAGGAATTCGAGATGGAGACCCAGCCCCAGCTGCTGCTGCTGCAGAAGACCATGGTCATGGCCGAGGGCATCGGCCGGGTGCTCGATCCCGAGGTCAACATGTGGGTCCTCGCGAGACCCCTGGTCGATGCCTGGGTGCGCGAGAACCTCGGGCCGGAGGCGGAGCTGCGCCGCGCTCTGCGCGAGGGTGCCGAGGCCATGCGGCGTCTGCCGGCGCTGATCAGCCGCGGCGAGCGCGTGCTCGGCGAGCTCGTGAGCGCACCGCCCCCACCCCCTGCCGCCGGCAGCGCCGGCGGCTGGCCGCTCTGGTGGCTGCTCCTCGGCCTCGCCCTCGGCCTTGCGTTCCACTGACGGAACTCCATCTAACGGACGTGATTTACGCCGGCTCGAGGGGAAACGGGTGGAAAACGGACGCATCCTCCTCATCGTCGGAGGCGGCATCGCGGCCTACAAGACGCTCGAGCTCATCCGCCGCGGCCGCGAGCGCGGCCTCTCCTTCCGCTGCGTACTGACCCGCGCCGGCGCCGAGTTCGTAACCCCCCTCGCCCTCGCGAGCCTCTCCGGCGCGCAGGTCCACCGCGATCTCTTCTCCCTCACCGACGAGGTCGAGATGGGGCACATCCGCCTTTCGCGCGAGGCCGATCTCGTCCTCGTGGCGCCGGCCACCGCCGATCTCATGGCCAAGATGGCGGGCGGCCATGCCGATGATCTCGCCTCCACGATCCTGCTCGCGACCGACAAGCCGGTGCTGCTCGCGCCGGCGATGAACGCGCGCATGTGGGAACATCCGGCGACCCGGCGCAATCTCGAGCTGCTGCGGCGGGATGGCGTGCACACGGTCGGGCCCGAGCCGGGCGACCTCGCCTGCGGTGAAGTGGGCCCGGGACGCATGGCCGAGCCCGAGACCATCCTGGCGGCGATCGCACGCCTGCTCCAACCGGGGCCGCGGCCGCTCGAAGGCGTGCGCGCCCTGGTCACCAGCGGCCCGACGCAGGAGGCCATCGATCCCGTGCGCTTCATCGCCAACCGGAGTTCGGGGCGCCAGGGGCACGCCGTGGCCCGGGCGCTCGCCGAGGCCGGGGCCGAGGTCACGCTCGTTGCCGGTCCGGTGCACATCCCCGACCCGCCGGGGGTGCGGACCGTACATGTGACGACGGCGCGGGAGATGCTCGAGGCGGTGGAGGCCGCCCTGCCCGTCGAGGTGGCGGTGTGTGCGGCCGCGGTCTGCGACTGGCGTCCGGCGCGGCCGAGCGCGGAGAAGATCAAGAAGCGCGAGGGCGCACCGCCACCGCTGATCGAGCTCGAACCCAATCCGGACATCCTGAGGCGGCTTGCGACACATCCGCGACACCGGCCGCGGCTCGTCGTCGGTTTCGCGGCCGAGACCGGGGATCTCATCGCACAGGCGCGGGCCAAGCTCGAAGCCAAGGGCTGCGACTGGATCCTCGCCAACGACGTGGGGTCGCAAAGCGGGGTGTTTGGGGGTGCGCGCAACCGCGTCATTCTCCTGCGCCGCGGGGGCGAGGTCGAGGCATGGCCGGAGAGCGAAAAGCTTGAAGTGGGCCGAAGGCTCGCAAAGTTGATTGCCGAGGCCATCGGTGGTGGCAGCGGACATGACTGAGGTGCGGGTCGGCATCGAGCGACTGCCTCACGGGGCGGACCTGCCGCTTCCCTCACCGGCGAGCGCCGGGGCAGCGGGGCTCGACCTGCACGCGGCCCTGCCGGCGGATCGGCCGCTGCGGCTCCCGCCCGGCGGCCGCGCACTCGTGCCCACCGGCATCCGCATCGCCCTGCCCGCCGGCTTCGAGGCGCAGATCCGGCCGCGCTCGGGCCTCGCGCTGCACCACGG
>CAZHHU010000025.1:29697-31276 GCA_964532215.1 uncultured Geminicoccaceae bacterium
GTGGTCGACATCGCCTATCACGGCTCCGTCGACCCGGTGCAGAGTCAGGACATCGCGCGCCGTCTCGGACTGCCCCGGCGCTATCTCGAACAGGTCATGCAGCAGCTCGTACGCGCCGGGATCCTGCGCGGCGTGCGGGGGCCGCGCGGCGGCTACCGCCTCGCCCGGGAGCGGCGCCGCATCACCGTGGGGGAGATCGTCCGCGTGCTCGCCGGCGGCGAAGGGACGAGCTCGCCGCCCCACTCCTCCTCCCCGCTCGGGCGCCGGATCATGGCGCCGCTGTGGCAGCGCGTCGAGGACGAGGTCATGCGGCAACTCGACGCGGTGACCATCGAGGACCTCTGCCGCGAGGCGGCGGAGCGGGGCGTTCCCAGCGAAGCCCGGGTGCACGTCGACTTCGCCATCTGAAGAGGGCGCCCGCGGTTGGCATCCTCCTTGCTTCGCTCCCGGCCGAACGCTTTCTGCGAACGGTCGACGGACGGGAGACGATGACAAGGGACCTCACGCGATGGATACGCCCCGGGCTCGCCGCCCTCGCCTGGGCGGCGCTGCCCGAACTCGCCTCCGCCCAGGAGGCAGCGGAAGAGGCAGCCGCCGCGATGGCTGCGACGCCCCAGCTCGATAGCGGCGATACCGCCTGGATGCTCACCTCCACGGCGCTCGTCCTGATGATGACGATCCCCGGGCTCGCGCTCTTCTACGCCGGCATGGTGCGCAAGAAGAACGCGCTTTCCGTGATCATGCAGGTGTTCGCGATCTGCTGCACGATCACGGTGGTCTGGATGGTGGCCGGCTACAGCCTCGCCTTCGCCGAAGGCACCGCCTATGTGGGCGGCCTCTCCAATCTCTTCCTGCGCGAGCTCACCATGGACAGCCTCTCCGGGACCATTCCCGAGAGCGTGTTCATGGTCTTCCAGATGACCTTCGCGATCATCACCCCGGCGCTCATCGTCGGCGCCTTCGTCGAGCGCATGAAGTTCTCGGCCATGCTGCTGTTCATGATCCTCTGGTCGCTGCTCGTCTATTCTCCGGTCACGCACTGGGTCTGGGGCGGCGGCTTTCTGGGCGATGACGGGGTGCTCGACTTCGCCGGCGGCACCGTGGTGCACATCAATGCCGGTGTTGCCGGTCTCGTGGCCGCGCTCATCCTCGGCAAGCGCGAGGGCTACAACCGTGAACCCATGCCGCCGCATGACCTGCGCATGACCATGGTGGGTGGCGCGCTGCTGTGGGTCGGCTGGTTCGGCTTCAATGCCGGCTCGGCCGTGGCCGCCAATGCCCTCGCCGGCATGGCGATGGCGGTCACCCAGATCGCGACCGCCGCCGCCGCGCTCGCCTGGATGATCTGCGAGTGGGCACTAAGGGGCAAGCCCAGCCTGCTCGGCATCGTCACCGGTGCGGTCGGCGGCCTCGTGGCCATCACCCCGGCCTCGGGCTTCGTGCTTCCGGGCGGTGCCCTCGTGATCGGCCTGGCCGCCGGCGTCGCCTGCTACTGGGGCGCCACCTCGCTCAAGCGCATGGGCGGTTACGACGACAGCCTCGACGTGTTCGGCGTCCACGGCGTGGGCGGCATCGTCGG
>CAZHHU010000026.1:0-6518 GCA_964532215.1 uncultured Geminicoccaceae bacterium
AGGGCATCCTGATCCCGATGTACCTGATCATCGGCATCTGGGGCGGTCCCCGGCGCATCTATGCCGCCTTCAAGTTCTTCCTCTACACGCTCGCGGGCTCGGTCCTCTTCCTCATCGCGCTCATCGTCATGTATCTCGAGACGGGGACGACCGAGATTCCCGTCCTCATGACGGCGCAATTCGATCCCGACCTCCAGTTCTGGCTCTGGCTCGCGATGTTCGCGAGCTTCGCCATCAAGATCCCGATGTGGCCCTTCCACACCTGGCTGCCGGATGCCCATGTCGAGGCGCCGACGGCCGGATCGGTGCTGCTCGCGGGCGTGCTCCTCAAGCTCGGAGGGTACGGCTTTCTGCGCTTCTCCCTGCCCATGCTGCCCGACGCCTCCCTGCTGTTCACCCCGCTCGTCTACGCCCTCTCGGTCATCGCGGTCATCTACACCTCTCTCGTCGCCCTCGCCCAGACCGACATGAAGAAGCTCATCGCCTACAGCTCGGTCGCGCACATGGGCATCGTGACCATCGGCCTGTTCACGCCCAACGCGCTCGGCGTCTCGGGCGGGATCCTGCAGATGATCTCGCACGGTTTCGTCTCGGCGGCGCTGTTCATGGTCGTGGGCGTGGTCTACGACCGCATGCACAGCCGCGACATCGAGGCCTACGGCGGGCTCGCGGAGCGGATGCCGATCTACGCCACCGTGTTCATGCTGTTCATGCTCGCTTCGGTGGGGCTTCCCGGCACATCCGGCTTCGTCGGCGAGATCCTCGTGCTCGTGGGCGTCTTCGCGACCAACAGCCTCGTCGCCCTGCTCGCGGCAACCGGGATGATCCTCGGCGCCGCCTACATGCTGTGGCTCTATCGCCGGGTCATCTTCGGTGCGCTCACGAGAGAAGCGCTCCGGACGATCACGGACATGCGTCCGAACGAGATCGCCGCCTTCGCCCCGCTCGTCCTGCTGGTGCTGTTCATGGGCCTCTATCCCGAGTTCTTCGTCGCACCGCTGAAGACGTCGGTGGCTCAGGTGGTGGAACGGATGACGGCGGCGGGCTCCCAGCTCGCCCTGCGCTGAGGCTTCGAGCTCATGTCGCAAAGCGTCTTCGACCTCTCCCCCGCCCTGCCCGAGGCCTTCCTGTTCCTCTCCGGGCTCGTGCTGCTCATGCTCGGCACCTTCACCGAGCGCCACGGATCGCGCTGGATCACCGGGCTTGCGATCACCAGCCTGCTCATCGCGGCGCTGCTCGTGCTCGCGGGCGGCGGCGCCGCCCGGGCCTTTTCCGGCCATTTCGTGGTCGACGGCTTCGCGCGCTTCGTGAAGGTCCTGCTGTTCGTCTCCGCGGCGCTCACCATCCTCATCGCCCCCGGCTATCTCGCCGACCTGCGGGTCGGCCGCTTCGAGTGGCCGGTGCTCGCGCTGCTGTCGACGCTGGGCATGGCGATGATGGTCTCGGCCAACAGCCTGCTCGCGCTCTACATGGCGCTCGAGCTGCAGAGCCTGCCGCTCTATGTGCTCGCGGCGTTCCGGCGGGATTCGCTGCGCTCGACCGAGGCGGGTCTCAAATACTTCGTGCTCGGCGCACTGGCCTCGGGACTCCTCCTCTACGGATGCTCGCTCGTCTACGGCTTCACCGGCACGCTCTCCTTCGAGGTGCTGGCGCGCGCCTTCGGCGGCGCTACCGGCGCGGAGCCGCTGCCTACGGGGGCGCTTGTCGGCCTCGTCTTCCTCGTCGCCGGTCTCGCCTTCAAGCTCGCGGCCGTTCCCTTTCACATGTGGACCCCGGACGTCTACGAGGGCGCGCCTACGCCGGTGACCGCCTTTCTCGCCGCGGCGCCCAAGCTGGCCGCGATGGCGCTGGTGCTGCGCCTGCTGTTCGGCCCCTTCGCCGCATCCGTCTCCGACTGGCAGCAGATCATCGTGCTCGTCTCCCTCGGTTCGATGATCCTCGGCGCCTTCGCCGCCATCGGCCAGACGAACATCAAGCGCCTCATGGCCTATTCCTCCATCGGCCATGTCGGCTACGCCCTCGTGGGGGTGGCGGCGGGAAGCGAGGCCGGCATCCGGGCGGTACTCGTCTACATGGCAATCTATCTCGCCATGACCATCGGCACCTTCGCCTGCATCCTCATGATGCGGCGGCATGAGCGCTACGTCGAAGGTATCGCCGATCTCGCCGGGCTCTCGCGCCATCAGCCGATGATGGCGCTCGCGATCGCCCTGTTCATGTTTTCCCTCGCGGGCATCCCGCCGCTCGCCGGCTTCTTCGGCAAGCTTTACGTATTCCTCGCCGCGGTGGACAGCGGTCTCACCTGGCTCGCGGTGGTGGGCGTGCTGACCTCGGTCGTGGGCGCCTTCTATTACGTGCGCATCGTCAAGCTCATGTACTTCGACGAGCCGGCGGAGCCCTTCGATCGCCTCGCGCGGCCGGAACTCCACGCGGTGGCGGCGGCGACGGCGCTGTTCGTCGCGGGCTTCCTGTTCCTGCCCGGCCCGGTGCTGGAAGGAGCCGGCGCCGCGGCGCGTGCGCTGCTGCCGTGATGGCCGGCAGGCGCTGGCGGCTCGAGGTCCGCGCGCGGGTCACGAGCACGAACAGCATTCTGCTCGAACGGGCGAGGCAGGGTGCGCCCGAGGGTCTCGCCCTGCTCGCCCGCGTGCAGACGGCGGGCCGCGGCCGCCACGGCCGGCGCTGGATGTCGCTGCGCGGCAATCTCCACCTCTCGGTTCTGCTGCGGCCCGAGCGGCCGCTTCGCGACTGCGCGAGCCTCGCGCTCGTGGTCGCCCTCGCCGCCCGCGACGCCCTCGCCGACCTCACTCCCGGGCTCGCGCTGCGGCTCAAATGGCCCAACGACCTTCTCCTCGACGGCGCCAAGCTCGGCGGCATCCTGCTGGAGACGGCCGGTTCCGCTTCGGGGCGGGAGGGAATCGTCGCCGGTCTCGGCATCAATCTCGCCGCCCACCCCGAGGACCCGCTGCGACCCGCAACCTCGCTTGCCGCCTGGGGTCTGCCGGCGCCACCGCCGGAGGAGCTCGCGGAGCGGATCCTCGCGCGGCTCGAGCCGCGCTATCGTCGCTGGCTTGCCCGCGGCTTCGGGGACCAGCGGGCGGAATGGATCGCGGCGGGTGCGGGCCTCGGGGCACGGGCGCGACTTCGCCTCGGCGAACGCGAGCTCTCGGGCCGCATCCTCGACGTCGACGCGGAAGGGGCGCTGTGGCTCGATCTCGGCGCGGAACGCGTCCGCTTCCTCGCCGGCGAGCTGTTTTTCGAGCCCGCGGCGCGCACCGCTCTGGCTGTCGGCCCGGCGGCGCGCTAGCATTGCGGCACCGCAAAAAAGCACGCGTCAGCCCGGGGGACGGGCCCCATGCTCCTCGCCGTCGACGTCGGCAACACCAATACGGTCTTCGCCCTCTACCGCGACCGCACCCAGATCGCACAGTGGCGGCTTTCCACCGATCGCGAACGCACGGCCGAGGAATATGCGGCGCTGCTGCTCCAGCTCATGAGTCTCCAGGGGGTGCGGCGGGAACAGGTGGATGGCGTCGTCATCGCCAGCGTCGTGCCGCAGGCGGTACTGCCGCTGCGGTGGATGAGCCGCGATTACTTCGCCTGCCGCGCCGTCGTGGTGGGGGAGGATCTCGACTATCCGATCCCCGTGCGGGTGCCGAATCCGAAGGAGGTCGGCGCGGACCGCGTGGTGAATGCGGTGGGCGCGATCTCCCGTTACGGCGCGCCGCTCGTGATCATCGATTTCGGCACCGCGACGACCTTCGACGTGGTCGACGAGGATGGTGCCTATCGCGGCGGTGCCATCGCCCCGGGCATCAACCTCTCGCTCGAGGCGCTCCATCGCCAGGCGGCCAAGCTGCCGCGGATCGCGGTCGAACCTCCGGCGCAGGTGGTGGGCACGACCACCGTGGCCGCCATGCAATCAGGGATCTTCTGGGGCTATGTGGGACTCGTCGAGGGGCTCGTGACACGCATCCGGCAGGAATGCGGCTGGGCGATGACCACGGTGGCAACCGGCGGCCTCGCCCCCCTGTTCGCGCGGCACTGCCCGCTGATCGAACATGTGGACCCCGATCTCACCATGGCCGGGCTTCTGGAGATCTACACGCAGGCGCGGAACGCGTTGCACGGCGGCAGCGAAGGGATGGCCGAGAGATGACGGAAATGCTCACGCTCACCGCCCTGGGCGGTCTCGGCGAGATCGGCCTCAACTGCTACCTCTATGCGCAGGGCGACCGCTTCATGATGGTCGACTGCGGCATCGGCTTTCCCGACGAACTCCTGCCCGGCGCCGAGCTGCTGTTCCCCGATCTGCGGTATGTGGAGGAAAACCTGGAGCGGCTCGCAGGTCTCGTCGTCACCCATGCGCATGAGGACCATCTGGGCGCCATTCCCTACTACTGGGAGCGGCTGCGCTGCCCCGTCTGGTGCACGCCCTTCGCGGCCGCGGTGCTGCGGCGCAAGTTCGAGGATCTCGAGCGCGAGCTGCCCGCACTCCGGGTCGTCGAGCCCGGGGTGACGTTCGAGGTCGGCCCCTTCGGCTGCCGGTTTCTCCACGTCACCCATTCGATCCCCGAGAGCAACGCCCTCGCCATCGAGACGCGCTACGGGCGCATCCTGCACACCGGCGACTGGAAGCTCGATCCCGCGCCGCTGATCGGCGCCGACACGGACATCCCCGCTATCGAGGAATTCGCGCGCGACGGCGTGCTCGCACTGGTGGCGGACAGCACCAACGTCATGGTCCCCGGGACGTCGGGGTCGGAGGCCGAAGTACGCGACAGTCTCGGCCAGCTCGTTGCGCGCAAGACGGGACGGGTGGCGGTCACGACCTTCTCCTCGAACATCGCCCGTCTCGAGACGGCGGCCCTTGCCGGCCAGGCGACCGGCCGCGATGTGGTCGTCGTCGGCCGCTCGATCCGGCGCATGCTCGAAGCGGCGAAGGAATGCGGCTATCTGCGGGAGATGCCGCCGCTGCGCGAAGAGAGCGCGGCCCAGCATCTGCCCCGCGATCGCGTACTCATGCTCGTGACCGGGAGTCAGGGTGAGCCCCGCTCCGCGCTCGTACGCATCGCCGCCGGCCAGCACCCGCGCGTGCGGCTGGAAGCCGGTGATACGGTGATCTTCTCCTCCAAGATCATCCCGGGCAACGAGCGGACCCTGTTCGCCCTCCACAACCAGCTCATCGACGCGGGCATCGAGGTCGTCACCGAGGAGGACCACTTCGTCCACGTCTCGGGACATCCCTGTCAGGAGGAGATGGAACAGATGTACCGCTGGGTACGGCCGCGAATCGCCGTGCCCATGCACGGCGAGCCGCGCCATCTCTTCGCCCATTTCCGCTTCGCGCAGCGGATGGGGGTGGAGAAGGTGGTGGCGCTGCGCAACGGTCAGATCCTCAGGCTCGCGCCGGGGGAGCCCGAAATCCTCGGGGAGGTGCCGACCGGCCGCTTCGCTCTCGAGAACGGCGGCCTCGTGCCCAGCGAAGGGGAGCTCTTCCGGGTGCGCCGGCGCGTGCTCCAGCACGGCAGTCTGTTCGTGACCCTGGTTCTCGATCGCTACGGCAGCGTCCTCGCTCCGCCCCAGATCGCCAATCTCGGCGCGCTCGAGCCCGAACGCTTCGATCCCCTCGCCGAGGAGCTCGCGGACGCGATCACGCGTGCGGTGGAAGCGCTCGAGGATGAGGCCGTCATGGATGACGAGCGCGTGCGCGAGGCGGTGCGCATCACCACGCGCCAGTTCCTCGGCTTGCCGCGGCAGAAGCGCCCGCTGATCGATGTCCGCATCACCCGCCTCACGCCGGAAGTGCTCGCCGCCCTCGAGGACGAGACCCCGGGAGTGCGCTGACCATGATCGGAAAACTCATGCATGTCGCCCTCGCGGTTCCCGATCTCGAGGCCGCGCGCGCTTTCTATCGCGACGTTCTGGGCGCCGAGGTGTCGGAGATCGAGGACCAGCCCGAACACGGCGTGCGCACGGTGTTCGTCACCCTGCCCAACACCCGCATCGAGCTCCTCGGGGTGCTCGGCGAACGCTCGCCGATCAAGGGCTTTCTCGAGCGACACCCGGCGGGTGGCATCCACCACCTCTGCTTCGAGGTGGAGGACATTCTGGCCGCACGCGACCACCTCCGCGCGCTGGGCATGCGCGTGCTCGGCGACGGCGAGCCGAAGATCGGCGCCCACGGCCGGCCGGTACTCTTCCTTCATCCCAAGGACAGCTTCGGCACCCTCATCGAGCTCGAGCAGGCATGAGCACGGCGCTCTTCTGGTCCACCTTCTTCATCGTCTGGTGGCTGGTGTTCTTCATGACCCTTCCCTTCGGGGTGCGTCCGCCCGAGGAGCCCGAGCCGGGAACCGCGCCGAGCGCACCCGAAAGGCCGCACCTGCTGCTCAAGGCGCTGGTGACGACGGTGATCGCCCTGGCCGTGACCTGGGGCATCGACTGGGTCATCCGCTCGGGCCTGATCGAGCTCCGCCCCAGGGAGATGCCCTGGTAGCAGCGCGCGCATCCCGACCTTC
>CAZHHU010000026.1:6618-30412 GCA_964532215.1 uncultured Geminicoccaceae bacterium
TTTGCCGCGGTCATCGTCGTCGGCTTCGGCCGCTGGGAGGTGTCGCGGCTGTCCGAGGGGGCCGGGCGCATGGTCGCCGTCGAGCTGCCGACCGCACATGCGAGTCAGGAACTCGCGAGGGAGATCCATGCCTCCCTCGCAGCCCTCAGGGGCTGGATGCTCACCGGCGACCCCGCCTTCAAGCGCGCGCGCGAGGCCGCATGGAAGAGCATCGACGCGCGGCTCGCGGAGCTCGGGCGGCTCCGGGACAGCTGGCGGGATGAGCGGGATCGTCGCGACCTCGGCACCTTCCGCGACATTCTCGCGCAATTCCGCAAGGCCCAGGCGCAGGTGGAAGCGGTCGCGAACACGCCCGACGAGCAGCCCGCGCGCAGGATGCTCGTCGAGCAGGCGGCACCGCTTGCGGCGGTCATGGCACGCGAGATCACGCGCATGATCGATATCGAGAAGGCGCAGCCGGCGACGGTGGAGCGCAAGGCGCTGCTCGCGACCATGGCCGATGTGCGCGGCACCCTCGGCCTCTCGCTCGCGAACATCCGCGCCTATCTGCTCACGGGCGAACAGAGATTTGCGGATGCCTTCCATAAGCTGTGGGAGAAGAACAGCGCGCGGTTCACGAGCCTCTCGCGCCAGCGGCATCTGCTCACGGCGGACCAGCGCCAGGCCTTCGACCGCTTCGCCGAGGCACGCAAAAACTTCGTGGAACTGCCGCCGCAGATGTTCGAGATCCGCGCCTCCGATCGCTGGAACCTCGCGAATTACCTGCTCGTGCGTGAAGCGGCGCCGCGTGCCGACCGCCTGCTCGAGATCCTGCTCGGGCCCAAGGACGCGAACGGCACCCCCAAAGGGGGAATGGTCGATCGCCAGACGCGGGTGCTCGAAGCGGACGCGCAGCAGGGCGCGGAGCGTGCGGGACGGCTTCTCCTTCTCATTACGGTATTTCTCGTCGCCATCCTGATCCTCGCGGCAGCAGTGGCGGTATTCTTCACCGCATACATCGCCCGCCCGCTGTCTGCGATGACCGCGGCCATGACCCGGCTTGCCGGGGGCGATGTCGATATCGAGATCCCCGGGCTCGGCCGCCGGGATGAGATCGGGCGCATGGCCCAGGCGCTCGCCACCTTCCGGGAGAACGCGCGCCATCTCCTGAAGAAGGTGAAGCTCGGCGAGAAGGCATCCGCCTTCGCCGCCACCGTCGGCGAGATCGTCGAACTGGTGGCGAGCGCAGCCGAAAAGGCGCGCATGGCCGCGGAGTCCCTCGCCACCATCGCCGAGCGCACCGAGGGTCAGGGTGAGCAGACCGCGAACGCTTCCCAGGAGGCCACCCGCAACGTGCAGACCGTCGCCTCCGCCGCCGAGGAGCTCGCCGCTTCCGTCGCCGAGATCAGCCGGCAGATCACGAGTTCGGCCGAGATCACGCGCCGCGCCGTGGAAAGCGTGGAGACCACCAATGCCCAGATGGCCGAACTCAGCGAGGCCGCACGGCAGATCGGCAGAATCGTCGAGCTGATCACCGAGATCGCCGAGCAGACCAATCTCCTCGCGCTCAATGCCACCATCGAGGCGGCGCGTGCGGGTGACGCCGGAAAGGGCTTCGCGGTGGTGGCCGGAGAGGTCAAGGAGCTCGCCACCCAGACCGCCCGGGCGACCGGCGAGATCGCCGAGCAGATCGGGCAGATCCAGCGCGCCTGTGACGGATCGGTGCAGGTGATCGGATCCATCGCGCAGACGATCGGAGAGATCGATCACTCCACCTCGATCATCGCCGCGGCGATCGAACAGCAGCGGGCGGCCACCGAAGAGATCGCGCGCAGTGCGGGATCGGCGGCTTCGCACACGCGCGAGGCGGCCGAGGCGGTGGCGTCGGTCGGTCACGGGGCGCAGCAGACGCGCGACAACGCTGCGCGGGCGCTCGAGGATGCGCGCGCGCTCGCCGAGCATGCGGAAAGGCTCCGCGAAGCCATGCAGGCCTTCCTGCGCGAGGTTGAGGCTGCGGCCTGAGCGGTGGGCTGCGGCCATCCCATCCAGGCCCCGCAGCATGGTTGACCCGGCCTTCGAGATGGGGTCGAACGCGCATCGCCATGAGCGGTGCGCGTTCCTTTCCTGATCTGTCCGGTCTCACCCTCGTGCTCGGCGGCATGCGCTCGGGCAAGAGCCGTTATGCCGAAGGGTTGCTCGAGGCGGCGCCGTTCGCTCCCGTGTATATCGCCACCGCGCGCCCGCTCGATGCCGAGATGCAGGCGCGCATCGCGGCCCATCGGGCGCGGCGCGGGCCGCGCTGGCGGACGGTGGAGGAGCCCGTCGCACTCCCCCAGGCCATCGCGCGGGAGGCGCAGGACGGGCGCGCGGTGCTCGTGGACTGCCTCACCCTCTGGCTCACCAATCTGCTCGTGGAGGCGCGGGATCCGGAGGCCGCCTTCCGCGCCCTCGAGCGGGCACTCGATGCTGCGGCGTGCCCCGTCGTCCTCGTCTCCAACGAGGTCGGCTGGGGAATCGTTCCGGCCGAAGCGCTCGCGCGCCGCTTCATCGATCTCGCAGGCGAGCTTCACCAGCGCATCGCCCAGCGTGCCGATCGGGTCATCCTCATGGTCGCGGGACGAGCGCTGGTTCTCGAGGGAGGAGAGGGACCGTGCACCTGCTGAGCGCGACCCGCGCATCGGGCAGCGACATCGAGGAGCCGGTCGATCTCGACCAGGGACCGGGGGAGGTGGTCATCCTTTCCGCCGCCGACAGCGAGCTCGGCTGCCTCGCCGCCGCCTTCGCCCGCATCCATCCGCGGCCGTTCACCCTCCGCCTCGCGAACCTGCTCAAGCTGTCCCATCCCTATTCGGTCGATCTCCATCTCGAGAAGACCGTCCGCCATGCGCGTTTCGTCCTCGTCCGCCTGCTCGGGGGACGGAGCTACTGGAGCTACGGCGTCGAGCGACTCTCCGAGCACTGCCGCGAGGCCGGCATTCCCCTCGTCCTCATCCCCGGCGACGACCGCCCCGATCCCGAGCTCGCCGACTGGGGCACGGTGCCCGCCGCGCGGCTCGCGGAGTACCATGCCTATTTCACCGCGGGCGGTGTCGAAAACGCCCTCCTCCTGCTCCGCCGGATCGCGGTCGAGCTCGGCCGCGAGGCCGGCGACATCCTGCCGCCGCGGCCGCTGCCGCGCGCCGGCCTGTATCTGCACGGCAACCCCCGCGCCGGCCTCGATGAACTCGAGGCGCTTCGCCGCTCCGGCCGCCCGCGGGCGCTTCTCGTCTTCTACCGGGCGCTGCTGCAGAGCGGCGATCTCGAGGCGCCCGACGCCCTCCTCGAGGCGCTCGAGGAGCGCGGGATCGCTGCAGCCGCAATCCATGTCACGAGCCTCAAGGATGCGGAGGCCGCCCTCCTGCTCGCGCGCGTCCGCGAGGCCTTCGCCCCCGAGCTCCTGCTCGTCGCCACCGCCTTCGCCGTGGGCGGGATATCCGGCGACCCGGCGCGCGCGCTGCCCATCGGCGGCGACGCGCCGCTTCTTCAGGTCGTATTCGCGGGCACGAGCCGCGAGGCCTGGCTTGCGAACCCCCAGGGGCTGGGGCCGCGCGATCTCGCCATGCAGGTCGCGCTGCCCGAAGTCGACGGCCGGGTACTCACCCGTGCCGTCGCCTTCAAGGAGATCGCCCGTTTCGACGAGGAGACCCGCTGCCCGCTCGTCCGGCTCCTGCCCGAGCGCGAGCGGGTCGCCTTCGTCGCCGAACTCGCCGCCGCCTGGCTGCGCCTGCGCCGCACCCCGGCGGCCCTGCGCCGGGTCGCGATCCTGCTCGCGAACTACCCCTGCCGGGATGGAAGGATCGCCAACGGCGTCGGGCTCGATACCCCCGAGAGCGTGGCGCGGGCGCTGCGCGCGCTGGCCGATGCGGGCTACGGGGTCGAGGACCCTCCGGCCGACGGGCAGGCGCTCATCAGGCACCTCCTCGAGGGCCCCACGAACCGGCCGCAAAGTTCCACCCGTCGCCCCCGGATCGGGCTCTCACTCGCCGAGTACGAACGGCTGTTCGCGAAGCTTCCCGCCGCCGTCCGCGAGGCGGTGACGGCGCGCTGGGGACCCCCTGCCGGAGACCCGAAGCTGCGGGACGGCGCGTTTCCTCTCCCGGTACTGCCGCTCGGCAACATCGTGGTCGCGATCCAGCCGGCACGGGGCTATGAGGTCGACCCGCGCGCCACCTATCACGATCCCGACCTCGTACCCCCGCATGGCTATCTCGCCCTCTACCTGTGGCTGCGGCACGTCTTCCGCGCCCAGGCGATCGTCCATTTCGGCAAGCACGGCAATCTCGAATGGCTGCCGGGAAAGGCGCTCGCGCTCACCGCCCACTGCCTTCCCGACGCGATACTGGGGCCGATGCCCCATCTCTACCCCTTCATCGTCAACGATCCCGGCGAGGGAAGCCAGGCCAAGCGACGCAGCCAGGCCGTGATCCTCGATCACCTCACGCCGCCGCTCACCCGCGCGGGCACGTACGGGGACTTGCGCGAGCTGGAGCGTCTCGTCGACGAATACTACGAAGCCTCGCAGCTCGACCCGAGGCGCCTGCCGCTGCTCGAGGAGGAGATCTTCGCCTGGTGCCGCAGGCTGGGGCTCGATCAGGATCTCGGCCTCGAGCCCGCCGCGCCCTCGGAGATCCGCCTCAAGGCCATCGACAATCACCTCTGCGAACTCAAGGAGCTCCAGATCCGGGGCGGCCTTCACGTCTTCGGCGCGAGCCCGGTGGGCGAGGCGCGGGTCGATCTGCTGTGCGCCATGGCACGGGTGCCACGCGGCAGGGGCGAGGGCGGCGATGCGTCCCTGCTGCGCGCGCTGGCCGCCGATCTCGGCCTCGGCGGATTCGATCCCCTGGCCGAGGAGGAGCCCGGGGCCGCCTGGCAGGGGCCGCGGCCCCAGCTTCTCGCCGCGCTGTGCGAAGGTCCCTGGCGAAGCCGCGGGGATACGCGGGAGCGGCTCGAGATGCTGGCGCGGGAGCTCGTCGCGGGGCGCATCGAACCCGCGCCCGACTGGCCGCGGACGCGGGCCGTGCTCGCCTGGCTGCGGGATGACCTCGCGCCGCGTCTCGACATCTCCGGGGCGCGGGAGATGGAAGCCCTGCTCGCGGGCCTCGACGGCCGCTTCGTCGCGCCCGGGCCGAGCGGCGCGCCGACCCGCGGCCGACCCGACGTGCTTCCCACCGGGCGCAATTTCTTTTCCGTCGATACCCGGGGGGTGCCCACCCCGGCGGCCTTCCGGCTCGGCTGGGAGGCGGCCGAGCGCGTGATCGAACATCATCTCCAGCTTCACGGCGAGTGGCCGCGGCGCATTGCGCTCTCAGCCTGGGGTACGGCGAACATGCGCACCGGCGGCGAGGACATCGCCCAGGCGCTCGCGCTTCTCGGCTGCCGGCCGGTCTGGGAGGGAAGCACGCAGCGGGTGACGGGGATCGAGGTTCTTCCCGCCGCCGCGCTGGGCCGGCCCCGGGTGGATGTGACGCTTCGCGTATCGGGCTTCTTCCGCGACGCCTTTCCGGCCCAGATGGAGCTCTTCGACGACGCCGTGCGCGCGGTGGCGGCACTGGACGAGCCGGAGGAGATCAATCCCCTCGCGGCTGCGGTGCGGCGCGAGCGCGCCGCGCTCGAGGCGCGCGGCGTGGCGCCGGAGCCTGCGCGGCGACGGGCGACCCTCAGGCTCTTCGGCTCCAAGCCCGGCGCTTACGGTGCGGGGCTGCAGGCGCTCCTGGACAGCGGCGCCTGGGAGAGCGAGGAGGAGCTCGCCGAGGCCTATCTGGCCTGGAGTTCGTGGGCCTACGGGCGCGGGCTCGAGGGAGAGGCCGCACGCGAGGCGTTCGAGGCCCGGCTCAGGGAGACGGAGCTCGTGCTCCACAACCAGGACAACCGGGAGCACGACATCCTCGATTCCGACGACTATTACCAGTTCCTCGGCGGTCTCACGGCCGCGGTGCGGCGCCTATCGGGGCGGCAGCCCGAGGTCCTGTTCGGCGATCACAGCCAGCCCGAACGCCCCCGGGTGCGGCGGCTGCAGGAGGAGATCGGCCGCGTGGTCCGCGCCAGGGCTGCCAATCCCCGCTGGATCCGGGCCATGATGCGCCACGGCTACAAGGGGGCGTTCGAGCTCGCCGCCACCGTCGACTATCTCTTCGGCTTCGCGGCGACCACGAAGCTCGTGGGCGATCATCACTTCGATGCCCTGTTCGCGGCCTATCTCCTCGACGAGGAGGTCGTCTCCTTCCTGCGCGCGGCGAATCCCGATGCCCTCGTCGAGATCGCCGAGCGGTTCGAGGAAGCGATCCGGAGGGGGCTGTGGCATCCCTCCCACAACCGCGTCCACGCCCGCCTCGACGAGCTCCTCGGGCGCGACGGCTGAGCCGACGGTCAGAGGGTGAGCGCGCGGTCGATCTCGACGATCTCCACCATCTCCCCGGCCCTGCGCGGCGGATCGAAGGGAGGGCGGGAGACGAGCACGTCGGCACGGGCGAAGGTCGCATACATCGAGCTGTCCTGCCGCGAGGCCGGAAGCACGCGCCGCCCGTCGTCGCCGTCGCACCAGAACGCCCGCAGCCAGTCGTGGCGCTCGTCATTGGCGGGGAGATCGACGGCGAGCGGCGCCCGATCGGTGGGCAGTGCGGGATCGAGGCCGAGGCTCTGCCTCAGCATCGACCGCAGGAAGATGAGGGCGCAGACGGCGGCGGAGACGGGATTTCCGGGAAGGCCCAGAAAGGGCGCCGCCCCGAGGCGGCCGAAGATGAGGGGTTTGCCGGGCCGCATGGCGATCTTCCAGAAGTCGAGCTCGAGGCCGAGTTCGTGCGCCACCTCCTGCACGAAATCATATTCGCCCACCGATGCGCCCCCGGTGGTCACCAGGAGATCGGCGCTCCGGGCCTGCTCGAGGGCGTCGCGAAGGGTGCCTGGATCGTCGCGGGCGATGCCGAGGTCGCTCGCCTCACCGCCCCAGCCCGCGACCATGGCGCCGATCACGGTGGAATTCGAGCTCGTGATCTGGGCGCCTTGCGGGCTCGTGCCGGGCGGCACGAGTTCGTCGCCGGTGGCGAGAATGGCGACCCGGGGCCTGCGGCGCACGGGAATCCACACATGTCCCATGGCGGCGGCGAGCCCGAGCCTGCGGGCATCGAGCACGGTTCCCGCTTCGAGTCCCTTCCAGCCGCTCTCGAAATCGAGCCCCGCAGGCCGCACGAAACGCCCCGGCTCGACCTCCTCCCTGGCGATGACGAAGCCATCCCCGGGCTCGGCCCGCTCCTGAATGAGGATCGCATCCGCCCCTTCGGGCAGCGGCGCTCCGGTGAAGATCCGGACCGCCTGACCGGGGCAAAGACGTCCCTCGAAACGCCGCCCCGCGGGCACTTCCCCCACCAGCCGGAGCCTTGCGCCGGCGCGCGCATCGGCAGCCCGCACCGCATAGCCGTCCATCGCCGAGACCGCATGCGGCGGCTGGGTGCGAAGGGCGTGGAGATCGCATGCGAGCACCCGCCCATGGGCCTGTGGCAGCGCGACCCATTCGCGCGGCTGGAGTGCGACGTCCCGGAGTACGCGCTCGCGCGCCTCGGCGACGGAGATCATCTCATTCCTCGGCGCGCCACTCGCCGGAGCGGCCGCCCGCCTTGTGCAGCAGCCGGAGATCGACGATGCGCATGCCGCGGTCGATCGCCTTGCACATGTCGTAGACGGTGAGCGCTGCCACCGCTGCTGCGGTGAGCGCCTCCATCTCCACGCCGGTCTTCGCCTCCACCTTGCAGCTCGCCCGGATGCGGAGCGCGCTCTCCGCCACGAGCGGCTCGAGTTCCACCGTCACCTTCGAGAGCGGCAGCGGGTGACAGAGCGGAATGAGTTCCGGCGTGCGCTTGGCGCCCATGATCCCCGCGAGCTGGGCGACGGTGAGCACGTCGCCCTTGGCGAGATCGCGCGCGAGGATGCGCTGCAGGGTGGCGGGGGCCATGACGATCTTCGCCTCGGCGGTGGCGACGCGCGCGCTCACGGCCTTCTGCGACACGTCCACCATGACCGCATTGCCGCGTTCGTCGAAGTGCGTGAGTTCGCTCACGATACCCGCTCCCCTCCGAGGATGCGCCGCGTGGCGGCCTCGACGTCGGCTTCGCGCATGAGGGATTCGCCGACGAGAAAGGCGCCCGCCCCGGCCCGTTTCATGCGCAGGAGATCGTCGTGGCTGTAGAGCCCGCTCTCGGCCACGAGCAGGCAACCGGACGGCACCCGCGGCGCGAGGCGCTCGAAGGTGGCGAGATCCACCCGCAGGCTGCGGAGATCGCGATTGTTGATGCCAAGCAGCCGCGTCCCGAGCGCGAGCGCCCGCTCGAGCTCGCGCTCCTCGTGTACCTCCACGAGCACGTCGAGCGACCACTCCCGCGCGGCCGCGAACAGCTCCCGGGCGAGCGCGTCGTCGATCGCGGCCATGATCAGCAGCATGCAGTCCGCCCCCATGGCGCGGCTCTCCACCACCTGCCACGGGTCGAGGATGAAGTCCTTGCGCAGCACGGGAAGCGGCACCGCCTGGCGGGCGGCTTCGAGATGCTCGGGGGCACCCTGGAAGAAGGGGCCGTCGGTGAGCACCGACAGGCAGCTCGCGCCTCCCCGGTGGTAGGCGCGCGCGAGTGCCGCGGGGTCGAAATCCTGGCGGATGAGGCCGCGGCTCGGCGAGGCGCGCTTGATCTCGGCGATGAGGGCGAGGCCTCCTGCGCGGTCCGTGCGCTCGAGGCGGCCCTTGAAGCCGCGCACCGGGCCGGCCTCCCGGGCCGCCGCCTCGAGCGCGGAGAGAGGACGTTCCGCCCGGCGGCGGCGGACCTCCTCGCGGGTGCGTGCGCAGATGTCGTCGAGGACTCCGCTCACGCCCCCTCCCCGGCATTGGTGATCTGCACGAGCCGCTGCAGCACCCGTTCCGCCCTTCCCGAATCGATCGCTTCGGCGGCCATCGCCGCCCCCTCGCGCAGACCCGTGACCCGCTCGGCGACGAGCAGCGCCGCCGCCGAAGCGAGGAGGACCGCGTCGCGCAGCGGCCCGCGCACGCCGGCGAGCACGGCGCGGATCGCCTCCGCATTGTGCTCGGGGTCGCCACCCCTGAGATCCTCGAGCCGGCCGCGCTCGAGCCCCGCATCCTCGGGCACGACGGCAAAGCGCCGCACCTCGCTCCCCGTCCACTCCGCGACTTCCGTGGGGCCGGTGATCGAAAGCTCGTCGAGCCCGTCGCTGCCGTGGACGACCCAGGCCCGTTCGCTGCCGAGCCGCCCCAGCACTTCGGCGAGCGGCGTGATCCACTCTTCGGCGAAGACGCCCATGACCTGCCGCCGCACGCCGGCGGGATTGGCGAGCGGTCCCAGGAGGTTGAAGATCGTGCGCGTGCCGAGTTCGACGCGGGGTCCGGCCACGTGGCGCATCGCGCCATGGTGTCGGGGCGCCATCATGAAGCCGATGCCGGCCTCCCGCAGCGCTTCCTCGATCCGCTCGAAGGGCGCGTCGATGTTGACGCCCAGAGCCTGGAGCACGTCGGAGGAACCGGAGCGGGAGGAGAGCCCGCGGTTGCCGTGCTTGGCGACCGGCACGCCGCAGGCGGCGACCACGAGCGCGGCCGCGGTGGAGATGTTGTAGGTTCCGGAGCCGTCGCCGCCGGTGCCACAGGTGTCGATCGCCCCCTCGGGTGCGCGGATGCGGCGCATGCGCGCGCGCAGCACCGTGGCCCCGGCGCGGATCTCCTCCACCGTCTCACCCCGCACCCGCAGCCCCATGAGGAAGGCACCCATCTGCGCCGGGGTGGCATCGCCCGCCATCATGATGTCGAAGGCCTCGCGCGCCTGCTCGAAGGCGAGCGGCTGTCCGCTCGCGACCTGCGCGAGAATCGCCCGGAAGCGCTGGAGTTCAGCCGTCATGCACGGTTCTCCGCCGACAGATGGCGAGGAAGTTGTCGAGCAGCGCGTGACCGTGTTCGGTCTCGATGCTCTCGGGGTGGAACTGCACCCCATGGACGGGAAGGCTGCGGTGGCGCAGCCCCATGATCACCCCGTCCTCGGTCGTGGCGTTGACCGCGAGGCACTCGGGCAGGGTTTCGGGCCGTGCGGCGAGGGAATGATAGCGGGTCGCGCGAAGCGGTGAGGGAAGGCCGCGGAAGACGCCGCTGCCGTCGTGGTGGATGGCGCTCACCTTGCCGTGCATGACCGCCGGTGCGCGGTCGATGACCGCACCGAAGGCCTGGGCGATGGCCTGATGCCCGAGGCAGACGCCGAGGATCGGGACCCTGCCGGCCGCAAGGCGCACGAGATCGAGACAGATCCCGGCCCGGTCCGGATCGCAGGGGCCGGGCGAGAGCACGATCCCTTCCGGCTTCCTCGCGAGCACCTCCTGCGGCGTGAGGGCGTCGTTGCGGTGGACCTCGATCGCGGCCCCGAGCTCGCCGAGGTAGTGATAGAGGTTCCAGACGAAGCTGTCGTAGTTGTCGATGAGAATCAGCATCCGTCCGCGCCGCGGCGCTCCCCCCGCTTACGCCCGACGTAGAAACCTTGGCCCGCCGCACCCGTCAAGCAGGCCCGCAGCCGGTTCACACCGGGCGACAGCCCAGTTAGGCGGATGCCGCGCGATGTCGAGACGCAGCCCCGGACTCCTGCCGTTCAGTCCGCACCCGCTGCCGCCTCGCGGGCTGCGACCTGTGCCGCCGCGGCCTGCGCCGCGGCGGGCGCCGGGCCGTGGGTGGTGTCGACGAGAACGCGCGGCGAAGACACCTGAATGGCGTGCTCCTGGATCGTCTTCTGGAGCTCGGCGAGGACGCGGCGGCGGAGGGCGAACTGCTCTCCCGGCCGGGTGATGAACTTCACGCTGACGACGAAGTTGCCGCCGCGGATGTCCACCGCCCCCTGGGCCTTGAGCGGTTCGATGAACTTGTCGCCGATCTCCGGGTCCTGAAGGAGCTTCTGGCCCAGCTTCTTGATGAGCTTGCGCACCCGCTCGAGATCCTCGCTCGGCGCCACCTCGAAGCTGAGCTTGACCTTGACCCAGTCGCGGCTGGCGTTGCGGATCGTGCCCATGGCGCCGAAGGGAATCGTGTAGATGGCGCCACGCGGGTGGCGGAGTCGGACCGAGCGCAGCAGGATCTTCTCGACCACCCCCTTGCCCTCCGCGGTCTCGACGTACTCCCCGACCCTGAAGGCGTCCTCGTACAGATAGAACATGCCGGAGATGACATCCCGCACGAGGGTCTGGGCGCCGAAGCCGACCGCGAGCCCGACGATGCCCGCCCCGGCGAGCAGGGGGGCGATGTCGACCCCGAGCGAAGAGAGGGCAAGCATGAGGGTGATCGCCCCCACGAGTGCCCCCAGCGACGCGCGCAGCACGGGGAACACCGTCTCGAGGCGGCTGCCGCCCACACCCCCTTCGCCCTCGGGCAGGATCGCGCCCTCCGCCCTCGCCTCCGGGGCGTAGATGCCGAGGAAGGCGGCCGCCGTCCGCCACACCGATACGCCCACGGCGATCACGAGTCCGGCGGTGACGACGCGCGGCACGAAGCGGCCCGCGCCCTCCGCCGCCGGAGCGAAGGGATTGATGTCCCAGGCGAGGAGGACGAGCACGCCCGCGCCCACGATGATGATCCCCTCGAGCAGGGTCGCGAGGCCCACGATCCGCGCCTGCTCCCGCTGCGTCTCCACCCCTTCGAGCCAGCGGTCGCGCAGTCGCTGCAGGCCACCGATGATGAAGGGCACAAGCACGAGGATCAGGAAGGAATAGCGCGAGGCGTCGCCGGCGCGCGACGGAACGCCCCGCAGATAGTCGTAGACGTCGACGAAGACGGTGAGCAGCAGGAGCAGGCCGTAGAAGACATACCAGTAATCCGCAAGCACTCCGCCCAGCCTGCTCTCCCGCTCGCGCGGCAGGAAGGCGCTGCGGGCGAGTGCGGCGAAGGGCCTGCGCACGATCCAGAAGTAGCCGAGACCGACCGCCCCCTCGAGAAAGCGCAGCCCGATCGCATACACGGCGGCCGAAAGACCGGCATCCACGATCGATCCCAGGAAGTCGCGCAGCGTCCCGAGGACGAGAAGTGTGATCAGCGTCCACAGGGTGGCGCGCTCGACGAGCTGCGCCTCGCGCTCATTCCAGGGGGTGGGTCGCCGCCAGGGCTCTCCGGCGGCGGCGAGGAAGCGGGCGAAGCCGAAGATCAGCCTGAGGTTGATCACGCGCAGGAAGACGATGAAGGCGAGGCCGTGGACGGCGGTGCGCGGCGCGATCACCGTCGTGCCGAGGAGCCAGACGAGAAGACCGAAGAGGCCGATGCGCAGGAGCTCATAGCCACCCCAGGCGAAGGCGGCGCGAAGCGGCGCGCGTTGCCCGTCGGCGCTCGGGGCGCGGAGCCCCAGGGGGGCGAGTGCCCGTGCGATTGCGATCTCGAGCGCCCAGGCGCAAAGCAGCACCAGCGCGGTTGCGGCGAGGACGGCGGGCGGGCCCCAGCCGGGGGCCGCCTCGATCCGCTGCCACCACTCGGCAAGGTGGGACGGAAAATCCGGCGCCGCCTCGAAGGCCCGGATCCACAGGTCGGTGATGGTCGGCCCCTGGATCGTGTTCGCGACCACCGCCGCGCCCTCGGGCAGGCGGTCGAGAATTTCCCGCACCGTCTGCTGCGCGTTCTCGCCCGCAACCGTAATCTCGACCGTAATCTCCGCCATTTCAGAATCCCATGTCAGAATGCCATGCTCGCGCTCTCGAGGATCCGCTCCTGTTCCTCCTGAATGCCCGGTGGCAGATGATGCCACCTGTAGCCTTCGCGACCGAGCCGGTAGCCGAGGGCGAAGAGCCTGCGCATGTAATCGCGGTCGAACGGTTCCTCGGGCTCGAGCTCGAAGCTGTCGGGGATGTAGGCGAGATTGTAGCTCAGGCCGTCACGTGTGACGACATAGTAGATGGCATAGAGATCGCCGATGCCCTGGGTCCGCACCAGCGCGTTCACCGTTCTCTGGGCAATCGTGAACAGATCGGCCGGATTGATGGGTCTGGCGGGCGGCGTGAGCCGGGAATTGCGGATGATGTAGACCTCGGGTTTTCCGGGAACTTCGAGGGCCTCGAGGACGCGTCGCCAGTCGACGGCCACCGGGTAGAGGAAGACCTGCGACGTCGCGCCCCCGTCGACGTGGATCTCGTCATAGCGGCGGCCGTTCACCTCGAACTCGAAATACACCGGGGGAAAGACGCTCGGGATCGAGGCCGATGCCTTGAGCACCTTCTGGATGAGTGCCCTGGCACCCGGCTTTCCGCTCGCGGCGATGCGCCCGATATCCCACAGCACCGGCCGGGCGGTGTCGAGGTCGGTGGTGCCGATCCACAGCCGTCGTCCGCGGCGATGCTCCGCGGCGATGCGCGCCACCACCTCGTCGGTGATGTACCTGGCGATCAGGCGCTCGAACTTGCGCGTCCCGATGACGGAATCGCTGAAGAACGCCTCGACCAGCGGCCGGAAGATGAAAATGTCCTTGGTTCCATAGCGGGTGTAGATCTCCTCGAGCACGGGGTCGTATTCGGGCCCCAGAAACGCGAACGGGGCGATGAGGGCACCCGTGCTGATGCCTGTGACGATCGAAAACTCGGGGCGGTCGCCGTGTTCCGTCCACCCCTTGAGCAGGCCGGCGCCGAAGGCACCGTTCAGGCTGCCGCCGGAGATGGCGAGATAGTAGTGCGGCCTGCCGAACAGCGCCGGAAGGCGTTTCGCCGCCTCCTCCTTCGTCCATTCACGAAAGCGTCGCGCCCACAGCTCGGGCATCTCGTCCGCGAAGAACCGCGCATAGCGGATGCCGAGTATCGTCGCCTCGTCCTTGAGCGCGACCGGGAGCGGCCGGCGATCGGGAACGAGGGCGCAGGCGGACAGCGTCAGCTCGAGCAGAAGAAGGAATGCCGGCACGCGCACGGCTGGAACGCTCCCGGGAGCGGCCACGGTCCACGACCCCGCAGCCTCGACCTGTCACCATCCAGCCTAACCTCCCGGGCGGAAGGAAGCCACTCCGCGTGTGCGAATTCAGGCGACAGGCGCGATGCATCGCCGACGCCCGCCCCCGAACGCGGCATCAGGCGTTGCGAACCGCGGGATCGAGAACGATGTCGGGCGACGTGGGCGCGAGGGGGTGATGACACCGCACCCGCCTGCCGCCGGCGAGCGTGGTCAGCGCCGGTGCCTGGTTGCAGCGCGCGCTCGCGAAGGCGCAGCGCGGCCGGAAGGCACAGCCCTCGGGAAGGGCGAGCGGCGAGGGCGCCATGCCCGGGATCTGCCGCAGCCGGGCACCGCGGCGGTTGCGACTGGGCACGCTGTCGAGGAGGCCGCGCGTGTAGGGGTGGGAGGGATGCTCGAGAACGGTTTCGGCGGCGCCCTCCTCGACGATGCGTCCCGCGTACATGACCGCGATGCGGTCGGCGATCGCCGAGACCACGGCGAGGTCGTGACTGATCCAGAGCAGCGCGGTGCCGCTCTCCGCGCAGAGCGTCTGGATCTCGTGCAGGATCTGGGCCTGGATGGTGACATCAAGCGCCGTCGTCGGCTCGTCCGCGATCACGAGGTCGGGACCGTGCAGGAGCGCGATGGCGATGGCGACGCGCTGGCGCATGCCGCCGGAGAGCTGATGCGGGTAGTTGCGCAGCCGCTCCTCGGGCGCGGGGATGCCCACCCGCGCGAGTGCATCGCGGCAGCGCGCATGGGCCTCCCGCCAGGAGATGCGCAGATGCGCGCGCAGAGCCTCGATCATCTGGGTATCGATGCGCAGGACCGGATTGAGGGTCATCATCGGGTCCTGGAAGATCATGGCGATGCGGCGGCCGCGGAGCTGTCGCAGGCGCTCCTGGGAGGCGCCGACGAGCTCCTCGCCGCGAAAGCGGATCGACCCTTCGACGATGCGCCCCGGCGGATCCACGAGCCCGAGCACGGAAAAGCCGGTCACCGACTTGCCGCAGCCCGATTCGCCTACGAGCCCGAGCACCTCGCCCGCGTGGATCGTGAGATCGACGCCGTCGACCGCTTTCAGGACGCCGCGGCGGGTCTCGAACCAGGTGCGCAGCCCGCGGATCTCGAGGATCGCGGTCATCGCTGCAGCCGCGGGTTGAGGACATCACGCATCTGATCGCCGACGAGATTGATGCAGACGATCGTGGCGACCAGGGCCAGCCCGGGAAAGAAGCTGATCCAGTACTGGCCCGAGAGGAGGTACTCGTAGCCGTTGGCGATCAGGAGCCCGAGCGAGGGCTCGGTGATCGGCACGCCGACGCCGAGGAAGGAGAGCGTCGCCTCGAGGGCGATGGCGTGACCCACCTGCACGGTGCCGACGACGATCACCGGCGGCAGGCAGTTGGGCAGGAGGTGGCGGAAGAGAATGCGCCGGTCGGGCAGCGCGAGACAGCGCGCCGCCTCGACATATTCCCGCGCTCCTTCGACGAGCGCCGCCGCCCGTACCGTGCGCGCATAGTAGGCCCACTGCACGATGACGAGGGCGATGAACACCTTGTCGACACCGCGGCCCATGACCGCGAGCAGGATGAGCGCCACGAGAATGGCCGGAAAGCTGAGCTGGAGATCGACGACGCGCATGATCACGCTCTCGAGCGGCCCGCCGTAGTAGGCGGCGACGAGGCCGACAGCGCAGCCGACGATCAGCGCCACGAGCGTGCTGCCGGCGCCGACCGAAAGCGAAATGCGCAATCCATAGACGATCGCGCTCAGCATGTCCCGCCCCTGATCGTCCGTGCCGAGCCAGTAGGTGGTACCGGAAAATCCCTCACTCCCCGGCGGCAGGTTGCCGTCGAGGATGTCGAGCTGAGCGAGGTCGTAGGGGTTCTGGGGCATGAGCCATGGCGCGAGCACAGCCGCGAGCAGGATGAGGAACAGGCCGGCGGCGCCGGCGACGGCCATACGGCTCTCGCCGAACTCGCGCAGAAAGCGCCCAAGCGGCGTCTCCACGGCAGGGGCGGCAACAAAGGCGCTCATCCCCGTCGCTCCGCAAGACGCACCCGCGGATCCAGCAGCGTGTACAGCACGTCGACCACGAAATTGACGAGGATGAACACGAACACGATGAGCATGAGATATGCGACCACCACCGGGCGATCGAGATTGAGGATGCTGTCGATGAGGAGCTTGCCCATGCCGGGCCAGGCGAAGACGGTCTCGGTCACCACGGCGAAGGCGACGACGCTGCCGAACTCGAGTCCGAGCACGGTGACCACGGGGATGAGGATGTTCTTGAGCATGTGCACGAGCACCACGCGCCGCTCGGAAAGGCCCTTGGCGCGCGCGAAGCGCACGTAATCCTGGAGCATGACCTCGCGCGTGCCGGCGCGGCTCAGGCGGATCACGAGCGCGGTCTTGAAGATGGCGAGATTGACCGCGGGCAGGATCAGATGGCGAAGCCCGTCGAGGGTGAGAAAACTCACCGGGATGCCGAACAGCGGCACGGTCTCGCCGCGTCCTCCGGCGGGAAGCCAGCCGAGGAAGACGGCGAAGATCATGACGAGCATCAGCCCCTGCCAGAAATTGGGCAGGCTGAAGCCGAGGATCGAAGCCGCCATGATCGCCCTGCCGGCAGGCCGTTCGTGGCGCAGCCCGGCGATCATTCCGAGCGGAATGCCGACGAGGACGGCGATGAGCAGCGCCGATACGGCGAGCTCGAGGGTGGCGGGCATGCGCTCGAGGATGAGCCGCAGCGCCGGTTCGTTGTGGACGAAGCTGCGGCCGAGATCGCCCGCAAGCGCGTTCTTCGCGAAGATCAGAAACTGCTGCCACAGGGGAAGATCGAGCCCGAGGCGGCGCCGCGTCGCTTCGATCTCGGCGAGATCCGCCTCGGGACTGATCAGGATGTCGACGGGATCGCCGACCGCATAGACACCGATGAAGACGAGCACGGCCATGACCAGGATCGCGAGCCCGGCCTGAAACGCACGCCGGATGAGATAGGCGAGCATGGCGTCCCGGTCCGGCCGCCCCCGCGCGGCCGCTTCACTGGACCGGCGTCACGCCGGTGGCGAGGGTGTACTGGTCCATGCGCGGTCTGTAGCTGATCCCCTTGCGGAAGGCCCAGCTCGTCATCTCGTAGTGGAGCGGCAGAATGGCGTAGTCCTTCATCGCGATCGCCATCGCCTGCTGCAGGAGCTTCTCCCGCTTCGCGTCGTCCACGGTGGCGAGCGCCTGCTCGAGCAGGGCATCGAGCTCGGGGTTGGAATAGCGGCCCCGGTTCGTGCCGCCGAACCCCTTCTCCCTGTTCTGGGTGGCCACGAGCGCCCGCAACGGCGAACTCGCCTCGCCCGTCCCCGAGCCCCAGCCGGCCATGTAGAAGCTGAACTCGTAGTTGTTGCGCCGGCGGAAGAAGACGCTCTTGGTGCTCGCGTCCACCGTCGTCCGGATGCCGACGCGGGTGAGCATCTGGGCGACCGCCTGGGCGATCTTCTCGTCGTTGATGTAGCGGTCGTTGGGCGTGCCGAGGACGAGCTCGAAGCCGTCGGCATAACCCGCCTCCGCAAGCAGCTGCTTGCTCCGCTCGGGATCATACGGCTCCACCTCGAGCTCGGGATTGTAGCCGAACATGCCCGGCGGTACGAGCTGCGATGCCGCGACCGCGAGTCCGCCCATGATCCGCTCGACGATCGCCTCGCGATCGATGGCCTTGGAGACCGCCTCGCGCACCCTGCGGTCCTTGAACGGATTCTTGCCGCCCGTGCCCTTCACCCCGGGGGTCGGTTCCTGATAGTGGTCGAAATGGAGATAGATGACCCGGTTGGAGAGACCGGAGACGACCTCGACGTTCGGATCCTCCCTGAGTCGCGGGATGTCCTGGACCGGCGGATTGTCGATGAGATCCACATCACCCGCGAGCAGCGCCGCGACACGCGGTGCCGCGCTCGTGATGGGACGGAAGACGACCTTCTCCCATGGAGACTTTTCGCCCCAGTAGTCCTCGTTGCGGACGAGCACGATGCGGTCGCCCTTGACGAACTCCTGCACCCGGAAGGGCCCCGTGCCGACGGCGAGCTTGCCGCTGTTGAAATCCTCGGTCGCGGGCCAGTCGGCGTAGTCGCAGCCCGCGGGGTCGTAGCGCAGCTCCTCGGCGTCCTCCGGCGCCGGGATGATGCCGATCAGCGACATCTCGACCGGCAGCAGCGGATGCGGCTTCTTGGTCCTGAGGATGAGCGTGTGCGGATCCGGGGCCTCCGCCGCGACGATGGACCTGGTATAGATGGTGAAGGAGGACGGGCTGTCCTTGACGTTGGGAATGCGGCAGAGCGTCCAGATCACATCGGCGGCGGTGAAGGCGCTGCCGTCGTGGAATTTCACCCCCTTTCTGAGCCGGAACTCCCAGGTCACGTCGTCGCGCGCCTGCCAGCTCTCGGCGAGCTCGGGTCTGAGCTGCTGGTTCTCGTCCTGTCCGATGAGCCCCTCGAAGATGTGCCTGCGCATGGCATTGTTGGGGCCGAGGTTGTGGTAATGGGGATCGAGCGCGCTCGGCTCGCTGGAAATCCCGATCCGCAGAACCTGCGCCTGCGCCATGCCGGCCACGAGAACGCCCGCGGCCACGGCCGCGAGCCATCGACCTCCCTGGTTCATTGACGGTGCCTCCTCTCGTTCGTCATGCGACCCGGCGCCGCGTCATCGCGGATTAGACCACGGCGGCCGCGGTGGCTGTCAAGGGTGGAGGCAGCCCGCAGATGCTCCACGCCCTGGAACTCCGGGAATTCGTCAACGCATCCGCGCCGAAAGCGGAATCCCCGATCCCTGCCGCGGCAAGCGGCAGGTGATCAGATGCCGGCCGCCGCAGCTGCGTCGCGCGATCCGTTCCCGTCACCGCCGCGCGCGTTGGCGGTGTCGGCTCATTCGAGCTGCTCGGGGGTGACGAAGCTGCCCCTGCGCACCGGCGGCGGCTCGGAGCGGTGTTCGTCGAGCCGCTCTGCAAGGCGCAGCATGACCGCCTGGGCGAGAAGCGGCACCGCTGCTTCCAGCCGCAGCGCGTCGTCGAGCACCCATGCCTCCCGTCCTTCCCCGCCCTCCCCGTAGTCCCACAGGGCGCGCACGAGCTCGAGGTCGAGCCGGCCGGGCCAGGCCTCGGCGAGCTGTACGGCCTCGCTGTGGGCCTCGCGCACCGCGGTCGCCACGGCATCGCCCAGCATGGCGAGATAGTGGGCGGCTCCGGGACCGCCGGCTACGGCAACCTCGCCGCCGCAGAGGACGCGGAGCAGGGGCAGGGCGAGGGTGATGCCGTCTTCCTCGCCGCCCACGAGCATGCGCGCACCGCCCCGTCCCCGGAGCCGGGCGAGATCGAGATAGTAGAGTGCGCGATGTCTGAGCCGGCGCCAGCGGTGCAGCGTATCGCACCACCAGCTGCGCCCCGGATCGAGGAGCAGGTCGCCCGGCTCCATCTGCTGCGATCCCTCGTCGAGGACGCGATCGAAGGTCGCGCCGGGGGGAAGGTCGAGGAGATGGATGCGTGGCGGCTCCAGAGCCTCACGCAGCGCGGCCCAGGACTCCAGCCGCTGAACGCCCGCCCGATCGAGCCGCGTCGGCTCGCATCCGCCTGCGGCGAGTGCGAACACCTCAAGCCCCGCCTCCCGCGCCCGCAGGGCCCAATCCTCATGACAGCCGATCACCGCCAGCTTCACGGCCGGACTCCCGCCCACCAGGGAACGGCCGGCGCGACGGCCGGCCGCGCGATGAGGGTCGGCCGCCGTCCGCTCAGCCTTCCTTGTCACCCCGCGGTGGCAGGGGAACAGGTGTCTGCGGCAACGTGACGCCGGTGCCTGCGACGATGGTGGGCGTCCCCGTGATCTGGTGGGAAGGGCAGGCCGCTGCCGCCCCCGCGAGGGAAAGCCCGAGAAGCACGCCCAGAAGGATGCGCATGGCTTCGAACCCTGCTCCGAAACGGCTGCATCCTACCCGATCCGGAGCGGAGCGCACAGCGACAGGCATGCCTGCGCTTGACTCCCGTTCGGGCTGTTCTCAAGCTGCACCCTATCGAGAAGAGCGTCTTCGGATCGGGGAGGAAGACCATGCAGCTCAGCCGCGAGCAGCTGCTCGACGCCTATCGGCGGATGCGGCTCATCCGTGAGTTCGAGGATACGGTGCATGCCGAGTTCGAAGCCGGGAACATTCCCGGGTTCGTCCATCTCTACGCGGGCGAGGAGGCGTGTGCCGTCGGCTTCTGCCTCCACCTCGACGATCGCGACCGCATCGCCTCGACCCACCGCGGCCACGGCCACTGCATCGCCAAGGGCTGCGACGTGGAGGGGATGATGCTCGAGATCTTCGGCAAGGCCGGAGGTCTCTGCGGCGGCAAGGGCGGCTCGATGCACATCGCCGATCTCGAAAAGGGGATGATGGGCGCGAACGGCATCGTCGGCGGCGGCCCGCCGCTCGTCTGCGGCGCCGCGCTCGCGGCCAAGACCCTCGGCACCGGCGGCGTCGCCATCGCCTTCGTGGGCGATGGCGGATCCAATCAGGGCACGACGCTCGAGAGCTACAACCTCGCCAGGGTCTGGAACCTGCCCGCGATCTTCGTGATCGAGGACAACGGCTATGCGGAGTCCACCTCGAGCCGCTGGGCCTGCGCGGGATCCCAGGTCGGGCGGGCGCAGGGCTTCGGCATGCCCGGTGTCGAGGTCGACGGGTTCGATTTCTTCGCCGTCTGGGAGGCGGCGCGCGAGGCCATCGAGCGGGCGCGCGCCGGCGACGGGCCGTCGCTCGTGCATGTCCGCTTCATGCGCTACTATGGCCATTTCGAGGGTGATGCCCAGACCTACCGCGCCCCCGACGAGGTCGCGCGGCTCAAGGCGGAGCGCGATCCGCTGATGCTGTTCCGCCGCCGCGTGAGCGAGGCGGGGCTGCTCGAGGAAACGCAGCTCGACGAGATCGACGGCGAGTGCCGCGCGCGCGTCGCCACCGCGCTCGAGCGGGCCAAGGCTGCGCCATGGCCGGGCGAGGACGAGCTCGTGACCGACGTCTATGCGTCGTACTGAAAGGGATCGGGGAGGCAGGAAATGGCGAAGAAGACCTATCGGCAGGCGATCAACGAAGCGCTCCGCCAGGAGATGGAGCGCGACCCGCGGGTCGTCCTCATGGGCGAGGACGTGGCAGGTGGCATGGGATCGCCGGGCGAGGACGACGCCTGGGGCGGACCGCTCGGCGTCACCAAGGGGCTGATGCCGATCTTCGGTCGCGAGCGGGTGCTGGACACGCCGATCAGCGAGAGCGCCTTCATCGGCGCCGCGGTGGGCGCCGCGGCATCGGGCCTGCGTCCGGTGGCGGAGCTCATGTTCGTGGACTTCATGGGGGTGTGCTTCGACCAGATCTTCAACCAGGGCGCCAAGCTGCGCTACATGTTCGGCGGCAAGGCGAAGGTGCCGATGGTGATCCGCACCATGTACGGCGCCGGCTTCCGCGCCGCCTCCCAGCACAGCCAGTGCCTCTATTCGCTCTTCACCCACATCCCCGGCCTCAAGGTCGCACTCCCCTCCAACGCCTATGAGGCGAAGGGGCTCCTCATCCAGGCCATCCGCGACGACGATCCGGTCATCTTCTTCGAACACAAGGCCATGTACGACGACGAGGCGGAGGTTCCGGACGAACCCTATGCCATTCCCTTCGGCGAAGCGAACGTCGCCCGCGAGGGAGATGACGTCGCGATCATCGCCCTCGGGCGGATGGTCAATCTCGCCCTCGAGGCTGCCGGACAGCTCGAGGGGGAGGGCATCTCCTGCGCCGTGGTCGATCCGCGCACGACCTCGCCGCTCGATACCGAGACCCTGCTCGAGGTGGTCGAGGAGTGCGGACGGGTGGTCATCGTCGACGAGGCGCATCCCCGCTGCAGCATGGCGCGGGATATCGCCGCGGTGATCGCGGAGGAGGCCTTCGATGCCCTCGAGGCGCCGGTGCGGACGGTGACCGCGCCGCATGCGCCGGTGCCCTTCTCCCCGGCGCTCGAGGACGCCTACATCCCGAGCACGGAGAAGATCGCCGCCGCGGTGCGGGCGGTCGCCGGGCATCCGGGCGGGTGAGCGCCATGGCGACGATCACGCCGGTGGTGATGCCCAAATGGGGCCTCGCCATGCAGGAGGGCACCGTGGTCGGCTGGCACGCGGCGCCGGGCGCGCGGGTCGAGAAGGGACAGGATCTCCTCGACATCGAGACCTCGAAGATCGCCAATCTGCTCGAGGCCCCCGCCTCGGGGAGATTGCGGCGGGTCCTCGCCCGCGAGGGGGAGACGCTTCCCGTCGGCGCCCTGCTCGCGGTGATCGCGGAGGAGAATGTCTCCGAAGAAGAGATCGACCGCTTCGTGGAGGCCTTCGAGGCGCAGCGCGCGCGCGAGGCACCGGCGGCCGAAAAGGCGGTCGAGCCTGTCGTCGTCGAAGCAGGGAGGTGGCGCTTCCGTCTCCTCGAGGCGGGGCCGGGCGACGCGCCCCCGGTCCTCTTCCTCCACGGCTTCGGCGGGGATCTCTCGAACTGGTCCCTGCTCCAGGCTGCGCTCGCGCCGCGCTGGCGCACCCTCGCCCCGGATCTTCCCGGGCACGGCGGCTCGAGCAAGGCGCTCGAGCGGGGAGATCTCGCCGAGCTCGCCGACGCGCTCGAGGCCCTCATTCACGGGCTCGGGCTCGATCGCCTTCATCTCGTGGGCCACAGCCTGGGCGGCGCACTCGCGGTGGAACTCGCGGTCCGCGATCCGGAGCGGGTGCTGAGCCTCGCGCTTTTGGCCCCGGCGGGCTTCGGCCCGGACATCGCCGGCAGCTACATCGAGGGCTTTCTGCGCGAGCGGCGGCCCCGCAAGCTCCGCCCCGTGCTCGAGATGCTCGTGGCCGATGCGACGCTGGTGGGGCGCGAGATGGTCGAGGAGGTGCTGCGGTTCAAACGCCTCGACGGCGCCCTCGAGGCGCTCACGAGAATCGCCGCCCGGCTGCACGAGGGTGACCGGCAGCAGCATGCGGTACGGGAGCGCTTTCTCGCACTGCCGATGCCGCGGCTCGTGATCTGGGGTGCTGAGGACCGCATCCTCCCGAGCGGTCATCTCGAGGGGCTTGCGCCCGCGGTGGAGATCCTGCGGCTCGAGGATTGCGGCCATCTGCCCCAGATCGAGCGCCCCGAGCAGGTGTGCGCAGCGCTCGAGCGCCTCTTCCGCGAGGCGCGCTGAGCGCGAGCGCGAGGCCCCGCATCGTACCGGCGGGCGCGCCCGCGGTGGTCCCCGCCCTGCGGCTGCGCCATATCGGGCGCGGACCGCTGCAGAACCACGATCGGATCCCAGGTGCGCTGGCTTGCCGCAATCCTCCTTCTGCTGCTCGCGCTGCTTGCGGGCGGCGTCTGGCTTGCGCAGGGGTGGTTCGACGAAGCGGTCGCGCGGGCTCTGCTGACCCGGCTCGTCAGCCGGGAGACGGGCCTCGAGGTCACCGTCCGGGGTGCGATCGAATTCGAGTTCCTCCCGAGGCCCCTGCTGAGCTTCGCCGAGGTCCGCCTCTCCTCCGCGGGCGATGAAGCGCCTACGCGCGCCGTGATCGACCGTATCGACGCCGATCTCGATCCCACAGCTCTCTTCACCGGATCCCTCGAGATCACCCGCCTCCGGCTCGTGCGGCCCGAGTTCACGGTTTCCTGGCCGGGCGAGGAGGGGCTTGTGCGGCTTCTTCGCGGCATGGCGGCACCGGAGCCGCGCCCGCTGCTGGATCGCGTCGAGATCATCGACGGCAGCTTCCTGTTGCGATCGGGCGAAGCTGCGCTTCGCGCAGGCCGCGTCGACGTGCTCTACGAGCGGCGGCCGCGGGGCGGCGCGCGCCTCGAGGC
>CAZHHU010000027.1:0-4682 GCA_964532215.1 uncultured Geminicoccaceae bacterium
GCCTGCAACCGCTGCGCCAGCCAGGCCGAAGCCTCCTGGGTCGCCGCGACCTTGGCCTGCCGCTGCTGGTCGATGTAGAGCTGGGCCACCGCGTTCGCGATCCGGGCCGCCTTCTGCGGGCTCACCGAGGTGAAGCTCACCGCGATCACGTAGGAGCGGCCCTCCTGCCGCACCTTGAGATGGTCGCGGAAGGCTTCGATCGCGGCCTCGCGGCTCTTCCACGGGTCCTCGGCCGCGAACTGGACGAGGCGTTCGTCGGCGAGCCTGGTGGCGATGAGAAAGTCCCTGGGGAGCAGGGAGAGGAATTTCGCCACCGGTCCGTCGATCCGGTAAACGAGATCGTCGGTACCCTGGTTCCGCTCGGGATTGAACTCCCGGTCGTCGAACAGGTTGAGCGCGGCCATCACCCGCTCGGCGTGATCGCGGCTCTGGAGGACCTTGATCTGCGTTTCCACCACCGCGGCATCGGGACTCAGGCCCTGCAGCACCTCTTCGACATTCACGATCCGCTCCTTGCGCGGATCGATCATGATCATGGCGGTCGCCGTGTACTTCGGCGTGATCTGGAGACCGACGAGGATGGCAATGGAAGTGAAGAGGACGATCGTGGAAATGATGATCCGGCGCCTGCGCCTGAGGATCGCAAGCAGGTCGCGAATATCGAGCCCGTCCGGTTCGTCGTAGGGATAGTGGGGGTCCGGATACGGAGGATAGGGGTTCTTGGGCGTCGGGGTTTCGGAAACGGCTGCATCCGGCATCGTCGAAACGGCGCCCCCTCCAATTATGAAGCGGTCTCAGCCGCCGATTGAAATGCTGCGGATCCTCTATACCACGCGCGCCCGCGGACGACAAAGCGGAAAGGGCGCGAGCATCCCCCGGGTGCAGCCACATCCCGGGTTGTATCCGCGCCTCATGCAAGAGGCTGTCCGGTGCCGGCTCATACGGAACGCGTCATCCCGGTCTCATCGGCCATCTGCGGAAGAGTCCCGGCGGCCCGGTCCGACCCGTGCGCGCACGGTGTCCGCCGACTGGCCGAAGAGGTGCTTCTTCGCCTCCTCGTCCACGGCCTCCCGGCGCGCACTGACCCTGCGGCCGATCTCATACGCGCGTACCGTTGCCGGACGCTCGCGGATGGTCCGGAACCAGCGCGCGAGGTTGGGGAAGTCCTCGAGCTTCTGACGCTGGCGCTCGTGCGGCACGATCCAGGGATAGCAGGCCATGTCCGCGATCGTATAGGCATCTCCGGCGATGAAGGGACGGCCTTCGAGCCGGCGGTCGAGAACCGCGTACAGGCGGTTCACCTCGCCGACGTAGCGCTGCTGGGCGTAGGGGATCGGCTCCGGCGCATAGTGCAGGAAATGATGCGCCTGGCCGCACATCGGGCCGAGCCCGCCCACCTGCCAGAAGAGCCACTCGAGCACCGTCTTGCGTCCGCGCAGCTCGCGGGGCAGGTGGCGGCCCGTCTTTTCCGCCAGATACAGCAGGATGGCGCCCGATTCGAAGACGGAAAGCGGCGGTCCGCCGTCTTCGGGCTCATGATCCACGATCGCGGGGATGCGGTTGTTCGGCGAAATGCGCAGAAACTCGGGGTCGAACTGCGCGCCGCGGCCGATGTCGACGGCGCGGATGCGGTAGGGAAGACCGGTCTCCTCGAGGAACAGAAGCGGTTTGAAGCCGTTCGGCGTGGGCCAGAAGTAGAGCTCGATCATGCTCGTCCCTCCTGCTCACCACTTGGCCCCGCCGGCCGTGCCGCGCAACCGCCGCAATCGTCGCATTGCCAGACCGACCGCCTTTCCTTAAGCAGGCGCGGGATCGGGGACGCATCGGAGCGCGGGTGAGCGATGATCATCGGCATCCCGAGGGAGCGGCAGGAGACCGAGGCCCGGGTCGCGGCCTCGCCCGACACCGTCCGGCGTTACCGCCAGCAGGGGCATGAGGTGCTCGTCGAGCGCGGCGCCGGCGTCGGCTCGACGGTGGCCGATGAGGATTACGAGGCGGCGGGGGCGGAGCTCGTGGGCGAGCCCGGCGAACTTTACGCGCGGGCCGAGATCGTCCTCAAGGTCCAGCGCCCGACGGCGGAGGAGATGGCGCTTCTGCGCCCGGGACAGGCGCTGATCGGCATGCTCGACCCCTACTTCCACCGCGATCAGGTCCGGGCCTACGCCGAGAAGGGGCTCGTCGCCTTCGCGCTCGAGCTCCTGCCGCGCACGACGCGGGCCCAGGCGATGGACGTGCTCTCGAGCCAGGCCAATCTCGCCGGATATCGGGCGATGGTCGAGGCCATGGCGGCCTACCGGCGGGTGGTGCCGATGATGATGACGGCTGCCGGGACCGTGGCCGCCGCCAAGGTGTTCGTGATCGGTGCCGGGGTGGCCGGACTGCAGGCGATCGCGACGGCGCGGCGCATGGGGGCGGTGGTCACCGCCACCGACGTGCGGCCCGCCGCCAAGGGGGAGATCGAGTCGCTGGGCGCGAAATTCGTGGGGTTCATTCCGGAAGACGCGGCGACCGCGGGGGGGTACGCGCGGCCGCTGACGGCGGAGGAGCAGCGCAAGCAGGCGGAGGTTCTCGCCGACCACATCCGCACCCAGGACATCGTCGTCACCACGGCGGCGGTGCCGGGGCGCGAGGCGCCGCGCATCGTCACCGGCGAGATGGTCGCGAGCATGAAGGCGGGCTCGGTGATCCTCGACCTCGCGGTGGAGACCGGCGGCAATGTGGAAGGAAGCCGGCCGGGGGAGACGGTCACGAAGGGCGGCGTCACCATCCTCGGGCCGCGCAACCTGCCCTCCCGCGTGGCACCCACGGCGAGCGCCCTCTATGCCCGCAACATGCTCAACTTCCTGGCCCTCATCGCCCCCGGGGAGGCGACGGAGCTGCAGATCAACAGCGAGGACGAGCTCATCGCCGGCACGCTGCTGACCCGCGATGGCGCGATCGTCCATCCGAATTTCCGTGAGGGCAGCGGAGACTGATCCATGCAGGCGGTCGATCCCGGCATCATCAATCTCATCATCTTCGTGCTCGCCATCTTCGTCGGATACTACGTCGTCTGGTCGGTGACCCCGGCCCTCCACACGCCCCTCATGTCGGTGACCAACGCGATCTCGAGCGTCATCGTGGTGGGCGGGCTCATCGCCACGGGGGCGGGCGGCTTCGCCACCGTCTTCGGCCTGCTCGCCGTCCTGCTCGCCTCGGTCAACATCTTCGGCGGGTTCCGGGTCACCGCGCGCATGCTCGCCATGTTCCGCAAACGCGGCTGAGGGAGGAGGGCGCATGAGTGCCAACATCGCCGCCCTCGGCTATCTCCTGGGCGCCGTCTGCTTCATTCTCGCGCTGCGCGGCCTCTCCCATCCGGCCTCCGCCCGGGCGGGCAACCTGTACGGCATGGCCGGCATGGCGCTGGCCGTCATCATCACCCTGCTCGTTCTTCCGGGCGGCGCCTGGTGGAGCTATCTCCTCATCCTGATCGCGGTCGCCGCGGGCGGTGCGGTCGGGGTGATGATCGCCGAGCGCATCCAGATGACGGCGATGCCGCAGCTCGTCGCCGCCTTTCACTCCCTCGTGGGCCTCGCGGCGGTGTTCGTGGCCGCGGCGGCGCTCCTGCAGCCCGCCGATTTCGGCATTCTCGGCGAGCACGGCATCAAGACCGCCTCCCTGCTCGAGATGGGCCTCGGCACGATCGTCGGCGCGGTCACCTTCACGGGCTCGGTGATCGCCTGGGGGAAACTTCAGGCCCGCTTCCCCCGCCACATCGAGGAGCGCATCCCGGAGCCGGTGCTCGAGGTCTTCCGCCTGTTCATGCGCTCGAAGCCGATCCTCCTTCCCGGCCGCCACCTCATCAACGCCGGCATCGGGCTCGCGATCCTGCTGCTGCTCGCGCTGTTCATGGCGAGCGAAAACGGTTTCGTCTTCTTCCTCATGACGATTCTCGCCTTCGCGCTCGGCGTCCTGCTCATCATTCCCATCGGCGGCGCGGACATGCCGGTGGTGATCTCGATGCTCAACAGCTATTCCGGCTGGGCCGCAGCGGGCATCGGCTTCACCCTCAACAACCCCATGCTCATCATCACCGGGGCCCTTGTCGGCTCTTCCGGCGCCATTCTCTCCTACATCATGTGCAGGGCGATGAACCGTTCCTTCCTGTCCGTGATCATGGGAGGCTTCGGCGAGGTGGCCGTGGCGGCCGAAGAGGAGGAGGAGAAGACCGTCAAGCGGGGCGCGCCCGAGGATGCCGCCTATCTCCTCGAGAACGCGCAGAAGGTCATCGTCGTGCCCGGCTATGGCATGGCCGTCGCCCAGGCCCAGCACGCGGTGCGGGAGATGTTCGACACGCTGGCCAAGAAGGGCGTGGAGGTGAAGTTCGCGATCCACCCCGTGGCCGGGCGCATGCCGGGACACATGAACGTGCTGCTCGCCGAGGCGAACATTCCCTACGACGTCGTCTTCGAGCTCGAGGAGATCAACAACGAGTTCCAGACCGCCGATGTGGCCTATGTGATCGGTGCCAACGACATCACCAATCCCGCGGCGAAGGAGGATCCGGGGTCGCCGATCTACGGCATGCCCGTACTCGATGTGGAGAAGGCGAAGGCCGTGGTCTTCGTCAAGCGCTCGCTGGCACCCGGCTATGCGGGGATCGACAATCCGCTCTTCTACCGCGAGAATACGATGATGGTCTT
>CAZHHU010000027.1:4782-30114 GCA_964532215.1 uncultured Geminicoccaceae bacterium
ATTCGCGCACAGTGGGCGCTCAAGCCCGTGCTCTCCGGTCTGGGGGCACTCGTGCTGCCGCGTCCCGAGGTGGCGATCGGGGACGCGCGCACGAAGTTCGACGACGCGGGGGTGCTCGCGGATGAAGCTACGCGGGAGCGCCTGTCGACGTTTCTCCGCGCCTTCGTGAACTGGATCGAGCGCCTGCGCGCCGGCGGCGCTCACCAGAAGGCCCAGGCCCCGTAACCGACGACGGCGCTGCGGTCGCCGGCGGTATCGCCGCTGCTGCGGAGATCGAGCCGCAGGGGCCTGAGATCGCGCTTTCGCGCGAGCCGCAACAGGGCGCGGATCGCCCGGTAGCCGCAGGCCTCCGCAGGCCCGATGGGTTCTTCATCGAGGCGCTCGATGGCTTCCGCGGTCGCCCGGTCATGCGCCTTCGCGCGCTCGTAGGGCTCGTAATGCGAGAGATCGGAGCTCACGAGGAGAAGCGTTTCCTCGTCCCAGACGCGATCGATGGCCTCCTCCGTCTCCGCATCGCTCGTGCCGCCGAAGAGCAGCGGCAGAATGGCCAGGTCCGCGAACAGTCTCTGGAGAAAGGGGAGTTCGACCTCGAGCGCATGCTCGGGCGCATGGGGCTGCGCGGCGAATGCCACCTGGGAAAGCGCCGCGAGCCGCTCGCACAGTCCCGTATCCACGGGTACGAGGCCGAGCGGGGTGGCGAAGGCCTGCGCCGGCGACAGGGCGAGACCGGGGAAGGGCACGTAATGCGCGGGGCCGATGAGCACGATTCGCCGCGGGCGAAGACCCGATTCGGCGAGTGCGCGAAAGCCGGTGGCGGCGACGGGTCCCGAATAGACATAGCCGGCATGGGGTACGATGAGGGCGCGCGGCATGCCCGGGAGGGAGACGGGCTCCGCCCGATCGAGCAGGGCGTCCACCAGCCCGCGCAGTTCTCCGGGCGCCGCGGGATAGAAGCTTCCCGCCACCGCTGCCGGTCGCACCCGCATCGCCGGGCCTCCTCGCTCGCGATGCTCATATGGGCGCCGGCTGCAGGCGCGCAAGGACGGGCACCGGCAGGCGTTCGCCTGTTCCCGCAGGCGGCGCTGCGCTACATCTGCGACGGAGCTCCGAAGGAGAGGGGGGCATGAGCACGAGGCTCGAGGGCATCTTTGCCGCCGCCGTCACGCCGGTGAACGGCGAGGGGGAGATCAGCGACGAACGCTTCGCCGTCCACTGCCGCTGGCTCCTTCACAACGGCTGTCACGGCGTCGTCGTCTTCGGCACCACCGGCGAAGCGCCCTCCTTTTCGGTGGCGGAGCGCCAGCGGGCCCTCGAGAACCTCCTCGCCAGCGGCATCGCGCCCGAGCGGGTGATCCTCGGCATCGGCTGCTGTGCCCGGGCGGACACGGTCGCGCTCGCGCGGCACGGGCTCGAGCTGGGGGTGCGCCGCTTTCTCGTCATGCCGCCGTTCTTCTTCAAGGAAGTGAGCGAGGAAGGCGTCATCCGCAGTTACCTCGAGCTCGCAGACGGCCTCGCCGGAAGGCCGGCGGAGCTCCTCCTCTATCACTTCCCGCAGATGTCCGCGGTTCCCATCACCCATGGCGTGATCGCACGGCTCCTGGAATCCTGTCCCGGCGTGATCCGGGGCATCAAGGACAGCTCCGGCGACCGTCAGCACACGCTCGAGCTCATCCGTGCCTTCCCTTCGCTTGCGGTCTTCTCGGGAGACGACAAGGCCCTGCTCGCCTGCATCGAGCGCGGCGGCGCGGGGATCATCACCGCCGGAGCCAACCTCACCTGTGCGGAGAGCCGCGAGGCCTTCGATCGGTTCCGCGAGGGCGACCTCGAAGCTGCGTCCAAGGCGATGGCCAGGGTCGAGGCGGTGCGGGAGATTCTCGAGGCCCATCCCATGATCGCCGCGATCAAGCGGACGATCGCGGATGCGATGCGGGATCCGGAGTGGTCGCAGCTGCGACCGCCGCTCTTGCCCCTCGACGAGGAACGCGCGCAGCGGCTTGCGCGCGCGCTCGAAGCGGTCGATTACGCCTACGAGCCCGAAGCCTTCATCGCTGCGTCGGCGTAGAGGCCGGGATGATCGAGGTCGCCCGCACCGTGGAGGATCTGCGCGCCCGCGTCGCCGCCTGGCGCGGCAGCGGGGAGCGGATCGGCTTCGTGCCCACCATGGGGGCCCTGCACGAGGGCCATCTCTCGCTCGTCCGCTACGCGCGCGAACAGGCGGCCCGCACGCTGGTCTCGATCTACGTCAACCCGGCGCAGTTCGGCCCCAACGAGGATTTCGACCGCTACCCCCGCGATCCCGAGGGTGACCTCGCCAAGCTCGAGGCGCTCGGGGTCGATCTCGTCTACATGCCCGAGACGCTCTATGCGCCCGATCACCTCACCTGGGTGACGGTCGAGCGGCTCGGCGAGGGGCTGTGCGCCGTCACGCGTCCGCAGTTCTTCCGCGGCGTCGCCACCGTCGTGCTCAAGCTCTTCCACCGCGTGCGTCCCGATTTCGCGGTCTTCGGCGAGAAGGACTATCAGCAGCTGCTCGTGGTGCAGCGCATGGTGCGCGATCTCGATCTCGAGATCGAGGTCATCGGCCGGCCCACGGTGCGGGAGGCCGACGGGCTCGCGCTTTCATCGCGCAACGCCTATCTCTCGCCCGAAGAGCGCCGCATCGCCCCCGCCATGTACCGCGCGCTCATGAGGGGGGCGGAGCAGCTCGCGCGCGGGGCCCGCGCGGAGGCGGTGACGGCGGAGGTCGCTCGTGAGATCCTCGGGGCGGGCTACAGCCGCGTGGACTACGTCGAGTTCCGCGATGCGGCGACGCTGGAGCCACGGTCGCTGCTCGGCGACCGCCCGGGACGTCTTCTCGCCGCCGCCTTTCTCGGCAGCACGCGCCTCATCGACAACGTTCCCGTGACGCCGCAGGGCGCTTCGCGGGCGGCCGTTCAGACGAGGTGATCGCGAAGAAAGCGCCCGCCGGCCTCGAGCCCGATCGGGTCGACGCCATGCGCGAGCCCGGGGCGGAGCAGCCACTGGACGGGAAAGCCGGCCTGCTGCAGCGCACCGAATGCCTCGAACATGCAGGCGGCGGGCACGATCTCGTCGGCGTCGCCGTGCACGAGAAGCACCGGCGGTCGGCAGCGGGCCTCGACCGCGAGGCGCTCGGGCGCAACAAGCGCGCCCGAATAGCCCACCACCGCGCCGATGCAGGGTTCGCGGCGCGGCGCGAGGTGCAGCGCGAGCATGGCGCCCTGGGAAAAGCCGACGATGCCGAGCCGCGACGCGGGAAGATCGTGCCGCGCGAGGAGCTCGTCGAGGTAGGCCCCGAGCTGCGCGGCCGCCCGCGCCACCCGTTCGGCGGGGATCTTCGACCAGTCGGGAAGCTCGCCCGCGACCAGATCGGCGACGGAGAACCACTGCCGCCCCAGGGGTGCGAGATCACAGCGCTCGGGCGCGTCCGGGGCATGGAAGACGGCGTCGGGAAGATGGCGCGCAAGATCGGGGGCGAGCGCGATGAGATCGTGGCCGTCGGCGCCGAGACCATGCAGGAGCACGACGACGCGCCCAGGACGGCCTCCCGCCCGCGGGAGATGGACGGGTCCCGCAAGTGCACTCATCACTGGTCCTCGATATGCGGCGTGGCGGCTTGCAGGATCGTGGCGCCCGGATCATGATCGCGCCGGTTCGGTTTCTCAACCGGGAGACGACGGCCGTCGTGTCGCAGGCGAGAGGCGGCGCACTTGCACTCCTGCGGGGGCCCGACCGGCTGCCCGCCCTGTTCGAGGATGAGGCCCCGAGGGTCACGCGCTTCGCGCCGAGCCCCACGGGCTATCTCCACATCGGCCACGCCTATTCGGCGCTCTTCGGCTATGAGGCGGCACGCTGGGTCAAGGGGCGCTTTCTGCTCCGCCTCGAGAACATCGATCCACAGCGCTGTCGACCCGAGTTCGAGGCCGCGATCCTGGACGATCTGCGCTGGCTCGGGCTTGCCTGGGACGGCGAGGTGCGCCGCCAGGTGGAGCATTTCGATACCTATCAGGCGGCCCTCGATCGCCTGCGCGAGCTCGAGGTGATCTATCCCTGCTTCTGCACCCGCAGCCAGATCCGCCGCGAAATCGAGGCGGCCGGTGCGGCACCGCACGGCCCCGGCGGCGAGATCCTCTATCCCGGCATCTGCCGCAGCCTCTCGGCCAGCGAGCGGGAGCGCCGGCAGCGCTTCGGCGAGCCCTTCGCCTGGCGGCTCGACGTGGAGAAGGCCTCGCGGATCGCCGGGCCTCTCTCCTGGTACGACTGCCGCGCCGGATGGGTCGAGGCGGATCCCTGCATCTTCGGCGACATCGTCATCGCACGCAAGGACGTGCCCACTTCCTATCATCTCGCGGTGACCGTGGACGATGCGCTTCAGGGCGTCACGCTCGTCACCCGGGGCGAAGACCTGTTCCACGCGACCCACATCCATCGCCTGCTGCAGGCCCTGCTCGGGCTGCCGACGCCGCGGTACTATCATCACAACATCGTCGCCGACAGCCATGGACGCCGCATGGCGAAGCGCAACCGTGCCGTCACCCTGCGGCATCTGCGCGAGATCGGCCGCAGGCCCGAGGACGTGTGGCGGCTTCTGGGACTCGGTGAATGTTACGCCGGCGGGCAGCCCTGAGCCCGGCATCCGGCTTCCTGCGCTGCCTGCTCCCCCTCATGCTGCTGTCGGCCTGCGCCGCAGACGGCCTTCCGGCGCCCTTCGAGGGTCCGCCGCGAAGCCTTCCCACCCGCATCTGGCGGAGCGAGGGGGCGCCGCAGATCGTCCTGCTCGCGCTCCACGGTTTCAACGACCACAAGGGCGCGTTCGAGCTCTTCGCCCGCAATCTCGCGAAACGCGGCGTTTACGTCGAGGCCTACGACCAGCGGGGCTTCGGTGAAAACCCCGATCGCGGGCGCTTTCCCGGCGCCGAACGGCTCGCCGGGGATCTGCGCGCGCGCCTTCTGGACCTGCGACAGCGCTTTCCGGACAGGCCGCTGTTCGTGCTCGGTGAGAGCATGGGGGCGGCGGTTGCGGTGGTCGCGCTCGCCGGCCCCGACGCGCCGCCGGTTGCGGGCGTGATCCTGAGCGCGCCCGCGGTATGGGGTGGTCCGACGCTCAACCCTCTCTACCGCATCCTGCTGTGGGTGGCGGCCCGCCTCGCCCCGGGCCTGGAGGTGACGGGGGAGAGCCTCGGCAGACGGGCTTCGGACAATCTCGAGGTGCTGCACGCCCTCGCCCGCGATCCGCTGTTCATCAGGAAGACCCGCCTCGCCGCGGTGGCGGGGCTCGTGGATCTCATGGACCGCGCCTTCGAGGCCGCACCGGCGCTGCGCCTCCGCACCCTCGTGCTCGTGGGGCGCCGCGACGAGATCGTGCCGCCCCGGGCGCAGCTCGCCTTCGCGCGCAGACTGGGGGCGGAGGACTGCCGCCTCGTCCTCTACCCCGAGGGCTGGCATCTTCTTCTGCGCGATCTCCAGCGCGCGCGCGTCTATCGGGATATCCGCGCCTGGCTCGCGCATGAGCCGCTTCCCTCGGGCCTCGACCGACCCTGCCGCCAGGGCGGAGCGCCCGCGTCTTCGCCAGGAGCGAAGATCGCCCGCAAGAGCAGGCGCGCTTCACCGCTCGCACACAGCATGAAGAGATGGAGCAGCAGGAACAGGAGCGCGAGGAAGGCGGCGGCGGTGTGGAGCAGTGCCACCGGCCACAGGCCGGCGTATCCGGCGATCTTCTCGGGCAGGCGTGCGGGTGCGAGATAGAGGATGCCGGAGGCTGTGAGCAGGGGCAGGAGAAGGAAAAGGACGAGCCCGTAGGCCCCCCTCTGCAGTGCGCCGAGCGCCGTCCCCTCGGCCTTCGGCGGCGGAAGACCGGCGGCCATGGCACGCGCATAGGCGCGGATCTCGGCCCATGCCTCCCACGGGGCGGGTGGTCGGTAGCGCCGCGCCTCGCCGCTCGCGGCGAGCCAGACGAGATGCACGAGCCACAGGGCGGCAAGCCCTGCGCCCGCGATCTCGTGCATGCGGGTTGCGAAATCATAGCGCAGCGGCTCGAGCCCGGGCGCGGCGAAATGGAGCTCGAGCCCGCTCACCGCGAGGGCGAGGAAAAGGAGAAGCGTCGCCGCGTGCCACAGCCGGATCGCGACGGGACGGCGCGAAGAGCCTCGGCCCGTGGGACTGCGCCGCCGACGCCGCAGCCGCTGCAGGCCATGGGCACCGGCAAGGAGAATGAGCGCGCCCGCTCCGAGAAGGAAGAGCCTGTCCAGGGCACGGGGCCGGGTCGCGGCCATGACATAGGCATGGCGCAGCAGCAGGGGCTCGGTGAAGCCCGGATCGGAGGCCGGGGGATCGATGCCGCGCAGGAAGCGGTGCAGCGTGGTGCCATTCCTGCGGTGGCAGGAGACGCAGTCCCGGGGCGTGCGGGCTGCTGCCGGCAGGGCATGGGAGACGGTGCGCTCGGGTGCGAGGTCGTGGCAGTCGACGCAGCGGCTGCGCGCGAGATGCCGCTCCGCCTGGGGGATGTCCGCATGCAGGGCTACGAGGCCCGCCTTCGCGGGATCGCTTTTGGGACCCCGCGCATCGCGGCGGTGGCAGCTTCTGCAGGGCGCGTTGTGGGCAACAAGGCGTGATGCCGCCGAAGAAAGGGCCCGGGTCGTTCTGAACCCATGCGGATCGTGACAGTCCTCGCAGACGAAGCCGTCGATCCGGCCATGAGCGGAGGCTTCGAACTCGCGCGCGATGCCCGGGAAGGCATAGCCCGCATCGACCTTCTCGCCCCGGCGCGGATGGCAGTCGAGACAGCGGCGCGTGCGCCGGTCGCGGGGGTGCGGGAAGATCACGAAGGCGCCGACGTGACATTCCCGGCAACGCAGCGCGCCATGGGCCGAGATGCTCCTGCGGCGGATGTCGATGCCGATGTCGCGGCGGGCGCCGGTGCGCGGATCGATGAAGGGCCGCGGCCGGCCGCCGTGACAGCCGAGGCAGGGAACATCCGGATAGTCCGCGAGGGCGGCTTGCGCCGCCAGCAGGAGCAGAGAAGAAAGCAGCATGGCGAAGAGGCCGGCCGTCCGCCGCGGCGCGGGGCGGCACCACCCATCGGGTTCCGCGTCGGGGGGCGCGGCGCTAGCCGGCTGCCGCCTCTTCACCACCGTCTCCCGCATCGATGGGCCGGGCCTCGAGACAGCGCGCGGCGGGACGATCCGGAACGATCGGCCCCGCGCCCGCGGCGCCGCCGATTGCCGCCTCCCCCAGAAAGACCCGAAGTCGCCATCCCTGGGAGACGGGAACGACGGCTTCGATGCTCGTCTTGCCCCGGGTCCGGCTGCCGCACAGCGGCACACCCGCACGGGCGAGGAGCGAGGCGAGGATCTCGGCACTGCTCGCCGTGTCCGGGCCCACGAGCACCGCCGCCACGCGCACCGCGGGAAACGGCGGCGGATCGGCGTGGAGCCACTGCACCCCGCCGTCGGGGCGACGGATCGCGAGCGCCACCGTGCGTCCGAGAAGCGCTGCTGCGAGGGCGAGCATCCGTTCCAGGTCGCCGCCCGGGTGGCGCCGCAGATCGAGCACGATCACGGCTCCATGCGGAATGCGGCGGCGCCATTCCGCGAACAGGGTGCGCGAGAAGGCCACGAGCTCGACCATGAGGCGGCCCCCGGGCAGCTCCGCGGCCGCGGCGATGGACGACGTCGAGCGGACCCAGCGTATGCGGTCCGAATCCGGCGGCGGCGCGGGCTCGAGCCGGTAGCGTGCGGGCAGGCGGCGGGTGAGCTGTGCTGCGACGCATTGCCGGTCCTCGCCGCACTGGCGCTCGAGAGCGGTGCGGAGCGCGGGAGAGACGCCGATGCGCCCCCAGAACGGATCGGCCTGCCCGCGCACGGTGGCGGGCAGGCCGAGCGCGAGCAGCAGGATCGTGGGGATGCTCAGTGGCAGTAGTTGAGCGCGCCGACCATGAAGGTACCCCATGGCTCTTCGCCGACGTTCTCGATGAGCTTCACGAGCCGGCGCTCCCGGGCGTCGATGACGGCGACCGCATCGCGGCTGCTGAGGGCCACGTAAATGCGCGTGCCGTCCGGAGTGGTGACGCCGGTCTCGGGGGTGCCGGGCAGGGGAATCTCTCCCGCCTTCTCGAGCGTGACGAGGTCGAGCACGATGAGTTTGCTTTCACCGCGACTGATGACGAAGGCGGTGGTCTCGAACCAGCCCGTGTTCACCCCGGTCATGTCTTCGCCGCCGGGAAGCCGCGCGAGCTCCCGCAGCGAGGAAGTGGAGACGATGGAAACGGTCCCGTCCCCGTTGTTGGGGATGATCATCAGGCGGCCGTCGGCGGTGCCGTAGGCCCGCCAGGGAAGCTCGCCGAGCGCGAGGGTCTTGACGGCGCGTGCCGTGCGCAGATCCAGCACCGCAAGCCGGTTGCCCTCGCCATAGGCGGCAAAGCCGAGCCGTCGGTCGGGCGTCGCGGTGACGTTGATGATGCCCTGGTAGTCCTCGCCGGCTGCCGCATAGCCGACGAGCTTGGGCTCGCCCACGGGAATCTCGGCCACGACGCGAGCCTGCGCGACGTCGACGACGCTCACGAAGTCGGCGCCGAGGTTGCCCACATAGAGGCGCGCCCCTTTGGGGCCGAAGGTCATGTTGTGGGGTTCGTAGAGCCCCTCGACTCGTGCGATCTCGCGCCGCTCGGCGAGGGAGACGAGGGAGATCGTCCCGGCCGCGATGTTGCCGACCGCGAGCAGGGAGCCGTCCGGCGAGAGTTCCATGTGTTCGGGCTCGCGGTCGAGCGGGATCGTCGCCGCGCTCCTGCCCGTGCGCAGATCGATCACCGAGATGGTGTTGTCGGCCGTATTGCTCGCCACGAGAAGGCCGAGGGTGTCGGACACGGCAACCTGGTGGGGCACGTTTCCGACCGGAAGACGGGCGACCACGGCATCCCGGGCCGTATCGATGACCGCGACGTCGGCGGAATTGCGGTTGGGCACGAAGAGATAGCGGGTGACGTCCGAGAGATCGCGTGCCTCAGGCTGCGCCGCCCAGGCGAGCGCCGCCACGGCGAGGGCGAGACTCCATTTCATGAGTGACACTCCTCGTTGCGGGAACACCCCGTCCCGGTGGACATCTGCGGTGGCAGGTCTCCTGGCTCGCGGGTCACCGCCTCGGCCTGCCTTCCCGGGACGACATCCCAGTGGCATCTGCGGCCTCGGCTCGCCGCCTACAGTTGCGGGGGCAGCGCCGGCTTTGGCGTGGGCCGCACCGGCTTCCCTTTTAAGCCCGAGAGGGCACCACCGCCGGGGAGGGTTCCGCAGAAGGGCGGCGGCTGTCAAGCGACTTCGCCCGGAACGTCCGGATCCGCCGCGCAGTCCTCGAGCTCCCGGATGTCCCGGCCGTCGGCACGTCGCAACATCCCGCGCTCTGGCGCGGGGCCGCGCAACACCCGCCACAGCAGGCGGGCGGGGTCGGCGCCGGGCATGACCACACCGGACGGCACCGGGGAAAAACCCCTCCGCCGATAGTAATCGGGGTCGCCGACGAGAAAGACGAGCCGCTCCGGCCGCCGCGCGATGCGGGTGAGGCTCGCGGCCAGCAGAGCGCGGCCGACGCCGCGGCCGTGATGCTCCGGCGCGATCGCGAGCGGGCCGAGCAGCAGCGCCGGCTCACGCTCGAAGCGGACGGGCCAGAAGCGGATGGCGCCCACGACCGTCCCTTCCGCCTCGGCCGCGAGACACAGTCCCTCGAGGGGTGCGATGCCTTCCCGGTAGCGGTAGGAGATGCGGCTTCGCCGGTCCTTTCCGAAGACGCGGTCGTAGAGGGCTTCGATGGCGGATTCGTCGGACGGAAGCTGCTTGCGGATCCGGTACATGATCGGCCTCACGGCAGAGACGTCGCGGAGCTTTCGGGAGACGGCGACAGGCTGCGGTCGCCCGCGGGCACATCAGTGCCCGCGCGGGCTTCGTCGTCGCAGACGGGAGAACCGGATCCGCTTCATGATCGCGGGTCTAGACCGCAGGGCGTCGAAGTCAATGCGCGAAGGGCTTGCCTTGGGCTGCCTTGCGGGGACAAATGCGCGCAAGCCCCCTCGCGTGGAGCGGCCGAGTCCATGACCGTGCTGGACCGCAAGTGGCTCGAGGCCTGGAGCATCTACCGCGACCCCCGGGTGATCGCGATCTTCGCCCTGGGCTTCTCGAGCGGCCTTCCCATCATGCTCGTGGCGAGCACGCTTTCCACCTGGCTCGCCGAGGCCGAGGTCTCGAAGAAGTCCATCGGTCTCTTCGCCTATGTGTTCGCGCCCTACACCTTCAAGTTCGCCTGGGCGCCGCTCATGGACCGCATGCCGCTGCCGCCGCTCACCACCCTGTTCGGCCGCAGGCGGGGCTGGATGCTCGCGACCCAGGCCGGGCTCATCGCCTCGATCTATGCGCTCGGGCAGACGGAGCCGGCCACCGGCCTCTACTGGACGGCGGTCTGCGCCCTGCTCGTCGCCTTCTTCTCGGCGAGCCAGGACATCGTCATCGACGCCTACCGCATCGAGATCCTGCCCAAGGAGGAGCTCGGGGCGGGCGCGGGGGTGGTGGTGCTGGGCTATCGCATCGCCATGTGGGTCGCCACCGCGGGGGCGCTCTTGATCGCCGATTACGCCGGCTGGTCCACCGCCTATACGACCATGGCGCTGCTCGTTCTCGTGGGCGTGGTCACCGTGCTCCTCGTCCGCGAGCCGGAAGGATCCTCGACCGATCTCGTCGCGCCCGAGCTGCTCGCCGAGGAGGACCGGCTGTCGCGCGAGCTCGGCGGCAGCGGGCGCGACCGCGGCGCATCGCTCGGGGGCGCGCTGATCTTCGCCCTTCTCTTTCTCCTCCTGATCGAGCCCGTCTCCTTCCTGGGCGGCCTGGTCGCGGGCTGGCACGGCAGCTGGGGCAGTGGCCAGGCGCTGCTCACCCTCGCCAATCTCGCGCTCGTCGCCTTCGGCGTCCACGTCGGCCTGCGCATCCTCGCCCGTGCCCCGGATGCGATGCCGAAGCTCAAGACCTACGCGCTCGCGGCCCTCGCCCTGTCGGTCGTCGAGGTCCTCGCCTATGTCCTCGCGGCCGAACCCCTCTACCTCGGCGAGCTCTATGCCTGGCTCGCGATGACCGCACTCTGGGGGGTTGCGGATGCGACCGTCCTCTTCTTCGGCGGCGACGGCTTCGCCCTCGCCGCTTTTACGAGCCCGGTGTGGCTCGTGATCGCCGGTTTCTGGCTGCGGCTGCTCGCCCTGGTTGCGCTCTACGGCACCCCCTATTTCAGCCGCAGCGCGGTGGCGGTGTTCGGCCTCACCCCCATCCGCGAGGAATCGCGCCTCCACCTCTGGATGCGGCGGGCGGTCGTCGAGCCCTTCTACGACTTCTTCGCACGGCACGGGGTCGCGATCGCCGTGCTCGTGCTCGCTCTGATCTCCGTGTTCAAGGCGAGCGACGTGCTCCTCACCCTGATGGCCAATCCCTTCTACATCGAGATGGGCTTCACCAAGGCACAGATCGCCTGGACCTCGAAGACCTTCGGCCTGTGGATGACGCTCCTCGGGGGCATCATCGGCGGCACCGTCGTCTACCGCTTCGGCCTCATGCGCTCCATGGCCCTTGCGGCGACGGTGATGGCCCTTTCCAATCTCGCCTTTCTCCTGCTCGCCTACAGCCGCGAGCTCGGCCCCGGCGGCTACGGCCTCGACGCCGCGGGCTTCGAGTGGTTCATGCTCGCGCTCTTCCACCTCGTGATCCTGACCGAGAACCTCTCGGGCGGCCTCGGCACGGCGGTGTTCGTCGCCTACCTCTCCGCGCTCTGCAACATTCACTACACGGCGGTGCAGTATGCCTTGCTCACGAGCTTCATGCAGCTCTTCGGCAAGTTCGTCATCGTGCCTTCCTCGGGTTTCTTCGTCGATGCCCTGGGATGGAAGTGGTTCTTCATCGCCTCCACCCTGTTCGCGCTTCCGGCGCTGCTGCTGATCTGGGTACTGGAGCGCCTCGGTATCGCCATCGAGGCGCCGGCGCGCGCGAGCCCGGCGGCGAGCCCGGGGAGCTGAACCGGGCTTGCGGGCTTGCCCGGCCGCTCCGGGGACGGCCATACTGCCATCGGCCCGCGGATGCCGCTCATGCCCGAAATCCTCACGACGCCGAGCTATGTGGTGCCGCTGATCGCGAGCCTGCTCGCCGGCTACCTGCTGGGGTCGATTCCCTTCGGACTGCTGTTCACGAAGCTCGCCGGTCTCGGGGACATCCGAAAGGTCGGATCAGGCAACATCGGCGCCACCAACGTCCTGCGCACGGGCCGAAAGGGGCTCGCGGCGGCCACGCTCATCGCCGACATCCTCAAGGGTGCGTTGCCGGCGGCGCTCGCCTATTCCTGGTACGGTCCCGATCCCGCCATGTTCACCGGGGCGGGCGCGGTCCTCGGACACTGCTATCCGCTGTGGCTGAAATTCCGGGGTGGGCGCGGGGTGGCCACCGCGGCCGGCGTGATGGCGGCGCTCTCGCCCGTGGTGCTGGTCGCCGCAGCAGTCGTCTTCCTCGTGACCGTCGGCCTCAGCCGTTACGTATCGCTGGGCTCCATGACGGCGGCGGTGACGGCGCCGCTGTTCGCCTTGGTGCTGGCGGGCAACGGGTTGCTCGCCCTGCTCTACGCCTTTCTGGCCCTGATCGTGGTCCTGCGTCACGTCCCGAACATCCGCCGGCTTCTCGCCGGGACCGAAAACCGGCTCGACCTCGGCCGCTCCGGCTGAGCGGCTGCGGCCGCGCGGGCGCTTCCGGCCGGCGCGAATTTCCCTATCTTGGCGGGTGAGAGCGGTCTGAGGGCGGAGGGGTGCCGGGTGATGAGCGAACCCATCTGGAAACCCGATCCCGAGCGGGCGGCGAAGACGCAGATCATGCGTTTCGCGCGGGAAGTCGGCTTCGAGGGCGGGGATGCGGTCCCGAGGCTCTGGCGCTGGTCGATCGAGGAGCGCGCGGCCTTCTGGGAGAAGATGTGGCATTTCGGCGAGGTCCGCGCGCACCGGCCCTGGGAGGCGGTGCTCGAGAATGGCGAAGCGATGCCGGGCGCGCGCTGGTTCCGCGGCGCGGAGCTGAACTTCGCCGAAAATCTCCTGCGCCGCGACGACCACGGCACCGCCATCATCTTCCGCCGCGAGGACGGGCTGCGGCGGGTGCTGAGCTGGCTGGAGCTCAACCGCAAGGTGGCGGCACTCGCGGCCGCGATGAAGGCCGAAGGCGTGGGCGTGGGCGATCGCGTTGCCGGCTACATGCCGAACATTCCCGAGACCATCGCGGCGATGATCGCGGCAGCGAGCCTCGGCGCGGTGTGGTCCTCCTGCAGCACCGAATTCGGCGTGCCCGCCGTGCTCGACCGCTTCGGCCAGATCGAACCGAGGCTGCTCTTTGCGGTCGACGGCTACCGTTACGGCGGCAAGGCGTTCGACATCCGCAGCAAGGTCGCCGAGCTGGCACGGGCGCTGCCGAGCGTGCGGCGGGTGGTCATCACCCGCTATCTCGACCCCCGCGCGGAGCTCTCCGCGATCCCCCGGGCGGTGGAGATCGAAGCGTTCGAAGCCGACGCCCCGGGTCCGCTCCGCTTCACCCCCGTGCCCTTCGATCATCCCCTCTACATCCTCTACTCCTCGGGCACGACGGGAAAGCCGAAGGCGATCGTGCACGGCGTGGGCGGCACCCTGCTGCAGCATCTCAAGGAACACCGTCTGCACACGGATCTGCGGCCGGGCGAGAAGCTCTTCTACTTCACCACATGCGGCTGGATGATGTGGAACTGGCTCGCCTCCGCGCTCGCCTCGGAGGCGACGGTGGTGCTGTTCGACGGCTCCCCGTTCCACCCGACGCCGGCAACGCTCTGGGACATGGCTCAGGAGGAGGGGATCGAGGTCTTCGGTACGAGCGCCAAATACATCGATGCCGTCAAGAAGGCCGGCCTGCGCCCCCGCGAGAGCCACGATCTCTCGAAGCTGCGCTGCATCCTCTCGACGGGCTCGCCGCTTCTTCCCGAGAGCTTCGACTACGTCTATGCGGACATCAAGCGGGACGTGCATCTCGCCTCGATCTCGGGCGGCACGGACATCGTCTCCTGCTTCGTGCTCGGCAATCCCGCGGGCCCCGTGTGGCGCGGCGAGATCCAGATGCGCGGGCTCGGCATGGCGGTGGAGGTGTTCGACGAGGAGGGCCGGCCCGTGCGGGGGCGCGCGGGCGAGCTCGTGTGCACGAAGCCCTTCCCCTCCATGCCCGTGGGGTTCTGGAACGATCCCGACGGGGCGCGCTACCGTGCCGCCTATTTCGCGCGCTTCCCCGGCGTCTGGACGCACGGCGACTGGGCCGAGATCACCCCGCACGACGGCATCATCATCTACGGGCGTTCGGATGCGACCCTCAATCCGGGCGGGGTACGCATCGGTACGGCGGAGATCTACCGGGTCGTCGAGGACATCCCCGAGGTGCTCGAGGCCGTCTGCGTCGGCCAGGAATGGGAGGGCGATCAGCGGGTCGTCCTGTTCGTCAAGCTTCGCGAGGGCGTGATTCTCGACGACGATCTGCGCGCGCGCATCCGGCGGCAGATCCGCGAGCGGTGTTCGCCGCGACACGTGCCGGCCAAGGTGATCCAGGTCCCCGATGTTCCGCGCACCATGAACGCCAAGGTGAGCGAGATCGCGGTGCGGGAGGTCATTCACGGTCGGCCGGTGCGCAATCTCGGCGCCCTCGCCAACCCCGAGGCGCTCGAGCATTTCCGGAACCTGCCGGAGCTGCGAAGCTGAAGGAGCGAGCGAACCACGCCACGCCGCCGATCGCGGGGGCATCCGGGGTCGTGCAGCGGCACCTCGGCCATGCGCTGGTCGCCCTCCCCTCGATCCTCGTCGCCCTGTGGTTCGGCGGCATAGCCGCTCTGCTGCCGGCGGTGCTCATGACGCTTGCCGCAACGGCATTGCTGGTCGGCCGGGGATGGCGTCGCCAGGCCGAGCTCGCCGCCGCGCTCGACGCGGTCCTCAGGGGTGAGCCTTCACCCCCTCTCCCCACCGTCGCATCCCGACACGACACGGCGCTCACCGCAGCCGCCCTGCGGCTTGCGATGCAGCTCCGGGACACGGAGAAGCGGCTCGCGCGTTCGCGCCGCACGATCGAGCTCATGTTCGACGCCCTTCCCGATCCGGCCCTGCTCGTGGACCGCCGGCTCGACATCCTGCGGGCCAACCGGGCGGCCCGGGTCGGGCTCGGGCTCGAGGCACTGCCGACCCCACTGTTCGCAGTGCTGCGGGATCCGGCCCTGGTTTCGGCGGTCGAAGCCGCGCTCGCGACGGAGCAGGCCGTTGCCACGGAAGTGGCACCGCCGGGCGAACCTTCACATCAGTTCACGGCGCACGTTCTCGCCCTGCCATCCATCGCCGGGGAGACATCCCAGGACGCCTTCATCCTGTTGCGGGAGACCGGGGAGCAGATGGCCGTTGAACGCATGCGCTCGGATTTCGTCGCCAACGTCAGTCACGAGCTCAGAACGCCACTGTCCATCCTCACGAGTGCCATCGAGACCCTCCAGGGACCGGCGCGGGACGATCCCGGAGCACGGGCGGAATTCCTGCAGATGATGGGAGCGGAAGCCCGGCGCATGACCCGGCTGGTCGATGATCTCCTGTCCCTGTCGCGGATTGAGGCGAGTGTCTCCCGGCCGCCTGCGGATCCGTGCGAGCTCGAGCCCATCCTGCGGGCGGTCGCGGCCCGGTTCGCGCAGCAGGCGGAGCGCGAGGGTGTGGCGCTGGACGTGCGCATCGCGTCCCGCCTGCCCGCGGTGCGGGGAGATGCCGATCAGCTCGAGCAATTGCTCGCGAACCTCGTCTCCAACGCACTCACCTATGGCGCAGCCGGTGGACGCGTGATCCTCGAGGCCGAGGCTGCGGCGCGCGCGCCCTCGAGTGCTGGACCGCTCGCCGGCAGCCGGGCGGTGCGCCTGTGCGTGATCGATTTCGGCGAAGGCATCCCGCCCGAACACATCCCCCGTCTCACCGAGCGCTTCTATCGGGTGGACCGGACGCGCTCGCGTGCCTCCGGCGGGACCGGACTCGGGCTGGCCATCGTCAAGCACATCCTGCGGCGTCACCGCGGACATCTCTCGATCGCAAGCCGACCGGGCGCGGGCAGCCGTTTCTGCGCCTGGCTTCCGGCCCTCGAGCCGGTGCGCGATTCCGTCACGAAACCGTCACAGACGCGTGATAGCTGCGCTCCCGAAACCGACTGAACGCAGACCATCACGAACCTCTGGAGGGTCGTACATGAAAGGTTTTCAGCCTGTCGGCCCCGGAACCTTTCTCGTCGCCGCGCTGGTCATGAGTGTCGCGCCCGCATGGAGCGCGGAGGACGTCGTCAGGATCGACGGCTCCTCGACGGTCTATCCCATCACCGAGGCGGTGGCCGAGGAGTTCCAGATCAAGTACCGCGGGAAGTACCGGGTCACCGTCGGCATCTCCGGCACCGGCGGCGGTTTCAAGAAGTTCTGCCGGGGGGATACCGACATCAACGACGCCTCGCGGCCGATCAAGGCCAGCGAGCGCGAGCAATGCGCCGCCAAGGGGATCAAATACATCGAGGTGCCGGTCGGGCTCGATGCACTCACGGTCGTGGTCAATCCACAGAACGACTGGATCGACTGCATGACCGTGGAGGATCTGCGCAGGATCTGGACACCTGAAGCCCAGGGCAAGATCACCCGCTGGAACCAGGTGCGTCCGGACTGGCCGGATCGGCCGCTCAACCTCTACGGTCCGGGCGTCGATTCCGGCACCTACGACTACTTCACCGAGGCGGTGGTCGGCGAGGAGGGCGCCAGCCGCGGCGACTACACCGCCAGCGAGGACGACAACGTCCTGGTCCAGGGGGTGGCGAACGACCCCAACGCCCTCGGCTTCTTCGGCCTCGCCTACTACGTCGAGAACCGGGATCGCCTCAAGGCGGTGAAGATCGAGAACCCGCAGACCGGCGAGTGCGTCGAGCCGTCGATCGAGAATGCCCGAAGTGGTCGCTACGTGCCGCTGGCGCGGCCGCTGTTCCTCTACATCAACGTGGACCGGCTGGACCGCAAGGAGGCGGTGCGCGCGTTCGTCGACATGTACCTCGACCCCGAGCTGATCGTCGAGCTGGTGCAGGAGGTGGGCTATGTGCCGCTGCCCGAGGAGGCCTATCGGCTCGCGCGCGAGAAGGTCGAGGCGCGGCGCACCGGTACCGTCTTCCACGGCGGCTCGCAGGTCGGCGTCTCCATCGAGGAGCTCTTGAAGCTGGAAACCCGCGACTGACGGGCGGGCGGTCGGCGGCCGGGCGAAGCTCCATCGCCCGCCGCCACGCCCCGGGCGAGGCGAGGTGTCCATGGCACGCGCGACATCCGGGCAACGCACGGTCGGCGGGCGCTTCGCGCCCTCGCCGGCCTTCCTGCGTCGGCGGGCGATGCGGGCGGCGGTGATGCACGGCCTGCTGTTCGCCGCCGGCTCGGTGTCGATCCTCGTGACCTTCGGGATCGTCTACACGCTGGTGGTGGAGGCCTGGCCGTTCTTCGCCGAGGTCGGGCTCTGGACCTTCCTCACCGACACCCAGTGGACGCCGCTGTTCGCCCGTCCGCGCTACGGCATCCTGCCGCTGGTGGCCGGTACCGTGACCACCTCGGCGATCGCGCTGGCGGTGGCGATCCCGGCCGGCACGATGGTCGCCATCCATCTCAGCGAGTTCGCCGACCGGCGCGTGCGCGAACTGGTCAAGCCGGTGCTCGAGCTGCTCGCCGGCGTGCCGACGGTGGTCTACGGCTATTTCGCCCTGCTCGTGGTCACGCCGCTCCTGCGGCTGGTGATCCCGGACCTGCCCGGCTTCAACATGCTCTCGGCCGGTCTGGTGATGGGCATCATGATCCTGCCCTACGTGGTCTCGCTCTCGGAGGACGCCATGCGGGCGGTGCCGGATTCGCTGCGCGAGGGGGCCTATGCGCTGGGCTTCACCCGCCTGCAGACCGCCGTCCGGGTGGTGATCCCGGGGGCCTTCTCGGGGATCACCGCCGCCTATCTGCTCGGCATGGCGCGGGCGGTGGGTGAGACCATGGTGGTGGCCCTCGCCGCCGGCCAGAACCCGAAGCTCACCTTCAACCCGCTCGAGGGCGCGGCGACCATCACCGCCTACATCGTGCAGGTGAGCCTCGGCGACGCACCGCACGGCTCCATCGCCTACCGTTCGATCTTCGCCGCCGGTCTCACCCTCTTCGTCATGACCCTGCTGTTCAACCTCCTCGGCTTCTGGCTGCGGCGTCGCTTCCGCGAGGTCTACTGAGATGCAGCACGCCGTCGATCCGCTCCGCCGCATCCGCGCCGCCCGGCGCCGTGATCTTCTGTTCGCGGGCGTCGCGCTGATGGTGCTGTTCGTGGCGAGCCTGGTGCTGTTCGGCCTGATCCTCGATCTGATTCTTCGCGGGGCGCCGCACCTGGACTGGGATTTCTTCATGAACTACCCCTCGCGCCGGCCCTCGCGCGCCGGCATCCTCTCCGCCTGGGTAGGCACGAGCCTGGTGATGCTGGTGGTGGCGGCGGTGGCCATTCCGCTGGGCGTGGGCGCCGGCATCTATCTCGAGGAATATGCCCGGCGCAACTGGTTCACGGACGTCATCGAAATCAACATCACCAATCTCGCCGGGGTGCCGTCGATCATCTACGGCCTCCTGGCGCTCGGCCTGTTCGTCTACGGCTTCGATTTCGGCGAATCGATCTTCACCGCCGGCCTCACCCTGGCGCTGCTGATCCTGCCGATCATCGTCGTTGCCACCCGTGAGGCCCTGCGCGCGCTGCCCCGGGAGCTGCGCGAGGCGGCCTATGCGCTCGGTGCCGACCGCTGGCAGATGGTCGCGGGGTTCCTTCTGCCGGCCGCACGCCCCGGGATTCTCACCGGCATCATCATCGGTCTCTCGCGCGCCATCGGCGAGACCGCGCCGCTGATCACCATCGGCGCGCTCACCTTCATCGCCTTCCTGCCGCCGCCGCCGATCACCGACAGCTTTCCGTACCTCAGCTTGGAGTGGCTGTGGTCGCCCTTCACCGTGCTGCCGATCCAGATGTTCAACTGGGTCTCGCGGCCGCAGCCGGCCTTCCACGACCTGGCGGCGGCCGCCGGCGTGGTGCTGCTGGCCATGACGCTTCTCATGAATGCTCTCGCCATCTATGTCCGCTACCGAGCCCGGAGGACGCTGGGATGAGCGCCGACGCCGCAACGGCCACCCCCGCCATCGCTCTCGACGCGCCGCGCAGCGACCAGGATCGGGCCGACACACCCGTGAAGGCGCGGGTGGAGCGGCTGAGTTTCTGGTATGGCGCGAAACAGGCCCTGCATGAGATCTCGATGCCCGTCCACGAGCGCTGCGTGACCGCGCTGATCGGGCCTTCGGGCTGCGGCAAGAGCACGTTTCTGCGCTGCTTCAACCGCATGCACGACCTCTATCCGGGCAACCGCTACGCGGGCCACATCTGGCTCGAGCCCGAGGGGATCGACATCATCTCGCCGAAGACCGATCCGATGGTCCCGCGTCTGCGCATCGGCATGGTGTTCCAGAAGCCCAACCCCTTTCCCAAGTCGATCTACGAGAACGTCGCCGCCGGCCTGCGCATCCGCGGCATCCGCAACCGCGCCCTGCTCGACGAACAGGTGGAGGGGAGCCTCAGGCGGGCGGCGCTGTGGGAGGAGGTCAAGGACCGCCTGCACGCGAGCGCCTATGATCTCTCCGGCGGCCAGCAGCAGCGGCTGTGCATCGCGCGCGCCCTGGCACCGGAGCCGGAGGTGCTGCTCCTGGACGAGCCCACTTCGGCACTCGATCCCATCGCCACCGCGCACATCGAGGAGTTGATCGACGAACTCCGCGCGAACTATACGATTGTCATCGTCACGCACAACATGCAGCAGGCGGCGCGCATTTCGCAATACACCGGGTTCTTCCATCTCGGTCGTCTGATCGAATTCGGCCCGACCGGGGAGGTGTTCACACGGCCGCGTGAGAGCATGACCCAGGACTACATCACCGGCCGCTTCGGCTAGGGGGCGCCATGAGCGAAGCCATACGCCGCCATACCGTCCAGAGCTTCGATGAGGAGCTCGACCAGCTGACGCGTCGGATCATGGAGATGGGCGCACTCGTCGAGAAGCAGCTCGCGCTTTCCATGAAGGCGCTCACGGAACGCGATGGCGACGCGGCGCAGTCGGTGATCGATCACGACGACGACGTTGACGAACTCGAGGAGGAAATCGATCAGGCCGCGATCCGCATCCTCGCCACCCGCCAGCCGCTGGCCATCGACCTGCGCATGGTGGCGATGGCGCTCAAGATCTCGAACGATCTCGAGCGCATGAGCGACTATGCGGTGAACATCGCGCGTCGCGCGCAGCGGCTGCTCGACCAGCCGCAGCTCAAGCCCTTCGTCACCATCCCGCGCATGGCCGAGATATGTCAGGAGATGGTCAAGGCGGTTCTCGATTCCTATGCGCGGCGCGACGCGGAAAAGGCCTATGCGGCCTGGAAGCGGGACGAGGAAGTCGATCAGCTCTACGTGAGTCTGTTTCGGGAACTCCTGAGCTACATCCTCGAGGATCCGAGGCGCACGAGCATATGCATCGAGCTCCTGTTCATCGCCAAGAACCTGGAGCGGATCGGCGATCACGCGACCAACATCGCCGAAAAAATTCACTACATCGTACATGCCGACAAGATCAATCGCATGGGAGCGCAACCGGCGTGAAGCCGCTTGTCCTGCTCGTCGAGGACGAGAGCGCGGTGCGGAAGATCCTGGGCTACAATCTCCGGGCGGCGGGTTTCGCGGTCGAGGAGGCGGCCGACGGCGAGGAGGGCCTCGAGCGCATCCGCGAGCGGCTCCCCGATGTCGTGCTGCTCGACTGGATGTTGCCGAAGCTATCCGGGATCGAACTCTGTCGCATCCTGCGCCGCAACCGGCAGACGGCGGCGCTTCCCATCCTCATGATCACCGCCCGCGGCGAGGAGGCGGACCGTCTGCGCGGGCTCGATGTGGGAGCCGACGACTATGTCGTGAAGCCGTTCTCGCCGGCCGAGGTGGTCGCCCGCATCCGCGCCGTGCTCCGGCGGGCCCGGCCCGAAGCGGTGGCCGAGCGCCTCTGCTGCGGCGATATTCGCATCGATCTCTCCACGCGGCGCGCCTTTCGCGGCGAACGGCCGCTCGCGCTCTCTCCGACCGAATTCCGCCTGCTGCGTTTCCTCATGGAACATCCGGGGCGCGTATTCGACCGCACGACGCTGCTCGACCGCGTCTGGGGTGCGGAGGCCGAGGTCGAGCCGAGGGCTGTCGATGCGGCGGTGAAACGGCTGCGGCGCGCGCTCAATGCTGCGGGGGATCCCGATCCGATCCGGACCGTGAGGGGTGAGGGCTATGCCTTCGAGCCGCGGGAGATGATCCCGGGCAAAGGCTCAGCGCAGGAGCAGCGGCGGGGCGAGCAGCAGGGGGCCCTCGAGCCAGGCGAAGTCGGGTCCGGGTCGGGCTGCGGTCCAGCGGCGTAGGCGGGAGGCGATCCAGGAGACGGGGCCGCGCGGCGGCGGGAAGGGCACGAGCTCGAGCCGCGCGTCCGCAGGAAGATCGAGGAGCTCGCGCAGCGCCGCCTTCGCTTCCTCGAGGCCGCCCAGGCCGTCGACGAGCCCGAGCTCCAGAGCCTGCCGTCCCGTCCACACGCGCCCCCTGGCGATGCGGGCGACCTTGTCCGCGGGAAGACCGCGGCCCTCCGCCACCACCTCGAGGAAGCGTCCGTAGAGATCATCGAGAAGAGCCGCCACCCGCGCCCGCTCCTCGGCGCTGTAGCCGCGGCTGATCGCATACATGCCGGCGTGGCGGCCGCGTGCGAGCGCGAACCAGTTCACATCCAGCTTGCTCCAGAGACCGGCGAGCACCGGCCTCGCCGCCACGACGCCGATCGATCCCGTGAGGGTGGCCGGCTCGGCGAGGAGGCGGTCCGCGGCTGCAACCAGCCAGTAGGCGCCCGAGGCGGCGGCGTTGCCCATCGAGACGACCACCGGCTTGCCCGCGGTCCGCAGCTGTGCGAGCGCGCGGGCGATGGTCTCGGAAGCCGTGGCCGAGCCGCCACCGCTGTCGATCCGCAGCAGCACCGCGCGCACCTTCTCGTCCTCGGCCGCGTCGCGGAGGGCATCCGCGAGATCGTCCGCGAAGATTCCCCGCTCGAAATTGCCGGATCCGGGGCGGATCAGTCCCGACGCACGGACATAGGCGATGCGCACCCCCTGCTCGCGCTCCCCGGCCCTCTGCAGGTAATCCAGGAGAGAGACGAACTCAGCCTCTCCGCCCGTCCGCGTTCGCAGACTGTCGCGGTATTCGTCGAGATGGGCGATGCGGTCGATGAGCCCGAGCTCCAGCGCCTCGCGTGCCGTATAGGGTCCTCCGCCGATGATGCGCGAAGCCTCTCCCGGGGCGAGACGGCGGCCTTCGGCAATGCCCGCGGCGAGCTGCGCGTAGAGGTCGTCGAGGAGGCTTTCGAGCATTTCGCGGTTCGCCGGCGTGGGACCGTATTCGGTGAAGCTCTCGAAGACGGTCTTGTACTCGGCCCGCTTTTCGACCTCGGCCGCGATCCCCAGCCGATCGAGGAGCCCACGCAGATAGGGGACCTCGATGAGAAGGCCCGTGATGCCGACGATTCCGCTCGGCTGCAGGGCGATCTCCTCGAACGCGCTCGCGAGATAGTATCCCTCGTTGCCGGCGCCGAGTTCACCGAAGCTCTGCGCATGCGCGACCGCGAACTTGCCCGCGGCCCGAAAGCGGGCGATCGCCTGCCTGAGCTCCTGGGCGGTGGCGAGGCCGTGGCTGGTGGCATCGATGCGCGCGAGAAGTCCGACCACGCGCGGATCCTCGCGTGCCGCCGCGAGCGCTTCGAGCGTGCCGGTGAGATCGGGACGCGGGGCGTGTTCGAGGAGGCGCAGCGGGGAAGGCTCGATCTCCTCCTCGAGGGTTCCGCGAAGATCAACGTCGAGGATGATGCGCTCGGGAAGCGGCGGCGGCGCCGCCACCGCGAGCTCCCGATACGCCCACCAGCCGAGTGCGCCGAAGAGAACGATGAGAAGCAGAAAGAGAACGCCGAGGCTCGCGAGGAAGACGACGAGGATGCGGCGCACGCCCGCTCTCCCGCGCCGCCTCAGGCCGCCCGGCGTCGCCGGCGCAGGCCGTCGATCGCGAGCTGGCCGCAGGCGCCCATGATGTCACGCCCGCGCGGGGTCCGGATCGGCGCCTCGATGCCGGCCTGCTCCAGGAGCTCCCGGAAGGCCCGGATGCGCTGCGGCGGCGAGCAGCGAAACGGACTTCCGGGCCAGGGATTGAAGGGAATGAGATTGACCTTGGCCGGCAGATCCCGCAGACGCGCCGCGAGGGCGCGGGCATGGTCGGGGGTGTCGTTGACGCCGTCGAGCATGACATATTCGAAGGTGATCTGCCGCCGCGCCGGGTAGCGGCGGCAGGCGGCGAGGACGGCGTCGATGTTCCATTTGCGGTTGAGGGGCACGAGCTCGCTGCGCAGCGCGTCGTCGGGCGCATGAAGCGAGACCGCGAGACGGACGCCGAGATCCCGCCCGAGCGCATCGATGCCGGGAACGACACCGGCCGTCGAGACCGTCACCCGCCGCCGCGAGAGCCCGAGACCCGATCGATCGAGGACGACGGCGAGCGCACGACTCAGCTCCGCGTAATTGAAGAGCGGCTCCCCCATGCCCATGAAGACGAGGTTGGTGAGGCGGCGCTCCGGCCGATCCGCCGGCCAGTCCTCGAGGCGATCCTTGGCGAGCAGGATCTGGCCCAGGATCTCGCCGGCGCCGAGGTTGCGCACAAGGGGCATGGTGCCCGTGCGGCAGAAGGTGCAGCTCAGCGCACAGCCCACCTGGCTCGAGACGCAGAGCGTTCCCCGATCCGCCTCGGGGATGAAGACCGTCTCGATCCTCTGGCCGTCGTGAAGGCGGAGCAGCCATTTGATCGTGCCGTCGGCGCTGCGCTGCTCGGCGAGCACCTCGGGGCGATCGAGCGCGAAATGCGTGGAGAGCGCAGCGCGCAGCTTCGCGGGAAGATCGCTCATCTCCCCGAAGTCGCGCGCGCCGCGACCGTAGATCCAGCGGAAGAGCTGGGCTGCCCGCATGGACAGTTGGGCACGGGCGACGTCGAGCGTCGCGAGAAGCTGCCGCAGCGCGCCCCGGTCGCGGCCGATCAGGGAGCGGGATGCCGCGTCGTCAGGGGTTCTTGCATTCATCAAGCATGGCCCGATAGGCCGCGGAAAAGCCCATGAGCGAATAGGTATCTATGGAGTAGGTGCCCTTGCGTGAAGTCCCCTTCACGACCATCCTGCGGCCGCGCTTCATGGCCTCGATGATCTTGCGGTCGTCCTCGGCGGTGAAGGCGAAGGCGTTCTCGCCGTCCGTGAACAGTTCGTAGCGTTTCTTGTCGATCGTCATCTGGACGTTGCTCTTCTTCTTGTAGGGATAGCCCGCCTGGACGCTCACCTGGATGCCGAGCTTGGGGTCCGGAAACTTCGCCACCACGACGGCGGTCGCCCCCCGCCGGCGGTAATTGCCGTCCTTTTCTACCGGCTCGCTCGCGATGTAGCAGATCTTGCCGACATCGTCGCGGGCGACATACAGATTCCAGTCCCGGAAGGTCTTGAGAAAGGTTGCCTGCCTGGGTTCGGCACCCACCGGCGGCCCGCCCGATGCCGCGAGAAGGCCCAGGGCGAGCAGAGAAATCCGTATCCATCCTCCACGTCGCATGCTCTCGACCGTGTTCTGCGAGGTCCGATCTCCGACCGCCGCTCCGTCGACCCGCGCCTTGAGCGCGCATGCGCGTCGCGGAAGCGTACGGCAGGGCATTTCCTATACCGAGGGGCAGATGAGGAAAAGCGGAACATCGGCCTAGCGGGATGTGCGGATCGCGGAAGGATCCGTGCCGCTTCCTGGATGCTGAGGCCCGGGCGCCGTCGCCGAATGCGTGGCCGGGGCTTCCGCGAGTGCCCGCGCGAGCAGCGGGGCGACCGCTTCGGGGGCTTCGAGCAGGCACAGATGGCCCGCATCCGCGACGTAGCTGCGCCCGGCATCCGGCAGGGCGCGCCGCAGCAGCTCTGCGGTGCGTTTGAACGCGGCCCTGTCCTCCTCGCCCAGGAGCAGCCGCACGCGGGCGCGAATTCGGCGCAGGTCGCAGAGATCGCGGGTGGTGGTGGCGAGCGCCGCCATGCGCTCCTCGCCAAGCTCCTCGAAGCGGTGTCGGCGGACGATGGCTGCGAGGGCGGCGAACAGCTGCGG
>CAZHHU010000028.1:0-14936 GCA_964532215.1 uncultured Geminicoccaceae bacterium
CATGTATGCGCATCTTTCGTCGCGCTGCGCCGTGATATGCGCATAAGTGCGCATGGAAGACGGCCTCCCGCGGCATCATCACAACCGGGTCACAGCCGCGTCGCGCCCTGTTGAGCGGGATTGAATTCCCTGCGAGCGCCACAGGCCGGAAGAGTCTCCTCGTGCCGGCAGGCCGCCGGCCAGCTTTCGGGGAGACGGACTCATGCCGTGCCATCGCTTTTCGGGCATCGCGCCGCGCGCGGCGTTGCTCTCGGGCGTCGCGCTGTTCGCGCTGAACGCGCCGGCGGGCGCCGGAGAGCTGCCCGCGCCTCCCGGCTATGCGGAACTCATGCAGAAGCTCGAACAGCTCGAGCGGCGTCAGCGCGCGCAGGAGGCGCGCATCGAGGCGCAGGAGAAGATCATCGAGGAGCAGCGCAGGAAGCTCGAGACCTTCCGTCGCCTCGAGGAGCCCCTGCCGGCGCCGGTTCGCACGACGGTCCCCGCAAGTGTCGTCACCGGCGGCGACAAGCCGGGGTCGTTCAAGCTCCCCGGCACGAACACCTCGATCAGGATCGGCGGTTACGTCAAGGCGGACCTCATCTACGATGCCGGCGCCGACGTCGGCGACAGCTTCGCGGCGAGCGCCATTCCCGCCGACGGCACGGATGCGGCCGACCGCGAGGGTGTCTTCCGCGCCCATGCGCGGCAGACGCGGATCAACATCACGACCTGGACGCCCACCGACTTCGGCGAGGTCAAGACCTTCGTCGAGGGCGACTTCTTCGGCGGCGGCGGCAACGAACGCATCTCGAACTCGACGAGCTTCCGCCTCCGCCACGCCTACGGACAGGTCGGTCCGGTGCTCGCGGGGCAGACCTGGTCCCTGTTCATGCCTCTCGACTCCTACCCCACCACCGTCGACTTCTTCGGCCCCGCGGGTCTGCCGTTCATCCGCCAGGGCCAGCTGCGCGTCACCTTCAAGGCGACGGACGGGCTGACCCTCGCCGCCTCGGTGGAGAACTCCGAGCTTTCCGCGCGCGATGGTGCGGGCAACAGCGTCGGCTCGGATGGCGGCGATCTCAAGCTCGGCATCGATACGCTGCCCGATTTCGTGGCCGCGGTGATGTACAGCGACGGTGGCTGGAGTGCGAAGCTCTCCGGTGTCGCCCGTCTTCTGGAACTCGATTCCGGCGCGTTCGACGACCAGGAGTTCGGCTGGGGCGTCCACGCCGATGCGGTCATCCCCACGATCGGGAAGGATTCCCTGCAGCTGAACTTTACCTACGGGGACGGCATCGGCCGCTACATCGTCAACGGGCCCGGCAACGACGGCTTCGTCGACGCGTCGGGTGATCTTCAGACGATCACCGCCTGGGGTGTGGCGGTGGGCTATACCCGGCAGTGGACGGAACAGTGGCAGACGAACCTCGTCTACGGCCACTACGAAGTCGAGGACACCTTTGCCGATACGGACACCGAGTCCCTGGACACGGTCCACGTCAACCTCATCTGGCAGCCCAGTGACCGCTTCCGCTTCGGGATCGAGTACATCTTCGGCCACCGCGGATTCGCGGACGGCGGTCTCGACAACGATGCGCACCGCATCCAGTTCGCGGGACAGTATTTCTTCTGAGGAAGAGGCATTGCAACCGTGCCGGCATCCTCGCACCGGCGCCGCAGGCTCGCGCATGGGCCCTTTCGCTGCGGCACTTCCGCCTGAGGCGACGAGGCTCCTCCGTCATGCCGATTCGCTGCGGCGGGCGGGCCGGCTCAGGGAGAGCCTCGCCTGGTACGAACGTGCCATGCAGGCTGCGCCCGGACACCCGCTTCCACTGGCGCTCGCGGGACGGGTGCTCCTCGGCCTCGGGCATCACGGTGAGGCGTGCCTGTTCCTGGAGCGGGCGCGGCGACTCGCCCCCGGCGATCCCGAGATCCTCCTCGATGTCATGAGTGCCCAGGCGCTCGCCAGAGACGTCGCGCGGGCCTCGGCCCTCTGGGCGGCACTCGCGCGTCGCCCGGAGCGCGCCGTGCCGCGGGCCGTCATGATCGCGCGTGAGCTCGAGCGGCTCGACCGGCGGCGCGAGGCGCGCGTCTGGTATGCGCGCGCCCTCAGGGCAGGCGGGGCGGACCGGGCATTGCTCCTGCGGTTTGCCTGGTGCCGCTTGCGCCTGGGTGAGGTGGACGGCGCGCGGGCCGCGTTCGAGGAGGTGCTGATCCGGGATCCGGACTGCGCCGAAGCCTGGTTCGGGCTCGGATCGGTGCACCAGGCCGAGGGGCGGTTCGAGGAGGCGTGCCGGGCCCACGGCAGGGCGGTGGAGCTCGATCCGCTCCGGGCGGAAGCCTGGGAGAGCCTTGCCGTCCTCCTGCCCGAGGAGAAACTCCCCGGTTTCGAGACGCGGCTTCGCGGGCTGCTCGAGGATGCGCGCCTGGCGCAAGAGGGGCGGATCGCTCTGCTGTTCGCGCTCGCCCGCACGCTCGAGCGGTGCCGCCGCTTCGAGGAGGCGTTCGACGCTTACGCGCGGGCGAACGCCATCCTGCGCGCCCGCGAACCCTTCGATCTCGAGGCCCATGAGCGGCTCGTCGCGCGCATCGAGCGCTCGGCGCAGCAGCTCGCGTTCGCTCGGGAGGAACTTGCGCAACCGCGGCCGATGCCGATCCTGATCCTCGGCATGCCCCGCTCGGGAACGACGCTCGTGGAGCGCATTCTCGCAAGCCATCCGGATATCGCGGCCGGAGGAGAGCGGCAGGAGCTGCGACATCTCGCGCGGGAGCTCCGGAGCCATGGCGCCCGGCGGGCGTTTCCCGAGGGCACGGCAGAGCTCGACCGGACCGCCCTCGAGCGCCTCCGCGGTCTCTATCTCGACCCGCTGCGGCGTATCGCGCACGGCCGTCGCTTCGTCTCCGACAAGCTTCCCGGCAACTATCTCCGCCTCGGCCTCTTCGCGCGGCTCTTCCCCGCAGCACCCGTACTGTGGTGCCGGCGGGATCCGCGGGATGTCTGCGTTTCCTGCTTTACGACCCACTTCGCCGACGGTCTTCGCTTCTCCACCGATCTCGCCACCTGTGCCCGCGTCTGGACACTCCAGGAGCGGCTCATGCGCTTCTGGAGCGAGCGGCTTCCCAATCCGCTGCTCGAGGTCCGCCATGAGCGGCTCGTCGCCGATCCCGAGCGCGAGGTGCGGCGGCTGTTCGCCTTTCTCGGCCTTGCGCCGCCGGCGGACTGGCCTCGCTTCTACGAGCGGGCGGGGCCGGTGCTCACGGCGAGCTTCCATCAGGTGCGCAGGCCCATCGATCCAAGCGGGGTGGGCCGCTGGCGGCGGTTTCGGACCTTTCTGCCGCCCGCCCTCCTCATGCTCGGAGGAGACCGGTGAGGACCGACGTGTGGGTGCTGGCGCTTTTGCTGTTCGCCGGTGGCTGCGCGTTGCGGCCGCCGGTGGTCGAGGATCGGGCGCGCGCGCTCCGCACCATGGCGCGAGCGGCCGGTTTCGTGGAGGTGCTCGTGCAGGCCCCGGCTGCGCGGCGGGCGCCGGGTCCCCACGTCGTGAGCGGGGGAAGCGGCACCCATCTCGAGGGCAGTGGCCTCGTCGTCACGGCGGCGCATGTCGCATCGGGCCCCGGTTTTCGCTACGAGGTCACGACGGCACGCGGCGGGCGATACCGGGCCGTACTCCTCGCCCTCGATCGGGGACGCGATTTCGCGCTGCTGTGTGCGCCCGATCTCGCCCGCGAGGCAGGGGTCGCCCTGCGTGCGAGCCCGCCTGCCGACGGCGAGCCGGTTCTCGCCTTCGGATCGCCCGGGCCCGGACGTATCGCGGTGGCGGCGGGGCATGTGCGCGGCCGCGCACACCCCGAGCCCATCCGCTACGGACGCTATCGGGTCGGCACTCCGCTCGCGCTCGAACTCGACATCGTACCCGGCTTTTCGGGCGGTCCCGTGGTCGATGTCGAGGGCGAGCTCGTCGGCGTCCTCGTGGGCCTCGCGATGCGCTTCGATGGGGCCGGGGATCCGCGCCCGCTCGGCGTCGCCTACGCCCTGCCGGCCGCAGCCTTCGCCGGTGACGCGCGGCGCCTCGCGTCCCGCTGTGCCGGCGCGACACGACCCCGCGCCAGGGTTGCCTCCCGCCTCCCCTGACGGCCCGCGCGATGGCTCAGGCCACGCGGCGACGGAAGATGACGGTGGCGGCGGTGAGGGAGACGAGCGCGATCAGGGCGAGCATGGCGAAGGGAAGTGCGAGGTCGGCGAAACCCAGAGCCCGCAGGAAGGTGCTGCGCAGGATCTCGATCATCCAGCGCAGCGGGTTGATCCAGGTGATGGCCCGGATCAAAGGCGGCATGTTCTCGATCGGGGTGGCGAAGCCCGACAGCACGACCGAAGGTGCCATGAACAGGAACGCCCAGACGATCGCCTGCTGCTGGGTGTGGGAGATCGCGGAAAGGCTCAGACCGACGCCCGCGACCCCGAGCATGAAGAGGGCGAGACCGGCGAGCAGCACCTCGAGTCGCCCCAGGAAGGGGACAGCGAAGAGGGTGATTCCGACGACGAAGATCAGGAGCCCCTCGCCGAGGCCGACAATCAGCGCCGGCAGGGTCTTGCCGAGCATGAGCTCGACCGGTCGCAGGGGCGTGACGAGCAGCCGCTCGAAGGTCCCGAGCTCGCGTTCGCGGGCGACGCCGAGGGCGGTCACCGCAAGGGTGATGACCTGGGTGAGAATGCCCACGAGGCCGGGGACGACGAACCAGCGGCTCTCGAGGTTGGGGTTGAACCAGGCGCGCGTCTCGATGCGGCTTTGCAGTCCCCGGCTCTGGAGCTGCCGGACGGAGAAGCTGTCCGCGATGCGCTGGATATAGGCGAGGATGCCGAGTGCCGTGTTCGTCTGGCGGCCGTCCAGCAGGAGCTGCACGCGTGCCGGCCGTCCGGCGGAGAGGTCTGCGGCGAAGCCTTCGCGGATGCGCAGGGCGAAGGCCACGCTGCGGGTGTCGATGAGCCGGTCGAGCTCCGCCTTGCGCTGCACCCGGTAGAGCGGCCCGAACACCTTCGCGCCCTCGATGCTCGCGAGGAACTCGCGCGAGAGAGCGGTCCGGTCCTCGTCCCAGAGGACGACCGGGAGATGATCGAGATCGAAGGTGGCGGCATGCGCGAACAGCAGCAGCTGAACGAGGGGCGGACCGACGAGCACGAAACGCGTTCGCCGGTCGTTCCACAGGCCCCGCAGTTCCTTGAGGATGAGGGCGCCGAGCCGCCGCCACATGGCCTCACTCCAGGGATTTGCGCGTGCGGGTGCGAATGAGGAGCGCGAGCCCGAAGGCGAATGCCGCGAGCGCCGCGGCATCGGGGAACAGCACCGCGCCGAGGTCGCCCGCGAGGAAAAGCGTCTGGAGGGAGGAGACGAAGTAGCGGGCCGGCACGATATAGGTGAGGGTCTGCATCCAGCCGGGCATGGAGCGGATGTCGAACACGAAGCCGGAGAGGATGAACGCCGGCAGAAAGGCCGCGAACAGGGTGATCTGACCGGCCACGAACTGATTGCGCGCCGCACCCGAAACGAGGAGGCCGAACTCCAGGGTCACCACGAGATAGAGGGCACTCATGCCGGCGAGCGCCGCGAGCGAACCGCGCAGCGGGACACCGAAGAGGAACACTGCCGTCGCCGCCACCAGCGCCATCCCGATCATGCCGAGGAGGAAATAGGGGAGGAGCTTGCCGGCCAGGATCTCGGTGATGCGGATGGGCGTCGCGAACAGGGATTCGAAGCTGCCGTGCTCCCATTCCCGGGCGACGACGAGGGCGGTGAGCAGGCTTCCGATCAGGGTCATGATCACCGCCACCAGGCCCGGGACGAGAAAGCGGCGGCTTTCGACGTCGGTATTGAACCACAGCCGCGGCTCGAGAAGGAGGGCCGGCGCCTCGAGGCGCAGGCGGAGCTCGCCGGCCGCCCAGATGCCGAGTGTCCCACGGAGATAGGCCTGGACGATCCGGGCCGTGTTGGCGTTGACGCCGTCGAGGAGCAGCTGCAGCGCCAGCTCCCCCCGCGCGAGGCGGGCTGCGAAGTCGTCCGGAAAGACGAGCACCGCTTCGACGCCGCGCGCCCGCAGCCGTTCCTCCGCCGGCTGGCGGCTGCGGTGAACCTCGATCGCGAAATAGGGTGAGCCGCGCAGATGTTCGATCAGGGACATGGTGGGCCGGTCGAGTACCGGCGCCACCACCGCGGTCCGGATCCGCTGCGGATCGAGGGAGACCGCATAGCCGAACAGCACGAGCAGAAGGATGGGCAGCACCACGGCGATGGCGATGCTGCTCGGATCGCGGAGGATTTCGAGCGCCTCCTTGCGGATGAGCGCGGCGCAACGCCGCAGCGACAGGCCCCCCGATCTCATGCCGCGGCCCTGCCCCGATCGCGCAGCAGCGCGATGAACGCGTCCTCGAGATTGTCGATGGAAGGCTCGAGCCGCCGCGTGCGGGAGACGATCTCGGCCGGCGGTCCGAGCTCGAGCATGCGCCCCCGGTCCATGATCAGCACGCGATCGCAGTATTCGGCCTCATCGAGGAAGTGCGTGGTGACGAGCACCGAGGTCCCGCCGGCGGCGAGCTGCAGGATGTGGCGCCAGAAGGCGCGGCGGGCGAGGAGATCGACGCCCGAGGTGGGCTCGTCGAGGAAGAGGATCTCGGGCTCGTGGATGAGCGCTGCGGCCATCTGCAGCCGCTGCCGGAAGCCGAGGGGCAGCGTTTCGGCCCGGGCTTCGAGAAAGGGCGCGAGCTCGAGCTCTTCCACCACCGCTTCGAACCGCGCCTTCCTTCGCCGCCCGGCGAGCCCGTAGACATCGGCGGTGAATTCGAGGTTGGCGCGTACCGTAAGCTCGCCGTACAGGGAGAATTTCTGCGCCATGTAGCCGATGCGGGCGCGGGCGAGCGCGGCGGCGCTCAGGAGATCGTGGCCGAGCACGCGCGCCTCGCCGGCGCTCGGCGGCAGCACCCCGCAGAGCATGCGGAAGGTCGTCGATTTGCCGGCCCCATTGGGTCCCAGAAGGCCGAAGACCTCACCCCGCCGGACCTCGAAGCTGAGATGGTCGACGGCCCGGAAGGTGCCGAAGTCGCGCACGAGATCGCGCACCCGGATCACGACCTCGTCGCGATTCCGCCGCGACGTGCGGACGGACGCCGGCCCGGGCGCGGACTGCGGCGGGTCGGCATCCTGCCGCTCCCGCAGCCGGGCTGCGATCACGTCTTCGAGACCGGGCGCCGCCGGCTCCGCCCGCAGCGGTTCGATGGCTGCGGGCAGCCGTCCCGGGCGATGGACGATACGCAGCCGTCCACCGCGGATGCGCACATCGAAGACGTCGCGGTCGGCGGCGAGCCGTTCGAGCCATGCACCGCGTTCGCGCTCGGGCACGTCCACCAGATGCACCCCGCCCGCGAGGCTGCGTGCGAGCTCGGCCGGCTCGGCGTCGGCGAAGAGTTCTCCGCCGTCGAGCGCGAGGACGCGATCACAGCGCTCGGCCTCGTCGAGGTAGGCGGTGCTCCAGAGGACGGTGGTTCCCCGGGCTCCATGGGCGCGCGCAAGGGCGAACAGCTCGCGCCGCGAGAGGGGGTCGACCCCGACGCTCGGCTCATCGAGGAGCAGAAGGCCGCGCGGGCGCAGCAGCACCGCACCGAGGGCGAGCTTCTGCTTCATGCCGCCCGAGAGCCGACCCGCGAGCCGGTCGGGAAAGGGGCTGAGGCCGGTGATTTCGAGAATCTCCGCGATCCGCCGCCGGCGCTGCGCGCCCGAAAGGCCATAGAGTTCGGCGTAGAGCTCGAGGTTTTCACGGACGCTGAGCCGCTCATAGAGGCCGAAGCGCTGCGGCATGTAGCCCAGGCGATCGCGGAGCTGGCCTGCGTCGCGCCCGAGCTCCTGGCCGAAGAGGATGATGCGGCCCGAATCGGGCCTGAGCAGGCCGGCGAGGAGGCGCATGAGCGTGGTCTTGCCCGCACCGTCCGGCCCGACGAGGGCCGTGAAGCTGCCTTCGTCGAGGCGGAAGCTGACGCCGGCGAGCGCGGACAGAATGCCGCGCGGGCCGCGAAAACGCTTGACGAGGTCCTCCACCTCGACGGCGGTCATGGCCCGCCTGCGGCATCCTCGCCGCCCGCCCGGTCGAGGGGGATCTCGACGGTGACGGGCATGCCGCGACGGAGCCCGCGGTCCGGATTGCGGGCGTAGACGCGCAGCTGATAGACGAGGCTCGTGCGAAGGTCCTCGGTCTGGACCGTCTTGGGGGTGAATTCGGCTTCCGGCGAGATGTAGCCGATCCAGGCCTCGTAGACGCCGCCCGAGTCGGTGAGGATGCGTGCCTTCATGCCCTCATGCAGGCGGCCGAGGAGGGGCTCCGGCGCAAACACCCGCGCCCAGACGGGATCGCTGAGGGAGATCGTATAGATGGGTGCGAAGGGAAGGACGACGTCGCCCTTCTCCTGCAGCCGGCCGGTGACGACGCCCGCGACCGGGCTCTCGAGGCGGGTATCCCGGAGGCGCTTGCGTGCGAGGCGGAGTTCCGCCTCGGCGCGCGCGACTTCCGCCCGCGCGGCTTCGATGTCCTCGCGGCGCGGCCCCTCGACGAGCAGCGAAAGGGTCTGCCGGGCGGCGGCGAGCTGGGCGCGGAGCGCCTCCGCCCGGGCCTCGGCCGTATCGAGCTGGGCCCTGGGAGCGAAGCGGTCGGCGGCGAGCTTGCGCAGCCGCTCCACGCTGAGTTCGGCATCCCGCAGGAGCGCCTCGAGCCGCCGCACTTCGGCGCGGGCCCGTTCGATCTCCTGCGGCCGACTCCCCGCCTCGAGCCTGGCGAGGCGCTGGCGTGCCGCCTCGAGGCGGGCTGCCGCCGCATCCACCTCGGCGCGAAAGGCGACCGCATCGAGTTCGGCGAGGAGCTGGCCCGGTGCGACCGTATCCCCTTCCTCGGCGTGCAGTGCCACGATGCGTCCCTGAAGATTGAAGCCCGGGCGCGCCTCCCGCAGGTCGATATGCCCGTAGAGGCGCAGCACGTCCGAATTTGCGCTGCGGAAGAGGCCGGGGGCGAAGCTTTCGAGCTCCTGTCGGTAGAGATAGCCGAGCATGAAGGCCGCCGCGCCAGCGAGAACCACGATCCCGACGACGATCCGGCGCACCTGTCACCTCCCCTCTGCGGCTCCGCTCACGGCATCCGCTCGTATGGCTTGCGCGTCGAGCCGCGCTGTCCGCGGCCGCACCGGCCTGCGGCGCGTTCAGTATGCCCGATGAATGCAGAAGTCGACGAGGCCGAGCATCGCCGCTCTTGCCGGCGAAGGAGGGAAGAGCGCGAGGGCATCGCGCGCGATTGCGCCGTAGGCTTCGGCACGGGCCAGGGTGTCGCGGACCGCATGGTGGCGCTCGAGCAGGGTGAGCGCGGTGGCGAGGTCCTCCTCCCGCTGCTCGCCCTCTTCCAGCGTCCGTCGCCAGAAGGCCCGCTCGCGTTCATCGCCGCGGGCGACGGCGAGGAGCACGGGCAGGGTGATCTTGCCGTCGCGGAAGTCGTCGCCCACGGTCTTGCCGAGGCGGGCCTGGTCCGCCGCATAGTCGAGGGCGTCGTCGACGAGCTGGAAGGCGATGCCGAGATGGAGTCCGTAGCGCGCGAGCGCTTCCTCTTCGCGGCGGCTGCGCCCGGCGACCACGGCGCCGATGTGGCAGGCGGCCTCGAACAGCGCCGCCGTCTTCGCCCGGATGACGCGCAGATAGTCCTCCTCCTCGATGCCGGTATCGTTGGCGGTCACGAGCTGGGCGACCTCGCCCTCGGCGATCACCGCCGAGGCCTGGGAGAGAATCTCGAGCACCCGCAGATCGCCGTCCTCGACCATGAGCTGGAAGGCGCGGGAGAACAGAAAATCGCCCACGAGCACGGGCGCCTTGTTGCCCCAGAGCGCATTCGCCGAGGGCGTGCCGCGGCGGAGCTCGGATTCGTCCACCACGTCGTCGTGCAGCAGGGTGGCCGTGTGGATGAACTCCACCGCGGCCGCGAGGCCGATCTGGCGATCGCCGCGATAGCCGCAGAGACGGGCCGCGAGGAGGGTGAGCAGGGGGCGGATGCGCTTGCCGCCGGCGGCGATGAGATGGCGCGCGAGCTCCGGGATGAGCGGCACCTGGCTCTGCAGTCTGGCGATGATGAGGCGGTTGACCTTCTCCAGGTCCGCGGCCACCAGCGCACGGGCGTGCTCGTAGGCGTCCACCCCGGGGTCGCTTGGTCTTGCGAGTCCGATCTGCTGCGGTGCCAACGGGCCCTCTCTCGCACTTTCGAGCCGTGCGTCTTCCGCTCTCCCGGCGCCACTGCTACCACGTCGTCCCGTGGCGAGGCAAACGGACACGGCGTGCATCGAGGTCGCGGGTCATGACGGTCGAGGAGGTCCTGCGCACGAACGATCCCGTGCGCCTGTCCTGGGCGCGCGCGGTCCTCGCCGAGGCCGGCATCGATTCGATGGTCTTCGATGCCGCGACGAGTGCGGTCGAGGGCAGTATCGGCGCGATCCCGCGCCGCCTCGTGGTTCCCGCGGAACGAGCGTCCTATGCCCGCTGGCTCCTCGACCGGGCGCAGCGGGAGCTCGAAGCCGATGAAGGCAGCGGATGTGAGCGCAACGGACCGGGCTGATCTGGCTCTCAGCTGCGATCGGCTGCTCGGTGGGCGCGTCCGTCTCCTGCAGCCGACCCGGGGATATCGGGTCGCGATCGATCCCGTGCTTCTCGCCGCCGCCACCCCTGCGGGAGAGGGAGACCTCGTGCTCGATGCGGGCTGCGGCACCGGCGCGGCGGCGCTGGCGCTGGCGACGCGCGTATCCGGCTGCCGCATCGTCGGGCTCGAGATCGCCCCCGAGCTCGCGCGGATCGCGCGCGAGAACGTGCGCCTCAACGGCTACAGCGCGCGCATCGAAATCCGGGAAGGGGATCTCGCCGCACCTCCTGCCGATCTCCGCACGGCGCATTTCGATCTCGTGATGACGAACCCGCCCTACATGCCGCCCGGTCGCGGGACGCCGCCGGCGACGCATGCCGCGGCCTCGATCGAGACGCTGCCGCTCGAGGCCTGGATCCGGGCCTGTCTGCGCCTGCTCAGGCCGCGGGGCTGGCTCGTCCTCATCCATCGCACGGGGCGCCTTGCGGAGGTGCTCGCCTCGCTTTCGGCAGGCTGCGGGGATGTCCACGTCTTCCCCTTCTGGCCCGGGGCCGCGAGCGTGGAGGCGAAGCGCTTCGTCGTCGCGGCACGCAAGGGAAGCGGGGGCGAATCGCATCTTCTGCGCGGGCTCGTGCTGCACGATCGGGAAGGCGGCTATACGCCCGAAGCGGAGGCGGTGCTGCGTGGCGGCGGGCCGCTCGAGCTCGCCCTGCGCCTGCGTGGTGCGCAAGCCGGGGGATGACGGCGATGGCGAAATGGATCCCGCCCTGGGCCCGCATTCCGGTTCCCGTGGTGCGGATCGCGGGCGTGCTCGGCGCGGTTCCCTGGCGGCGCGGCGGGATCTCGCTGCTGTCCCTCGAGCGCCACCTGCAGGCGGCCTTTTCCCTGCGCCGCGCGCCCGCGGTGGCGCTGGTCGTGGACAGCCCCGGCGGGTCGGCGGTCCAGGCCTCGCTGCTCGCCGGACGCATCCGCCGCCTCGCCGAGGAGCGCGGGCGCCGGGTGCTCGCCTTCGTCGAGGACATCGCCGCTTCGGGCGGATACTGGGTCGCCTGCGCCGCGGATGAGATCATCGTGGATCCGAACTCCATCCTCGGCAGCATCGGGGTCATCAGCGCAGGCTTCGGCTTCCACGGGGCGCTGTCGCGCTTCGGGATCGAACGGCGGGTGCACGCACGCGGGCCCTACAAGGACTTTCTCGATCCGTTCGAGCCGGAAAGGCCCGAACATGTGGCGGTGCTCGAGGAGATCCAGGAGGAGATCCACGCCCGCTTTCTGGACTGGGTGCGCAGGCGGCGCGGGGAACGGCTGCGCCTCGACGACGACCGGCTCGGCAGCGGACGCGTCTGGACCGGGGCCATGGCGGTCGAGCTCGGGCTTGCCGACGGCATCGGCGAGCTGCGGGACATCCTGCGCGCGCGGTTCGGTGAAAGAGTGCGCCCGCGGCTTCTCAATCCCCCCAGGGCGCCCTGGCTGCGCGGCCTCGCCGTTGCGGGCGGCGGAGCGATCGCCGACCGCATGCTGGAGAAGTTCGAAGAGCGCCTTCTTCTGGACCGCTTCGGGCTCTAGGTTGTCTCCGCATGCCGGAGGCGTTCGATGTTCGGCCTTTCGCTCTCCAAGCTTCTCTTCACCCTGCTCGTCATCGTCGCCGTCTGGCGCGGGTTCCGTCTGCTGCGGGAGATTCAGGAGCGGCGCGAGGCGGCGGGCCGCAGGGGGCGTCCATCGCGGCGCGAGCGGGTGCGACGGGGCGAGGCGCTCGAACTCGAGCCCTGTCCGGGCTGCGGCACCTATCTCCCCCGCGGCACCGCCTGTCCCAGCTGCACGGCAAGCGGGGCGCGTCCGCCGAAGGCAGGCGGCTGAGTGCGGATCAGTCGAAGCGGGCGCCGAAATTCCGCATGGGGTCGAGCTCCGGGGCGGGACGGCCCCGGGGGCGCGCGGCTTCGCCACCGCTGCGGGGCAGAAAGCGGCCCGAGCCGGGGGCGGCGTGGAGCGTACCGCCGTCGACGATGATGCGGCCGCGGAGCAGCACCGTCTCCGGCCAGCCCCGCAGCTCGAAGCCCGCATAGGGCGTGTAGCCGGCGTTGTCGTAGCGCGGCCCCTGCTCGATGCGCAGGCTGCGATCGGGATCCCAGACAACGAGATCGGCATCCGAGCCGGGCGCGATCGTTCCCTTTCGCGGATGCAGGCCGTAGATGCGCGCGGGGGCGGTGGCGGTAAGCTCGACGAAGTCGCAGACGCCGAGCCGGCCGCGGCTCACCATGGCATCGAAGAGAAGCGGCAGACGCAGCTCGATTCCCGGAAGGCCGTTCGCGATCTCGTGAAAGCCGGGCTCCGGTCCCCTTGCGAGCTTGCCGCTCGCGTCCATGCGGTAGGGCGCGTGATCCGAGGAGACGAGCTGCAGCGTGCGGTCCCGAAGCGCCTGCCAGAGCGCCTCCCGGTCCCCCTCCTCGCGAAGCGGCGGGCTGCAGATCCACATCGCCCCCTCGATGCCCGGCCGGTCGAGGGCGGCTGCGGTGAGCAGCAGATACTGCGTGCAGGTCTCGGCGAAGAGCGCGACCCCCTCGCTCCGGGCGCGACGGATCTCGGCCACCCCTTCCGCGGTCGAGACGTGGAACACCATCACCGGCTGGTCGAGAAATGCGCTCATCGCCGCGATGCGGCGGATCGCCTCCGCCTCGCCGAGACGGGGATGGGAAGGAACATGATAGCGGGGCGCGAGATGGCCGCGTGCGAGGAGCTGCCGCTTCATCCAGGCGATCATGCCGTGGTTCTCGGCGTGCACGCACACCATGAGCCCGTGCCGGCGCGCGGCCCAGAGCACGTCGAGGAGCTGTTCGTCGTCCACCCGCAGCCGCTCGTAGGTCATGAAGACCTTGAGGGAGGCATGACCCGCGCGCGCGAGCCCGGGGAGCTCCTCGTCCAGAACCTCGGGCCGGGGATCGGTGAGGATCATGTGGAAGGCGTAGTCGACCATCGCCCCGCGCGCCGCCCGGGCGTGATAGTCCTCGACGACGGCGGCGAGGCTGTCGCCGCGATGCTGGGCCGCGAAGGGGATCACCGTCGTCGTGCCGCCCATGGCCGCAGCCCGCGTCGCGCTCTCGAAGGTGTCCGCATTGCGCAGGCCGGTGGCGGCGAGCTGCTCGATGTGGCAGTGGGCGTCGACGCCGCCGGGGGTGACGAGACGGCCCGCGAGATCCCGCTCCTCGCGGCCGGCGGGGAGCGATGTCCCGAGGGCGGCGATGCGCTCGCCCAGGATCGCGATGTCGCCGTCGAATACCGCATCGGCGGTCGCGATGCGGGCGTTGCGCAGCACGAGATCGTAGGCCGTCATGGACGATCGCCTCCACCCGTTTGCGGACCGCAGGTAGCACGAGCCCGGGCCGGCGGCCACGCGGCACGCAGCTCTTCCTCGAGGCGGCGGCGCTCGTGGGTGCGCTCGATGCTCGCCACCGTCCGCGCCACCTCATCGGGATCGAGCGGCGGATCGCAGCGGACGAGGTTCCAGCACTGCAGGAGCTCCTCGATGATGCGCACGTCTACGCCGTGGTGGAGGAGGTGACCGGTGAGCGAGGCGATCGTGTTGTTGCGCTCTCCCTCGCGCACGCCATGGCGCAGGAGCTGCCGCCAGTAGCTCGGCGGGTGCCCGCGGCGGCAGCCGGTGTGCAGGACCATCTCCTCGAGCCAGCCGGGCAGCGGTGCGAGCGGGTGGTCCTCCGGGTGGTGGGAGACTTCCCACAGATAGCGCCGTCCCGAGGGATGCAGCGAGGGAGGTGCGACCACATAGCCGCCGTCGCCGCGCAGATCGATCCCGGGCGCGATGCCCACGCGATTGGGACAGAAGCGCCCCGGATGCCGGAAGTAGAGATGACGGCCGCCTCCGCCGGTGATCGCCTCCACCGTGTCGGGCAGCGGTGCGTGGCGCCGCTCGAGGTCGAGGAGGCTTTCCTCGCCACCGTGCCCGGGATCGACGTCGAGCACGACGAGGTGCGATACCACCCCGGTGACGACGGCCAGGTTGGCCTTCGGCCAGCGCGCGAACCAGGCCCGGATTTCGGCCTCTGCAGGCGGCGCTTCCTGATAGCGCTGCCAGCGCAGGAGCGGGCGCTTGCTGCCCGGCTGCAGCGGGATCACGGACCAGCCGAGGGAGCGGTAGAAGAGCGCATGGTCGAGAACGGTGCGGAGCCCGGCCATGGTTCGCGGAATGTTCTCTGTAAAAGATATAGGTGACGGAGCGCGTTTGCAGAAGACGTGAGATGGCGGCCACGACGGATACCGCCGCCTTCCTCGAGGCGCTCTCGGGGGAAGGTGCCCTGATC
>CAZHHU010000028.1:15036-20733 GCA_964532215.1 uncultured Geminicoccaceae bacterium
CACGACGGATACCGCCGCCTTCCTCGAGGCGCTCTCGGGGGAAGGTGCCCTGATCGCGCTCGATGTGAGCCCGCGGCGCATCGGCCTTGCGGCCACCGACCCCGGCCGGCGCCTCGTCACGCCGCTCGCGACCTTTTCCCGGCGCGACCCCGATCGCGATCTCGCGCGCATCGAGGCGGAAGTGCGAAGACGGGGGGCCGTCGGGCTCGTGGTGGGATATCCCCTGAGCATGGACGGGCGCGAGGGACCGCAGGCCCGCATGGTGAAGGCTTTCGCGGAGCAGCTCGCATCGCGCCTCGGCCTGCCCGTGTATCTTCAGGACGAGCGGCTCACGACCTTCGCCGTCGAGCAGGCGGTGCGGGAGGGGCGCCTGCCGCGGCCGCGGCCGAAGGGGCCTCTCGACCACTATGCGGCGGCGGTGATCCTCGAGGATGCGCTCGCCGCCTTCGCCCGCGCGCGGCGTCAGAGGCCGAGATAGCGCTGCCGGATCCGCGGATCGGCACGGAACTCGGCACTGGTGCCGGACCACACGATCCGTCCCTTCTCGATGATGAAGTGGCGTCGGGCGAATGCGAGCAGCTGCGCAATCTGCTTGTCGATCACGAGCATGGAAAGGCCTTCGCGGGCGAGCTCGGCGAGCGCCCGCCAGATGTCGCGGCGGACGAGGGGCGCGAGCCCCTCGGTGGCCTCGTCGAGGACGAGCAGCCGGGGATTGGTGACGAGCGCCCGCCCGATGGCGAGCATCTGCTGTTCGCCGCCGGAAAGCTCGTGGCCCATGTTGCGGCGGCGCTCGGCGAGGGCGGGGAAGAGCGCGAACACCCGCTCCACCGTCCAGCCGCCGCCCGCCCGCCGGCGCATGACGGCGCGGAGATTTTCCTCCACCGTGAGGCTCGCGAAGATGCGCCGGCCCTCCGGCACGAGGCCGATGCCGAGGCGGGCGATCTGGTGCGGAGGGAGGCCTGCGATCTCGGTGCCGAGAAAGCGGATCGAGCCCGCGCGAGGGGGCAGAAGGCCGAGGATGGTGCGCACCGTCGTCGTCTTGCCCATGCCGTTGCGGCCCATGAGGGTCACGATCTCGCCCCCGCCGACCTCGAGCCCGACGCCGAACAGCACGCGGCTTTCGCCATAGGCGGCCTCGATGCCGCGAAGCTCGAGCATCAGCCCGCCTCCTCGTCGCCGAGATAGGCCCGCATCACTTCGGGATCCGCGCGCACCACGGCGGGCGGCCCGCTCGCGATCACCCGTCCGCGATCGAGCACCGTGATCCGGTCCGCGAGCCGGAACACGGCATCCATGTCGTGTTCCACGAGCAGCATCGCAAAGCGTCCCCGCTCGGCCGCGAGCAGCTCGACGACGGCGCGGCCCTCCTCGGCGCTCATGCCGGCAAGGGGCTCATCGAGGAGCAGAAGACGCGGCTCTCCGGCGAGCGCCATCGCGAGCTCGAGCTGCCGCTTGCGCCCGTGCGAGAGCCTCTCGACGCCACAGTCCGGTTCGTCGCCGAGCCCGACCCGCGCGAGCAGCTCCCATGCGCGGCGGGAGAGCCCGGGCTCACGGCCGGCATCGGCGAAGAAGCGGAAGCTCGATCGCTGGCGCGCCTGCAGCGCGAGCATGACGTGATCACGCACCGAGAAGCTCGCGAACACGGCCGTGATCTGGAAGCTCCGCGCGATTCCGGCCCGCGCGCGGCGATGCGGCGGCAGATGGGTGATCTCGATACCATCGAGCAGGATGCGGCCGCGGTCCGGGCGAAGCTCGCCCGAAAGCAGGTCGAGGAGCGTCGTCTTGCCGGCCCCGTTGGGGCCGATGAGGGCGTGAATCTCGCCGCCGCGCAGCTCGAGCGTGACTCCGTCGACGGCGGCGATGCCGCCGAAGCGCTTGATGAGCCCCTCGCAGGCGAGGACGGTATCAGTCACCGGCTGCGGCCTCGAGAAAAGGCTTCGCGGGCCGGCGCCCGGTCGTCCGCCGCCGGCCTTCGATCGCGCCGAGCAGACCGCGTCGCGCGAACAGCGCGAGGAGCAGGAGCACCGGTCCGAGCACGATCTTCCAGTGTTCGCCGAAGCCCGGCAGGAGCCGGTCGAGGAGATCGGGGAGGAGCTCCTCCAGCCCCACGAAGGCGAGGGCGCCGAGCACGGGGCCGAAGAGGGTGCCGAGGCCGCCCATGACGACCATGACCACGAGCTGCCCGGAGATGGGCCAGCTCAGATAGCTGGGACCGACGAAATAGGTGAAGTTCGCGAACAGCGCGCCGGCGAGCGCACAGACCGTCCCCGAGAGGACATAGGCGGTGAGGCGGATGCGATGGACGTCGAAGCCGAGCGCCCGCGCCCGCCGCTCGTTGTCCCGGGCCGCCCGCAGCGCGCGACCGAAGCGGCTGTGCTGCAGACGCCAGCCGAACAGCAGGAAGGCGAGCAGCCAGAACAGGGCGAAGAGATAGAAGGTCGGCTCCGATTCGAGATCGAGGAAGCGCCCGTCGCTGCGGTTCCACAGCGCGATCCCGTCGGCACCGTTGTACCGCCGCAGCGAGACGAAGAGGTAGAAGAGCATCTGTGCGAAGGCGAGGGTGATCATGATGAAGGCGATGCCACGCGTGCGCAGCGACACGGCGCCGCTGAGCAGGGCGAAGAATGCGCCCAGAGCGGCGGCGAGCAGGAGCTGGAGGTAGATGTCCGAAGTGGGCGGCAGCCCGAGGAGGCGGCTTCCTTCGAAGGCATGCAGGAAGTTGATGCCCACCACATAGGCCCCGAGGCCGAAGAAGGCGGCGTGGCCGAAGCTCACGAGGCCGCCGACGCCGAGGGCGAGATCGAGCGCCGAGGCGGCGAGGGCGAAGATGACGGTGCGCGTCGCGAGCTTGAGCAGATAGGGATCCGGCATGAGGGCGAGGAGCGGCGTCGCGACGAGAAGCAGCAGGACGAACAGCCGGAGCCGGACGTTCATCTCCGACCAGCGGGGCATGCCTCAGCTCCGCGCCGGCAGCAGACCGCGGGGGCGCAGGGCGAGGACGACGGCCATGAGCAGGTAGATGGCGATCGGTGCCATCGCCGCCCCGGCCGCATCGGCGCGGGGGCGGCTCATCACCAGGGCGAGGAGATCGGGCAGGAAGGCGCGCCCCCAGGTATCGACGAGACCCACGAGCAGGGCGCCCAGAAAGGCGCCGCGGATCGAGCCGATGCCGCCCACGACGATGACGACGAAGGTGAGGATGAGGATCTCCTCGCCCATGCCGATGCGCACCGCCAGGAGCATTCCGGCCATGGCGCCGGCGAGCGCGGCCAGCGCCGCACCGAGCGCGAAGACGAGGGCGAAGACGCGGCCGATGTCGATGCCGAGGGCCTGGATGATCTCGCGGTCGTCGGCGCCGGCGCGGATCCACATGCCGATGCGGGTGCGGCCGACGAGCCACCACAGCAGGAGGGCACTCGCGAGACCGGCGGCGATGACCGCGAGGCGGACGAGGGGATAGGGCGCCCCGAAGAGCGGCACCTGGCCGTCGAGCCAGGAGGGGGTGCGGAGGAAGAGAGGCTGCGGCCCGAAGGCGAGCTTGATGGCCTCGTTGAAGAACAGGATGAGCCCGAAGGTCGCGAGCACCTGGTAGAGGTGGTCGCTGCGGTAGAGCCGCTTCGCGACGGTGACCTCGACGGCGAGGGCCACAAGCGCGGTGAGAAGCAGGGCGCCCGCGAGCGAAGGCAGAAAGGCGTCGGTGAGGCCGACGAGCCAGGCGGTGACATAGGCACCCAGCATGTAGAAGGAGCCATGGGCGAGGTTGATGAAGTCCATGATGCCGAAGACGAGGGTGAGCCCGGCCGCCATCAGGAACAGCATGACCCCGAGCTGCAGTCCGTTCAGCGTCTGCTGCAGGAAAAGAAGCGGGTCGATCATCCCCTCCTCCCTCGCGCGCGATGGGTGGCACGCGCAGCCCGAGGTGACAAGTGCCGACCCCGCTGCTCGACAGCCCCGCGAATCGGGGTAGGATCATGGAAGGGCGAATCCGGGGAGGGGAGCGCATGTCCGCGAGCCATGTCTACAAGAAGACCGAGATCGTCGGCACCTCGGAGCGTTCGATCTCGGATGCGATCGAGACGGCGGTCGCCCGCGCCTGCAGGACGCTTCGCCACGTCGAATGGTTCGAGGTCAGCGAGATCCGGGGGACGGTGCGTGACGGCCGGGTGGCGAGCTACCAGGTGGTGGTGAAGGTCGGCTTCCGGCTCGAGGAGTGAGCGCTGCAGCCCTCAGAGCCGGGCCAGGCGCTCGACCAGAAGGGCGAAGAAACCCTCGGCGTCCGCCTCCGTCATGACCGTGGCATTGGCGGCTCTGCCCGTCACCTGCCACCAGTCGACCCAGGTGCGGCCGAGCCCGAGGCTGCTCTCGGTCTCGATATCGACGCGCCGCCTGGCACCCGAAAACAGCTCGGGACGGATGAGCCAGGCGATGGTGCAGGGATCATGCAGCGGTCCGTCCGCGGCGCCGCCGGTGCGCCCGCGCCGGCGATAGAAGGCGAGCATGCCATGTACGGCGCGGGCAGCCGGTGTGCCGATGGCGGCGATGCGCGCGAGGCGCTCTTCGTTCACGCAGACCTTGTGGGTGACGTCGAGGGGGAACATGACGATGGGCGCACCGCTCTCGAACACGATGCGCGCCGCATGGGGATCGACGTAGATGTTGAACTCGGCCGCCGGGGTGACATTGCCGAGACCGATCGCGCCACCCATGAGCACGATCTGCCGGATCCTGCCCGGGAGCTCGGGCGCCTTGGCGAAGGCGAGGGCGAGGTTGGTGAGCGGCCCGGTGGCGACCAGGGTCACGCTCGCGGGCGGCCGCTTCTGCACGAGTTCGACGATGGCGTCCGCGGCATGGCCGGGAGCGAGCGCCGTGCGGGGTGCGGGCAGCTCCGCGCCGTCGATTCCGGTGCGGCCGTGAACCTGTTCCGCGGTCTCGAGCGGACGCAGAAGCGGTCTCGGGGCGCCGGCATGAACCGGAACCCTGCCGCCCGCGAGCTCGACGAGCCGGAGCGCATTGTCTGCGGTGCGGGCAAGCGGCACATTCCCCGCCACCGTGGTCACGGCGAGGAGTTCGATCTCCTGCGGCGAAGCGAGTGCGAGCAGGATCGCCACCGCATCGTCCTGCCCGGGATCACAGTCGAGGATGATGCCGTGCCGCACGACCCGTCCGCTCCACCACAGGCCCCGTCCCGCAGCAGAGAGGGAGAGGCGGCCCTGCTGTCAAGCCGGGAACGGGCCTTCGATGCGCTTGCCGCCGACTGGCACCGGCGCCATGGCGCACCGCCGCTGCGCCGGCTCGCCGCGGCCTGGCGCACGCGGCGGCTGCTGCGGCTGCTGCCCGATCGGCGACAGGCCCGCGTCCTCGATGTCGGCTGCGGCGTGGGCGATCAGCTGCTGGCGCTCGCCCCGCACATCCGCGAAGGCGTGGGCATCGATGCTTCGCCGGTGATGATCGCCGAAGCCCGCAGGCGGGCGAGGCACGCCAATCTGTGCTTCCGCCATCTCCCCATCGAGCGCGCCGCGCCCGAGGTGCTCGGGCGCTTCGCCCTCATTCTGTTTGTCGCCTCGCTCGAACACATGGCGGCGCCCGAAGCCGCCCTCGCGACCGCATCGCGCCTGCTCGCGGCGGACGGCAGGATCGCCGTCGTCATGCCCCATCCCGCCCATCCGCGAAGCCTGTGGGCGCGTCGTTCGGCCCGCC
>CAZHHU010000028.1:20833-30090 GCA_964532215.1 uncultured Geminicoccaceae bacterium
GCGTGGGCCGCGGCGATCGGGTCGCGATCCTGCTGCCGCAGCGGGCGGAGACGGCGCTGGCCCATTTCGCGGCCTGGCGGCTCGGCGCCATCACCGTGCCGCTGTTCACCCTCTTCGGACCCGACGCGCTCGCCTACCGGCTCGCGGACAGCGGTGCGCGCCTGCTCCTCACCGATGCCGCGGGGGCGGAAAAGATCGCCGCCATCCGGGACCGGCTGCCCGAGCTCGAAACCGTCCTCAGCCTCGCACCGGCATCCGGTGCCGCAGCGCTCGCGCCGCTGCTCGCCCGGGCCTCGGATCGCATCGAGACCGCGGCCACGCGGGCCGAGGATCCCGCGATCCTCATCTACACCTCGGGCACCACGGGCCCGCCCAAGGGGGCGCTTCATGCCCACCGCGTGCTGCTCGGTCATCTGCCCGGCGTGCAGATGCCGCACGAATTCTTCCCGAAGCCGGGCGACCGTTTCTGGACGCCGGCGGACTGGGCCTGGATCGGCGGCCTGTTCGACGTCCTCATGCCGAGCCTCCACTTCGGGGTCGCGGTCGTGAGCTCGCCCCCGGGGCGCTTCGACCCCGAGGAGGCGGTACGGCTCATGGCGGAGGAGGAGGTGCGCAATGTCTTTCTCCCGCCCACGGCGATCCGGCTCATGCGGCAGGCGGATGTGGATCCGCTGCGGTCCGGTGTGCGGCTTCGGACCATCGGCAGCGGCGGCGAGTCCCTGGGGCGCGACGTGCTCGAGTGGGGCCGCGCGCGTTTCGGCCTCACGATCAACGAGTTCTACGGCCAGACCGAGGCCAATCTCCTGCTCTCGAACATGGCGGGCCTGCTGCCGGTCCGGGAGGGGGCGATGGGGGTTGCCGTTCCCGGCCACGAGGTCGCCGTCCTCGGTGACGACGGCAGACCGCTTCCCCCGGGCGAAGCGGGAATCGTGGCGGTGCGGCGCCCCGACCCGGTGATGTTCCTCGAATACTGGAATCGACCCGAGGCGACGCGGGAGAAGTTCCGCGGCGACTGGATGCTGACGGGCGACCTCGCGCGCTGCGACGAGGACGGCTACTTCACCTATCTCGGGCGCGAGGACGACCTGATCACGAGCAGCGGCTACCGCATCGGCCCCGGCGAGATCGAGGCCTGCCTCGCGCGTCATCCGGCCGTGGGGCTGTGCGCCGTCATCGGCGTGCCGGATCCCGTGCGCGGTGAGATCGTCAAGGCCTTCGTGGTGCCGCGGCCGGGGTTCACCCCCGGGCAGGCGCTCGCCCGCGAGATCCGCGAGTTCGTGCGCGAACGCCTGGCGGCGCACATGTATCCGCGCGAGATCGCGTTCCTCGACGCGCTGCCCCTGACCGCGACGGGCAAGGTGCGGCGCGCGGAGCTGCGGGCGCGTGAGCGGGAGCGCCGCAGCCGCTCCGGCTGACGCCGGCTCCTGCGGCTGCCGTCGATCTTGTGAAGAACCGTGAGCGCGATTTGAGCGGCGCCGCCGTCGGCCTTCGCACATTCTGTGTTGCCAGACCATAGAACATATGATAGATGGATTACGGAACATTGAACCTATATGTATTGTAAAATATGGCCATCGCCCTCCCGCGCACCCGTCACAGCCGCCTCGGCGATCTCCGCGTCGTCACCGCGGCGCTGCTGCTCGCCGCGGTGGGAATGGCGCTCGCCTATGGCGCGGCGGGCGGCCGCCAGCTGGCGCTGTTTGTGGTCGGTGTGCTGCTCGGCGTCTCCCTCTATCATGCGGGATTCGGCTTCACCGCCGCCTGGCGGCGCCTCATCCTCGAGGGGGATGGTCGCGGGCTGCGCGCGCAGATGCTCATGCTCGCGCTGGCGGTGCTGTTCTTTTTCCCGCTGCTCGACGCGAGCGCCATGTGGGATCGGCCCCTTCGCGGGGCGATCGCGCCTGCGGGCGTGAGCGTCTTCGTCGGCGCATTCCTCTTCGGCGTCGGCATGCAGCTCGGTGGCGCCTGCGCGTCCGGCACCCTGTTCACCGTCGGCGGCGGCAGCACGCGCATGCTGGTGACTCTTCTCTTCTTCATCCTCGGCTCGGTGCTCGGGACCGCCCATCTTCCCTTCTGGCACGGGCTGCCGGCGTTTCCGCCGACCTCGCTGCCGGCGCTGCTCGGGACCTGGCCGGCGCTGGCGCTCAACCTCGCCCTCTTTGCCGCCATCGCGCTGGGGAGCCGGCTCTGGGAGCGCCGTCGGCGGCCGGGAGGTGAGCCCGGCTTCGAGGGGCCCCGCGCCTGGCACCCGCTGCGCGGTCCCTGGCCGCTGTGGGCGGGTGCGGTCGCCCTCGCTGTGCTCAATCTGGCGACGCTCCTGCTCGCGGGCCGGCCCTGGGGGATCACCTGGGGTTTCACCCTCTGGGGGGCGAAGCTGTTCGATGCCGCCGGCATCGGCATCCGTGAGTGGCCCTGGTGGCGTCCCTACGCCTGGGTCCTGGACATGCCGCTGTGGCGGGACGTGACCTCGGTCATGAACATCGCCATCATGATCGGGGCGCTGCTGGCGGCCGGCCTTGCCGGTGCCTTCCGTCCCCACTGGCGGCTCGGGCCCGGCGAGCTGCTCGCGGCCGCGATCGGCGGCCTCCTGCTCGGCTATGGCGCGCGTCTCGCCTACGGCTGCAATATCGGCGCGTTCTTCTCCGGCGTCGCTTCCGGCAGCCTGCACGGCTGGCTGTGGCTGTGCGCCGCACTCCTCGGCAACGCGGTCGGCGTCCGCCTGCGTCCCCGCTTCGGCCTCCGCCCCTCCTGAGCACCCCCGGACCGGCGATCCGCCGCCGGGCGCTTGTGCCCTCGTCGCGGCGTTCCTACACTCGCCAGGGTTCAGATGCGTTGGGGGCGGGGGTCTCCGCCGCGACGCCAGGAGGGGAGGAATGCCGATGAAATCGCGATGGTTTGCCCTGTTCGGAGCCCTGCTTCTCGCCGTGATCGCCGCTGGCAGCGCCCGCGCGGGAGCGGTGCTGGATCGGATCCGCGAGCGTGGGGTGATCCGGGTCGCGACCGATCCCGCCTATCCGCCGCAGTCGGTTCAGAAGCCCGATGGCAGCTTCGAGGGGTTCGACATCGACGTCGCCACCGAGATCGCGAAGCGGCTCGGGGTGAAGATCGAGTTCGTGACACCGGCCTGGGAGATCATCACCGCCGGCAAGTGGGGCGAGCGCTGGGATCTGTCCGTGGGTTCGATGACGCCCACCAAGGAGCGGGCGCGGGTGCTCGATTTTCCCGCCATCTACTACTACACGCCGGCCTCCTTCACCACCCACGAGGCCTGCCCCTATGAGAAGGTGGAAGACCTCAACGGAAAGGTGATCGGCACCTGTGGCGGCTGCACCTATGAATTCTATCTCCGCCACAATCTCAACATCGATGCCGAGGGGGTGCCGCCCTTCGAGTATCGGGTGACGCCCGGGGAGATCCGCACCTACGAGACGGACACCAACGTCTTCGACGATCTCAAGCTGGGCTGCGGTGTGCGGCTCGATGCGGGGATCTCGGCGCTGCCCACCATCAACGAGGCGATCAAGGCGGGCTATCCCCTGAAGCTCGTCGGCGATCCCGTCTTCTACGAGCCGCTCGCGGTGGCGATCGACAAGGGCGATCCCGAGTTCTTCGCCGAGCTCAAGCGCATCGTCGAGGAGATGCACGCCGACGGCACGCTCACGAAATTCTCCATGAAGTGGTACGGCGTCGACCTCACCAAGGCGCAGTAAGGCATGGCGCGCGAGATTGTGCCGGCGGGAGGGACTTCTCCCGCCGGCATGCTCTCGGGGCTCCTCGACCGCGCCTGGCTGCGGCGATGCGTGGCCTGGCTGCTGCTCACGGCGCTGCTCGTCCTTCTGCTGCCCGGAACGGATGCCGTCACCCGGAGCCTGCTCGAAATCTTCGCTCTCGGCGGTGAACGGGCGGGGACGATCGGAGCCCGCCTGCTGCTGGCGGCACCGATCGCGGCGCTGCTGGTCGCCAACGCCGTCGGGCTCCGCCGCCTGCCGCGCCGGGTGCAGATCGGCATCGTCTGGGCGGAGCTGCTCCTTCTCTTCCTCGCCTTCTTCTATTCCTTCGATCTCAGTTTCGTCTTCATCTGGGACCGCCTGCCGATCCTCATCTTCACCGGCGCCTTCACGACCGTCTACATCTCGCTGATCTCCATTCTCTGCGCCTCGGTGATCGCGCTCGCCGGCGCGCTCGCGCGCCTTTCCGACCATGCCGTCGCCTACGGGGTCGCGACCTTCTACATCTCCTTCTTCCGCGGCACGCCGCTGCTGCTGCAGGTCTATCTCATCTATCTGGGCCTGCCGCAGCTCGGCGTCGTGCTCGATCCCGTGCCCTCGGGCGTGATCGCCCTCTCCCTCTGCTACGGGGCGTACATGGCGGAGATCTTCCGCGCGGGCATCCAGAGCATCCCGCGCGGACAGTGGGAGGCGGGCCTCGCCCTCGGTCTCAGCCGCGGGCTCATCATGCGCAAGATCATCCTTCCCCAGGCGCTCAAGCTCATCATTCCCCCCACCGGCAATCAGTTCATCGCCATGCTCAAGGACAGCTCCCTGGTCTCCATCCTCGGCGTCTGGGAGCTCATGTTCCTCGCCCGCACCCAGGGGCGGATGGAGTTCCGTCACTTCGAGATGCTGATCACCGCCGCCCTGATCTACTGGTTCCTGTCCTTCGTCTTCGAGCTCGTCCAGGCACGCATCGAAGCCCATTTCGGCAGGGCGGACCGTCGCTGAGGGAGGTGGGCCATGCCCCGGAGCACCGCCCGGCTGCTCGTCGAACTGCTCGAGTCCTACGGCGTCAGCCATGTCTTCGGGATCCCGGGCGTGCACAATCTCGAGCTCTACCGGGCGCTCGCCGGATCGAAGCTGACGCATGTGCTGCCGCGTCACGAGCAGGCGGCGGGATTCATGGCCGACGGCTTCGCCCGCGCGAGCGGCCGGCCGGCCGCCTGCTTCGCCATCACCGGCCCCGGCCTCGCCAATCTCGCCACCGCCCTGGGCACGGCCCATGCCGATTCGGTGCCGATGCTCGTCTTCGCCACGGTCCTCGAGAGCCGCGACCGCGGCCTCGGGCGCGGCCGGCTGCATGAGATCCGCGACCAGCGCAGCGTCGTCGCCTCGATGAGCGGCCTCTGCGACACCGCTCTCGTCCCCGAGGCGGTGGTGGAACTGCTCGCGCGCGCCTTCGCCCGTTTTGCCGTCGAACGGCCGCGGCCGGCGGTGATCGAGCTGCCGATCGATCTGCTGGCGGCGGAGACGGCGGCGGAGGCGACAGCGATCCCGCCGCCGCGCCCACCGGCTCCGGTGCCGCAGGCGGTGGAGGAGGTGGCGCGCATGCTCGGAGCGGCCGAAAGGCCGGCGCTGCTTCTCGGCGGTGGTGCGCTCTGCGGCGGTGCGCGCTGGCGGGGGTTCGTCGAGCGCTGGGGTCTTCCCGCGGTCACCACGGTGGCCGCCAAGGGACTTCTGCCCGAAGACCATCCGCTCACCCTCGGCGCGACCCTCGCCTGCGCCGCCACGCGTCGCTGGCTCGCCGGGCGCGATATCGTGCTGGTGGTGGGAAGCGAGCTCGCGGAGACGGATTTCTGGCATGAGCCGGTAACCCTCGGACGCAGGCGCATCCGCATCGACCTCGACCCCGACCGCCTCGCCGACAGCCGCCACCCCGCCGAGCTTTCGCTGCGGGCGGATGCCGGTACCTTTCTCGAGGCCCTCATGGAGCGGGAGCCGCGGCGCCGATCCGCGGATCGGGATCTGGCCGCGCTGCGGGCCGCAGCCCTCGCCGAGGTGGCGCCGGGATCCCGCCGCGCCGCCGCGATCGCCGCACTGCGCCGGGCGCTGCCGCAAGAGGCGCTCCTGTTCACCGACATGACCCGCATCGCCTACGCCGCGAATGCGCTCTTCCCGGTAGAAGTGCCGCGGCGTTTCTTCCATGCCACCGGCTTCGGAACCCTGGGATGGGCCCTCCCCGCGGCCATCGGCGCTGCCTTCGCCCGGCCGTCGGCGCCGGTGGTGGCGCTCGTGGGCGACTACGGGCTCCAGTTCAGCCTCGCCGAGCTCGGCACCGCGGTCGAACACGGGCTGCCGCTGCTCGTCGTGGTGTGGAACGATCGGGGGCTCGGTCAGATCCGCGAGGAGATGCTGGGGCGCGGCATGGAGCCGCTCGCGACCACGCTGCGGAGCCCCGATCTGCCGGCGCTTGCCGCCGCCTTCGGCATGGCCGGGCGGCGGGTCGCGACTGCGCGCGAGCTCGAGGCCGCGGTGGCGGTGGCATGCGCGCGGCGGGCACCGTCGCTGATCGAGGTTTGCGCCACCGCCTTTACGCATGGTTGAGCGCCACCGCCACAGGGTTTAGGGATCGTTAACTGAACGGCCGTACAAGGCCGGCGTTTGCGATCGCTGGAGGCCCCATGGCGCCGCGCGGTGAGGAGCAGAAACAGGAGATCATCGAGCGGCTCGTCGCCCTCGTGCGCGAGCGGCTGCCCGCGGAGGAAGCCCCCGTCGTCGAGCGCTTTCTCAGGCGCTACTACCGCGACGTGGCCCCCTTCGACCTCGAGGAGCGGGATCCCGCCGACCTTTACGGCGCCGCCCTCGCGCTGTTCCGTTTCGGTCAGCAGCGCAAGCCCGGCGCGCCCAGGATCCGCGCCTACAACCCGCGGGTCGAACAGCACGGATGGCAGTCGACTCATACCATCCTCGAGATCGTCAACGACGACATGCCCTTTCTCGTCGACAGCGTGGGCATGGAGCTCAATCGCCTCGGGCTCGGCGTCCATCTCGTCATTCACCCGGTGGTCAAGCTGCGCCGCGACGCCAGGGGACGCCTGCAGCAGATTCTCGACCGGGGCGAGGAGGACGGCGAGGCCCGGAACGAAAGCTGGATGCACTGGGAGGTCGACCGCCACAGCGACCGGGCCTTCCTGCGCGAGCTCGAGCGGGAAATCGCGCGCGTTCTCGGCGACGTGCGCAAGGCGGTCGAGGACTGGCTGCCCATGCGCGAGCGGATCGACCCGGCGATCGAGGAGATGCGCCGCGGTGCTCGCTGGGCGGAGGAGGGCGAACTCGAGGAACTCGAGGCCTTTCTCCGCTGGCTCGCCGACGATCACTTCACCTTCCTCGGCTTTGCCCAATACACGCTTCTGCGCGCGGACGGGCGGCTGCGCCTGCGCCGCGAGCCCGGCTCCGGCCTCGGCATCCTCCGGGACTATGGCGATTCCGAATTCTCCCGCAGCTTCGATGCCATGCCCGAGGAGCTCAAGCGCCGTGCCGTCGAGCCGCGGCCGCTGCTCGGGGTCACCAAGGCGAACAGCCGCAGCACCGTCCACCGCCCGGTCTATCTCGACTACATCGGCGTCAAGCGCTACGACCGCCGGGGCAGGGTGATCGGCGAGAACCGTTTCCTCGGTCTCTTCACCTCCGCCGCCTACAACCGCAGTCCGCTCTACATTCCCCTGCTGCGTCGCAAGATCCGCAACGTCCTCGCGCGCGCGGGCTTCGATCCCCGGAGCCATGCCGGCAAGGCGCTCACGAACATCCTCGAGACCTATCCGCGCGACGAGCTGTTCCAGGCCCGCGAGGACGAGCTGTTCGAGATCGCGACCAACATTCTCTACCTGCAGGACCGCCAGCGGGTCCGCCTGTTCCTGCGCGAGGACCCCTTCGGGCGCTTCGTCTCGGCCCTCGTCTACGTGCCCCGCGAGCGCTACACGACAGCGTTGCGGCTGCGGTTCGAATCCCTTCTGCGCCAGGCCTTCGGCGCGAGCGAGGTCGAGTATCAGACCCAGGTTTCGGAGGCGGTTCTCGCCCGCATCCTCTTCATCCTCCGCACGCCCGCAGGCATCCCGGAGGTGGACGCCGAGGCGCTCGAGCGGGCGCTCGTCGAGGCGGCGCGCGACTGGACCGATCAGCTCGAGCAGGCGCTGCTCGAGGCCCTCGGCGAAGAGCGCGGCACCCGGCTGTTCCGCCGCTACGGCAGGGCCTTCCCGGTCGCCTACCGCGAGGCCGTGGCGCCGCGGGCGGCGGTCGCGGACATCGTGACCATCGACCGCCTCGCGCGCCGGCGCGAGGGGGAGGGGCTGGAGCTGCGTCTCTACCGCCGGCTGGAGGATCCGGAAACGGTGCTGCGGCTGCGGCTCGTGCGCCGCGGCGGGCCGGTGCATCTTTCGGACGCCCTTCCCATCCTCGAGAACATCGGCGTGCGGGTGCTGTTCGAACAGCCCTTCGAAGTGCGCCGCAGCGACGGGCCGGGCTTCTGGATCCACGACTTCACGGTCGCGCTCGAGGGGCGGGAGAGCGTCGACGTCGATCAGCTTCACGACCGCTTCCGCGACCTCTTCCTCGAGGTCTGGGCGGGAAGGGCCGAAAACGACGGCTTCAACCGCCTCGTGCTCACCGCGGGTCTCGCGCCCGGCGACATCGTGGTGCTGCGCGCCTACTGCAAGTATCTCCTGCAGATCGGCACGCCCTTCAGCCAGCGCTACATCGAACGCACGCTCGCCGGCAATCCCGAGGTCGCCTGCGCCCTCGTCGAACTCTTTCGCCGCCGCTTCGATCCCGATCTCGGGGAGGAGGAGCGCAGGCGCGGCAGCGAGCGTGCGGTCGAGCGCATTCTCGCGCTCCTCGACCGCGTCCAGATCCTCGACGAGGACCGCATCCTGCGCGGCTATCTCGGTCTCGTGCGGGCGACGCTGCGCACCAATGTCTTCCGCGACGATCCCGAGCGCGACCATGTCGCCCTCAAGTTCGACCCCCGGCTCGTTCCGGGCATGCCGCTGCCGCGGCCGCAGTTCGAGATCTTCGTCTACGCGCCCTGGATGGAAGGCGTGCATCTGCGCGGCGGCAAGGTCGCCCGCGGTGGCATCCGCTGGTCGGACCGGCGGGAGGATTTCCGCACCGAGATCCTGGGCCTGATGAAGGCGCAGATGGTCAAGAACGCGGTCATCGTGCCGACCGGCGCGAAGGGCGGCTTCATCGTCAAGCGGCCCCCCGAGGGCGATCGGCAGGCGCTGCTCGAGGAGGGGATCCGCTGCTACCGGACGCTGATCCGCGGCCTTCTCGATGTCACCGACAACCGGCGCGGCGAAGAGGTCGTGCCACCGCCCAGGGTCGTGCGCTACGACGACGACGATCCCTATCTCGTCGTCGCCGCCGACAAGGGCACGGCGAGCTTCTCCGATATCGCGAATGCGATCTCGGCCGAATACGGCTTCTGGCTCGGCGACGCCTTCGCCTCCGGCGGCTCGGCCGGTTACGACCACAAGAAGATGGGCATCA
>CAZHHU010000029.1:0-15460 GCA_964532215.1 uncultured Geminicoccaceae bacterium
GCGGGAGACGGGATTCGAACCCGCGACCCCAACCTTGGCAAGGTTGTGCTCTACCCCTGAGCTACTCCCGCCTTCAGGCGCGGCCGAGCCAGCATTTAGGGGAGCCGGCCGATGATGGCAAGCCCGCGGCGCGGGGGGAATTGAGCGCGATCAAGGAAGAGCCGTTGCGCCCATGCTCATCGCGGCGTATGCATCGTCGATGCGGGGCTGTGCGGGCGAGCGGAGGGAGGCGTGCTCGAGATCCGCATCCACGGCCGCGGCGGGCAGGGCAATGTCGTGGCCGCCTATCTCCTCGCCGCCGCCGCCTTCGAAGGGGGCCTGTACGGGCAGGCGTTTCCCGCCTTCGGTGCGGAGCGGCGCGGCGCCCCGGTGGCGGCCTTCGTGCGCTGCGCGCGCCGGGTCATCCGCCAGCGCTGCCAGGTGCGCACGCCCGATGCGCTCATCGTCCAGGACCCGACCCTGCTCGCCGCCCCGGAGACGCTCGCGGGGCTCGCGCCCGACGGAGTCGTGCTCGTGAATGCCGGCCACGCCGAGGCGCTCGAGCCGCCGCCGGGAATCGCGCCGTCGCGCTGGATCGCCCTTCCCGCGACGGCCATCGCCGAGAAAACCGTGCGGCGCCCCATTCCCAATACGGCACTGCTCGGCGCCTTCTTCGCCCTCACCGGCCTCGTCCCTCTGGAAGCCCTGGCGCGGGCGCTCAGGGCGCGTTTTCCCGAGGCGACCGCGGCCCGCAACCGTGCCGCGGCCGAAGAGGCGTCGCGCCGGGTGAAAGGCGGAGCCTGGAGGAGACTCGTCGATGCGCGCGGCCTTTGAAGGATCGCAGGCCATCGCCCGGGCGGTCGCGATGTGCCGGCCGGAGGTCATCGCCGCCTATCCCATCACCCCCCAGACCCACATCGTCGAGGCGCTGGCGCGGCTCGTCTACGACGGCGAGCTCGAGGCGGAGATCGTGAGCGTGGAGAGCGAGTTCTCGGCCGCTTCCGTGGTGCTCGGCGCCGCCGCCGCGGGGGCGCGGGCATATACCGCCTCCGCCTCCCAGGGCATCCTCCTCATGGCCGAGGTCCTCTACAACATCGCGGGCATGCGCCTGCCCCTCGTGCTCACCTGCGCAAACCGCGCCGTCTCGGCGCCGATCAACATCTGGAACGACCATCAGGACGCCATGGCGGTGCGCGACGCGGGCTGGATCCAGCTCTTCTGCACCGACAACCAGGAGGCCGTCGACACCACGGTCCAGGCCTTCCGCATCACCCAGCGGACCGAGATTCCGGTCATGGTCTGCGTCGACGGCTTCATCCTCACCCATCTCTTCGAACCCATCGACCTGCCGAGCCAGGAAGAGGTGGACCGCTATCTTCCGCCCTTCACCTTCGCTCGCCGGCTCGATCCCGCCCGACCGCTCACCCTCGGTGCGCTCGTCGGCCCCGGGCATTACACCGAGGTGCGCGCGGAGCTCGCCGCCGATCTCGAAGCGGCCAAGGCCGAGATCGTCGCCGCCGACCGCGACTGGGCCGACATCACCGGCCGCTTCTGCGGCGGGCTCATGCGCGCGCAGGGACCGCATAGCGCCCGCCTCGGCATCCTCACCCTGGGCTCGATCTACGGCACGCTGCAGGAAGCGGTGGCCACGCGGCCGCCGCCCGAGCCCGTGCGCCTCATGGCGCTGCGCTGCCTGCGGCCGTTTCCCGTCGAAGCCCTGCGCGAAGCCTGCCGGGGCCTCTGCGATCTCATCGTGCTCGAGCGGGCGATCGCGCCGGGTGCCGGCGGCATTCTCGCGAACGAGGTGCGGGCCGCCCTCTACGGGATGCCGGATGCCCCGCGCGTGCACGGAGCCGTCTGCGGCCTCGGCGGCCGCGACGTTCCGCTCGAGATTCTGCCGCGGCTCATCGAGCTCGCGCGGGCGGCCGAACCCGTGTGGTCGGAGATCGTCGATCTCCAGGCGACACCCCCTGTGCCGATGGAAGGACGCGTGCGATGACCGGCACCCAGGAGCTGCGACGACGTCAGCCGCGATTTCTGGGCCTCGAGCCCGGCCACCGCGCCTGCCAGGGCTGCGGTCAGGCGCTGGCCGCGGCGCTCGTCACCGAGGCCGCGGGGCCCGATGTCATCCTCGTGAACGCGACCGGCTGTCTCGAGGTGTTCACCACCCCCTGGCCGCAGTCGGCCTGGCGCCTGCCCTGGATCCATTCGCTGTTCGAGAACGCGGCCGCGGTGGCGGCCGGCGTCGAGGCGGCGCTCAAGCGGCAGGGCAGGCCGAGCAAGGTTCTCGCCTTCGCCGGGGACGGCGGCACCTTCGACATCGGTTTCCGCTCCCTCTCGGGCATGATCGAGCGCCATCACGAGGTGCTCTTCGTCTGTTTCGACAACGAGGCCTACATGAACACCGGCGTCCAGCGTTCGAGCTCGACGCCGCATGCCGCCGCCACCACGACCTCGCCTGCGGGCCGCAAGCTGCCGGGCAAACGGCATCTCAAGAAGGACCTGCTCGCGATCGTCACCGCCCACCACCTGCCCTATGCGGCGACGGCGACCGTCGCCTACCCCGGGGATCTCATGGCCAAGGTGCGGCGGGGCATGGCCACCGAGGGCCCCGCCTTCCTGCTCGTCTACTCGCCCTGTCCGCTCGGCTGGGTGCACGATCCGCGGGACATGATCGCGGTCGCCCGCCTCGCGGTGGAGACGGGCATCTTCCCGGTGGTCGAGTTCGAACGCGGCGAGCTCGTCTCCGTGCTCCCGATCCGCGAGAAGAAGCCGGTGGTGGAGTTCCTGCGCCTGCAGGGGCGGTTCGCCCACCTCCTCGGCGATGATCCGAAGGCGCTCGAGGAGCGGGAGCATCTGCAGGCGCTCGCCGACGCGAACATCGCGCGCTTCGGTCTTCTCGCCCGTGGTGAAGATGAGCGGGACACGGTGTCGGCGGCACGCGTGCGCCGGGGAGGGCGGATACGATGACCGCGAAGGATCCTGCGCTGCCGCAGCGGGCGGCCACCCTCCCGCCCGGCAGCTCGCGCGCCTACCACACGGGGAGCTGGCGGCAGCAGCGCCCGGTCCACCGCCGGCGCCCGGCGCCCTGCCATCACACCTGCCCGGCCGGTGAGGACCCGCAGTTCTACATCCAGAAACTGCAGGAGCACGAGCCCGAGGCGGCCTTCCGGTCCATCCTCGAGGCCAACCCGTTCCCCGCCGTGACCGGACGGATCTGTCCCCATCCCTGCGAGACGGCCTGCAACCGCGGGCGCTTCGACGAGCCCATCGCGATCCACGCCATCGAGCGGCACCTGGGCGACCTCGCCATCGCCGGCCGCTGGACCGCCGAGCTGCCCCCTCTCGAGGAGGACGGGCCCACGGTCGCCATCGTCGGTGCCGGTCCCGCCGGGCTTTCCGCCGCCTGGCAGCTTCGCCGGCGCGGCCTGCGTGCAGTGCTCTACGACCGCCATCCGCTCGCCGGCGGGCTCCTGCGCACGGCGATTCCGCTCTATCGGCTGCCGCGCGCGGTCCTCGAGCGCGAACTCGAGCGGCTGTTCGCGACCGGCATCGAGTTCCGCGGTCGCTGCCGGCTCGGTCAGGAGATCTTCCTCGACGATCTGCGCCGCACTCATGACGCGGTGATCCTCGCGATCGGGCTTTCCCGTCCCCGGCCCTGGTCGGTCAGGGGTGCGGTCCCCGGCGATCTGCACTACGGCCTCGCCCTGCTCGAGGAATGGATCGATGTCGGCGCCGCGCCGCTTCAGGGCAGAACCGTGGTCGTCCACGGCGGCGGCAATACCGCCGTCGATGTCGCCCGCCTCGCGGTCCGTGCCGGCGCGAGAGCGGTGCATCTCGTCACCACCCGGGCCCTTCCCGGCGATCCGTCGGCGATCGGTCCGGAGGATGTGATGCAGGCCTTTCCGCGCGAGATCGAACAGGCACGCGAGGAGGGCGTGATCGTCCACCCCCACACCACGATCACCCGCCTCATCATCCGCGGTGCCCGGCTGCGGGCGGTGGAACTTGCGGCCGTGCGCGCCCTCGCGGGGCCCGATGGTCGCACCCGACGCGTCGCCTTCGAGGGTACGGAGCAGATCCTCGAGGCCGACATGGTCGTACCGGCGACCGGTGAGATCGTCGATGCCGAAGGCCTCGACCGGCTCCCGCGCGCGGGAGATTTCCTCGCCTCCGATCGCTGGGGAAGGATCCCCGGAGAGAAGCTCCTCTACGTCGCCGGGGACGCCTCCGGGCGCGGCGCCAGCGTCAGCGCGGCCATCGGCGACGGAGCCCGGGTTGCCGCCGCCGTACTCCACGACCTTCACCGCGGCCTCGCACCTTCACCTTCACCCGAGCCGCCCATCGCCTACGAGGCATTGAACCTCCACTATTTCGACCACGAGCCGCGCCGCGAGCCGGCGATCCTCCCCGTCCCCGAGCGTCTCGAGAGCGACCGGGAGATCGAACAGGGACTTTCGGCCTCCGAGATCGCGAGCGAAGCGGGACGATGCTTCTCCTGCGGCAACTGTCTCGCCTGCGACAACTGCTGGACCTTCTGTCCCGATCTCGCGGTTCTCAAGACCGCGGAGGTGGCGCGCGACGGCTCGCACTACGTCTTCGACTACGATTTCTGCAAGGGGTGCGGCGTCTGTGCCGCGGAATGCCCGTGCGGATTCATCGAGATGGTCCCCGAACCGCCGCCCCGCTTTGCGGCCGGCTAGCGGGTATCGCCCCAAGCCGCTTCAGCTGGGATCGCCGTCTTCGGGACGCGGTCCCCGCAGCGCCACGATCGGCTGCGCGTAGCGCGGCTCGAGATCCCAGGGAAACAGGATCCAGGTGTCCTGTGAGACCTCGGTGACGAAGGTATCCACCACCGGCCGACCCTCCGGCTTGGCGTAGACGGTAGCGAAATGGGCGCGCGGGAGCATTTCCCGCACCACGCGGCCGGTGCGTCCGGTATCCACGAGATCGTCGATCACGAGCCAGCCGTCGCCGTCCCCCTGCACCCCCTTGAGGATCTCCACCTCACGCTGTTGCGTGTGGTCGTAGGAACTGATGCAGACGGTGTCGACGAGCCGGATGTCGAGCTCGCGGGCGACGATATGGGCGGGGACGAGCCCGCCCCGGGTGACGGCCACGATGCCCTTCCAGGGCGCCCCGGACGCGAGCCGCCAGGCAAGCGCCCTGGCATCGCGATGGAGCTCCTCCCAGGAGACCGGAAAGTAGCGGGCGGGCTTCTGCGGCACGAGGTCCCTCCGTCGCGCGGCGCGCCGAGGCTCGAGCTCGCGGGCACGGCTGTCAAGAGTGTCCCCCCTCATCGCACGGCGCGACCCTCTGGCGAACGCCGGACCCGCCGCCTACCTAGGCAGCGGCGGCGGACTGCGCTATCCGCAGCCGGAGCCGGCCGAGCTCGGGGGAGGAGAGCCGCTCGGGCCATGACGGGGCAGCAGGACATGATCGCCTGTGCACGGCGCCTGGTTCGCGAGCAGCATCGCGCGGCGCTCGGCACCCTGCTCGTCCCGGACGGCCATCCCTACGTCTCGCTCGCCATGGTGGCGACGGACCTCGACGGCGCACCGCTCCTCTTCCTTTCCCGGCTCGCCGTGCATACCCGCAATCTCGGCGCCGATGCGCGCGCCTCGCTGCTGTTCGATGCCACCCGGGGTCTCGCGGCGCCGCTCGCCGGCGAGCGGGTCACCCTTCTCGGCCGCATCCGGCCCCACGAGGACGAGCGGGCGCGCGCACGTTACCTCCGCCTGCACCCCGATGCCGAGCGCTACCGTGCATTCGCGGACTTCTCCCTCTACCGCTTCGAGATCGCGCGGGCCCATCTCGTCGCCGGTTTCGGCCGCATCCACTGGATCGACGGCAGGGAGCTGATGGTCGAGGAGGCGGTCTGGGGGACGTTCGCGAAAGCCGAAAGCAGCATTCTGAACGATCTCAACGGCGAGCACCGCGACCTCGTCGCCCTCCTCGCAGCGCGGCTCGGCGCGCGGCGCGGGGAGGATTTCCGCGCTGTCGGGGTGGATCCCGAAGGCATCGACCTGCTCGCCCGCGAGAGCGGCGCGCGGCTCAGGTTGTGGTTCGATCCTCCGGTCCGTGACGCGGGGGAGGTGCGGGCGAGGCTCGTCGAGCTCGCCCGACGCGCGCGCCGGGAGGAGTGAAGCGCGGGGGCAGGGTTCTCGATGGGAACACGGTCGATGGAGGGCCGGTCGCAGGGGGCGGATCCGCGTGATCCGGCGGAGGAGGGAGTCGCCTTCCGCCCGGCGGAGGCGACCATCGCGCAGGACTGGGGGCGGCTCGCGCATTATCTCCGCGACCACGGACTCGAGCTCGATCTCAGCCGCCCGCCGCGCCAGTTCGCGGGGGGATACGCCTGCTACAACTACCGCATCGAGCTCGCATCCGGTCCGGCGGTGCTGCGGCGTCCGCCAGCCGGGCCGCTTCCCCGCGGCGCCTACGACATCGGGCGCGAATACCGGGTGCTGTCGGCGCTCCATCCGCTGTTCCCCCTGGCGCCGCGGGCGCTTCACTGCTGCCTCGATGCCGCGGTGCTCGGCGCGCCGTTCCTGATCATGGAATACCGGCCCGGTCTTTCGATCCGCGAGGAGATGCCCGCATGGTGTCGCCGCGCGGCGGTGGGCGCGCATCTGAGCCGCCGTCTCGTGGAGGTGCTCGCCGCCCTGCACCGGGTCGATCCGGGCCGAGCCGGGCTCGCCGAGCTCGGTCGCCCCGAGGGCTTCCTGCTTCGGACCCTCGAGGGCTGGGCGCGGCGGCTGGCGGCCGTCTTCGACGGCGATCCGCCGCCGCCTGCCGCGGACCTCCTCACCTGGCTGCGCCAGCGGGTGCCGGGTGAAAGCGGTACCGCACTCATCCACAACGACTTCAAGCTCGACAATCTCCTTCTCGATCCCGAGACGCTGGAGCCCCGCACCCTCGTGGACTGGGACATGGCGACGCGCGGCGACCCGCTGTTCGATCTCGCCGTGCTCACGAGCTACTGGACGGAGCCCGGGGATCATCCGGCCATGGCCATGCTCGGCCAGATGCCGTCCCACGAGCCGGGCTTTCTCCGCCGCACCGAGGTCGTCGCTCTCTACGGCCGGGAAACGGGGCGGGATGTGTCGGACTTCGCCTTCTACCGGGTGCTCGCCCTGTACCGTCTTGCGGGCATTTTCGCCCAGCTCCACCGGCTCTGGCGGCATGGAAGCCTCACCGGTGCGCGCTACGCGTCATTCGATCGGCTCGCCGCGGGACTGCTCGACTTCGCCTGGGAGGTGGCGCGCGGGCGGATGTTCTGATCCTGCAAGCGGGAGGGAGAGGATGGTCGATTTCGCACTCACCGACGCCCAGCGGGCGCTCGTGGGCGAGGTGCGCCGTTTCCTGCGCGAGCGGGTGCTGCCGTATGAGGCGGATCCGCGCTGGGGCGCGCACGGGCCGGACGATGCGCTGCGATCCGAGCTCCAGGCGCTCGCCCGCGAGGCCGGGCTGCTCGCCCCCCACCTGCCGCCCGAATACGGTGGCCGGGGCCTCTCCCACCGCGACCGCGCGCTCGTCTTCGAGGCCGCGGGCTATTCCCCGCTCGGCCCCACGGCGATGAACATCATGGCCCCCGACGAGGGCAACATGCATCTCCTGCTCGAGGTCGCGAGCGAGGAGCAGAAGGAGACATGGCTGCGGCCGCTCGCCCGGGGCGAGATCCGCTCCTGCTTTCTCATGTCGGAACCGGGAGGTGCCGGCGCTGATCCCTCGCTGCTCAGCACCGTGGCCGAGCCCGTAAGCCGCGGCCGCTTCCGCGTGAGCGGACGCAAATGGTTCATCACCGGTGCGGCGGGGGCGAAGCTCGGCATCCTCATGGCCAACGTCCCCGACGTCGGGGCGACCATGTTCCTGGTTCCGATGGACGCGCCGGGAATCCGCCTCGTCCGCCGTCAGCAGACGCTGGATCGCAGCTTTACGGGCGGCCACTGGGAGGTCGCGATCGACGGCCTCGAGGTCGTGGAAGACCAGATCCTGGGCGAGCTCGGGCAGGGCTTCCGCTACGCCCAGCTGCGCCTCGCACCTGCCCGCCTCACCCACGCCATGCGCTGGCTCGGGGGGGCCGTGCGGGCCCAGGAGATCGCGCTCGACTACGCGACCCGGCGGCGCGCGTTCGGGGTCGAGATCGGCGCCCACGAAGGGGTGGGTTTCATGCTCGCGGACAACGAGATCGATCTCCGCACCGCCCGCCTCTGGATCTGGGAGGTGGCCTGGCGCCTCGATCGCGGCGAGAAGGCGCGGCACGAATCCTCGATGGCCAAGGTCGTCGCCTCCGAAGCCCTGTTCCGCGTACTCGACCGCTGCATGCAGATCCTGGGCGGCCTCGGTGTGAGCGACGACACGCCGATCGCGCGTCTGTTTCTCGAGATGCGGGCCTTCCGCGTCTACGACGGCCCCTCGGAGGTGCACCGCTATGCCATCGCGCGCCGCCTGCTGCGCGAAGCCCGCGAACGGGCGGGCGCCGGCGCTCCCTGAGACGGCCGTGGCAGCAGCCGCCTGCCACCCCTTCCAGCGCCGCTGCGGCTGCGCTAGATAAGGGGCGTCGCGCCCGTAGCTCAGTCGGATAGAGCGTCGGCCTCCGGAGCCGAAGGTCAGAGGTTCGAGTCCTCTCGGGCGCGCCAGCTCCCTTCAGCACCGCAGGCGGCGGCCGCTCCTGGCGTCGAAGAAGAAGGCGTGGGCGAGGTCGAAATCGAGGCCGATGCGGGCTCCGATCTCGGGCCGGAAATTCTTGGGCGCCTTCGCGATCAGCCGATCGGCGCCGAGCCGACAGTGGACGAGGGTGTGATCGCCCACGAGTTCGCTGGCATAGACCTCCGCCTCCACCTTCCCCTCCCCGGCTGCGACGATGCGGCAGTCCTCGGCCCGGATGCCGAAGACGAGCCCGTCTCTGCCGGCGCCGCCCGGCCCCGGCAGCTTGAGCGCTCCGCAGACGAAATGCCCGTCCCGCATCCGGCCCTCGAGCATGTTCATGGGCGGCGTGCCGATGAAGCCGGCGACGAAGAGGTCGTCGGGATCGTTGTAGATCTTCTCCGGGGGTGCGAGCTGCCGCAGCTCGCCCTCGTTCATCACCGCCACGCGGTCGGCGAGGGTCATCGCCTCCACCTGATCATGGGTGACATAGATCGTGGTGATCCCGAGTTCATGCTGCAGATGCCTGAGTTCCGCCCGCATGGTCGCCCGCAGCTTGGCGTCGAGATTGGAGAGCGGCTCGTCCATGAGGAACACGCGCGGCCGGCGCACCATCGCCCGGGCGAGCGCCACGCGCTGACGCTGACCCCCCGAGAGCTGGCCCGGATAGCGATCGAGCAGCGCCTCGAGGCGCACGGTACGGGCCACCTCGTGTACCCGCAGCTCCCGCTCGGCGCGCGCGACGCCGCGCACCCTGAGCGGATAGCCGATGTTTTCGGCCACCGTCATGTGCGGGTAGAGGGCGTAGCTCTGAAACACCATGGCGACGTCGCGGTATTTGGGCAGGACCTGGGTGACCTCGCGCTCGCCGATGTAGATGCGCCCCTCGCTCACCGTCTCGAGGCCGGCGATCATGCGCAGCGCCGTCGTCTTGCCGCAGCCCGAGGGTCCGAGAAGGACGAGGAACTCGCCGGGCTCGATCGCCATCTCGAGACCGCGCACCGCGGTGATGGCGCCGAAACGCTTGGTGAGACGCTCGAGGCGGACGGAAGCGGCCCTCATCCCTTGATCGCTCCGACGAGCAGGCCTCGCGTGATGTACCGCTGCAGCGCGAGCGCCGCCGCGATCACGGGCAGGATCATGATGAGGATGAGGACCGACATGTACCACCACTGCGGACCCCGGGTCGCGTTCTGGGCGGCGACGAGCAGCGGCATGGTCTGGGCGCGGGCGCTCGAGAGAAACAGGGCGAGCAGATATTCGTTCCAGGCGAGCACGAGCACGAGAAGTCCCGTCGCCGCGAGCCCCGGGCGGGCGAGCGGCAGCACGATGTCGGCGAAGATGCGAAGCCGCCCCGCACCGTCGAGCTCGGCGCTCTCCTCGAGATCGCGGGGCAGCGCGGCGAAGAAATCGTACATGAGCCAGACGACGATCGGCAGGTTGACGGTCGTGTAGGTGACGACGAGCGCGGTTCTCGTATCGAGCAGGCCGAGGTGCTGGAACATGACGTAGATCGGGAGCGCGACCACCACCGGCGGCAGGATGCGCTGACTGATGAGCCAGAAGAGGATGTCGGCATTCTCGAGGTGACGCCGGAAGCGACCCGCTGAGGCGCGCGCCGCGAGGCCGAACAGAGCCAGAGCCGAGACGCCGGCGATGCGCCAGTCGAGGCCTCCGAGCACGACCGCCGCAACGGCGAGCGCGAGGGCTGCGAGAAAGAGGGCGATGGTGCCGAGCCTGGGTCGGAAGGTCATGCGGGCAAGCGCATAGGCGGCCATGCTGCCGAAAAGGAGCGCGAGTGCCGTGCTCGCGGCGGCGACGACGAGCGAGTTCGCATAGGGGCGGAAGGTGTCGTTCGCGACATCGACGAGCAGATAGCGCCAGGCGTGGAGGGAGGGAGTGAAGTCGAGGAAGGGAACGTATTTCGGCCCTTCGTTGACGTCGATCGGAAGCTTCAGCGAGGTGACCGCGAGCCAGTAGAGCGGGAAGAGGACGACGAGGCTCCACAGCAGGAGCGCGGCCGCGAGGAGAAGGGCCGCGAGCGGCGCCCGCCGGCCGAGCGCCGGCGGCTCGAACAGCCGGCGGAACGCGCGGGAGGCCGCGAACCGCCCGTTCATCGCCGCCGCTCCCTGAGCGGCAGCACGACGAGATTGAAGAAGGAGACACAGAGCACGACGGTCACGAACAGGAGCATGTAGGCGACTGCGGCCGAGCCGCCGAGATCCAGCGTCCTCCAGAGCATGAAGGAGTGAAGCGTCATCGACTCGGTAGCGGTGCCGGGGCCCCCGTTCGTGAGCACGTTGGGCAGATCGATGATCTTGAACGCCTCGATGATCCGGATGAGCACGACCGTGGCCGCCACCGGCGCGATCTGCGGCCAGGTGATGTCGCGGAAGATCTGCAACGGGCCGGCGCCATCCAGCTGCGCCGCCTCGATCTGGTCGCGCGGCAGGCTCTCGAGCGCGGCGAGCAGGACGATGAAGACGAAGGGGATCCACTGCCAGCTGTCGCCGATCACGACCACGAGACGCGCGAGCCAGGGATCCGACGCCCAGGCGAAGTCGCCGAGCCCGAACGCCTGCCAGAGCGGGGCGAAGGGGCCCTTGGACATGTCCGCGAGCATGCGGAACATGTAGGCCACGCCCACGGGCGTGATCATCAGCGGCAGGAAGAAGACGACGCGGAAGAAAGCGCGCCCGCGCCCCAGCTGGGCACACAGAAGCGCGAGCGCGAGTCCGAGGGCGAACTGCACCGCACAGCCCAGGAGCACGTAGAAGAGCGTCTGGGTGAGCGAGCCGAGGCCGCCGCCGTCTCCGGTGGTGCGCGCGAAGAGGACGATGAGGCCGCCGGCGGTGAGGGCGAACAGCAGGCGGCCCGCGATTGCCGACCATCGGAAGGGGCCGCGGCGGAGATGACGGGCGAGCCACCAGCCGAAGCCGAGCGTGACGGCGAGCGCCACGAAAAGATCGAAAGCCGTCCAGGGGGTCATGCGGCCGAGGAAGCGCCAGCTTTCGCTGCCGAAGAGCAGCTTCTCGAAATTGGCGAGGCCGACGAAGCGGAAGACGAAACCTCCGGGCGCGAAGCGGAAGCGGGTGAGGGCGAAATACAGGGACAGCAGCAGCGGGAAGATGGAGAAGGCGAGGACGATGAGCGTCGCCGGAAGAATGAAGACGAGATGCGCCCGCTCGTCCAGCCAGCGGGCGAGACGCCCTCCGCGTACCGCTTCGGGCGGGACCGCCGCCGCCGTGCTCACGCGTGCATGTCTCCGCACCGCCACCCGGGGCCGACGGCGGATTCATGCCGCCGGCCCCGGACGTCTCTCCGCCCTTCAGCCACCGATGCCGAGCGAAGCGCGGTAGGCGGCGAGCTGCTCCGCCCGGCCGAGCTCCTCATTGAGCTCGTCCCAGCCGCGGTAGATCTCCTTCATCGTCTCCTCGATCGTGAGTTCACCCGCGAGCAGGCGGGCGATCGCGGTATCGAGGATCACCTGCTGGTAGCGCTGGTTCTGCGGAATGCGGAGATCCAGCACCATGTTCGGGCTCTCGAGGCTCGCCTTGATCGCGCCGAGGTAGTTCTCTGCCGCCTCGCGGCTCATCCCCGCCTTGATCCACAGATCGAGGTTCTCGAACTGGGAGATGCGATAGGGATTGAAGCCGGTGATGCCGATGGTGACGTCCACGTTCGACTGCACCGGCTGGCTCATGTAGGAGAGAAAGGCATAGGCCGCGTCCTTGACCTTCTCCGGCGCCGCCCTGTTGATGGCTCCGGACCAGCCGCCGAAGGCCGCATAGGGCGCCCGGTTGACCCCATTGATGGCATAGGGACAGGTCCGCTCGTCACAGGGCACCATGGTCATCGTCTCGCGGTCGAGCACCTCGCGCGAGCCGGGGAGAATGACCGCCCCGACGAGATCCTTGACCCGCGAGGTTTCCGGGTCGATGGCGAGGGTGCCGATATCGCCCCAGTCGATGGTGAGCGCGCAGCGGCCGGCGGTGAACAGGGCACGGGTGTCGCCGACGTCGAGATTGATCTCGTCCGGCGGCCCGTACTTCGTCGTCTCGACGTAGACCTCGAGCGCGCGCCGGAAGCCCGGATTGTCCACGAGCGGCGTCATCGAGTCGTCGGTGGTGAAGAATACGCCCTGGCTCGTGCCCTGCGACTGGAGGAAACCGGAGGCGATCGAGAACACGGCCCAGTAGGCCTGGGCGTTCCTCTTCTTGGAGATGCAGGAGCCGTAGTCGCCCTCGCCGTCCCCGTTCATGTCCATGCCGTGTGCGGCGCGGGCGATGTCGAGATAGTCCTCCCAGGTCTCGGGGGGCTTCTTGCCGAGCTTCTCGAGCACGTCGGTCCGGTAGTAGACCATCTGAAAATCACCATCGAGGGTGATCATGTAGGTGCGGCCGCCGTACTGCTGGCTGAATTCGCGGAAGAAGGGCGCGATGTCCTCCACCTGAAGGTCGGGATCGTTCGCGACCCGGTCGGTGAGATCCTCGAGAAAGCCGCCCTGGACGTAGTCGACCATCCACTGCGGCGCGAACACCGCGGCATCGATGCTGTTCGTCCCCGTCGCCCAGTCGGTGAGCAGCCGCGTGTAGAGATCGGAGAAGGGCACGGTCACCACGTTGATCGTCGCCCCCGTGCGTTCCTTGAATTCCGGCGCACGCCGCTGCAGGGGTTCGGCGATCTGCGGGCCGGTGAAGGTCATGAGGTTGACGGTCACGCCCTCGAAGGGCTTCTCGGCCTGCGCCGGGTCTGCGGCCGCAAAGCACAGGCTCGCCGCGGCGAGCGCGCCGGCGACGACATGGATGCGGTGCCGGTGGTTCACGTTCAGCCTCCTCGCGCGCCCTCGTTGATCTCCGCAGAGCGGCGGGCGCATGCCGACACGCGGATCATGGATGGCGGAAGCCTAGCCCCTTCGGGATCCGGGTCAACCGACCCGCCGTGCCGCGGCTGGCCGGATTGCGACATGCCCCGCTTGACGCCTGCAGGCGGGATCCCCTTTGCTGCTGCCGCGATGGAACGGAAGCGTGTTCGCGAGACTGCGCAGTCTTCTCCGTGATCTCTACTGGGGGACCGGTCGGCGGGCGACGGTCTTCCACTACCTGCTGCTCGCCTTCGATCTCGCGACCGTGACCTTCTTTCTCGTCGCCACCTTCCTCGGCCCGGATCAGCGGCTGGCGGGGCTCGAGTTCGCGATCGGCATCCTCCTCGCGCTCGAGTTCACCGCCCGCGCCCTCGCGGCAGCCAATGGACTGCGGCACTTCCTGCTCTGGAGCACGGTCGCCGACCTGCTCGTGATCGTCTCGCTGCTGCTGCCCGCCTTCGTCGAAAATCTGGCCTTCCTGCGCATCCTGCGCGCGGTGCGCCTGCTGCGCTCCTACCACCTCCTCGGCCGGCTCGAGCAGGAGGTGGCCTTCCTGCGCCTTCATGGCCGGGCGATCCGTGCCGGTCTCGATCTGTTCGTGTTCCTCTTCGTCATGAGCGCGGTCGTCTATCTGCAGCAGCACGCGGTCAACCCCGGCATCTCCGACTATGTCGATGCGCTCTATTTCACCGTGACCGCGCTCACCACCACCGGCTTCGGGGACATCGTCCCCGTCGGCACCTCGGGGCGGCTGCTTACGGTTGTGGTCATGATCGTCGGCATCTCCCTGTTCATCCGCCTCGCCCAGAGCCTGTTCCGTCCGGCGAAGGTGGAGCAGCCCTGTCCGCGCTGCGGCCTCGCCCTGCACGATCCCGACGCCGTGCACTGCAAGCACTGCGGCGAACTCCTCAACATTCCGACCGAAGGGATGGTGTGAAAAAGGAACTCCCCGGGCCGGAGCCCGGGGAGCCGCAAAGGCGTCGTGACGGAACGCGCGCCTCAGCCGTAGCGATAGGGCGGGCCCGCCTTCTCCATGGTCGCGAGATACTTCTTCAGGATTTCCACCACACGGCGGTTGCGGTCGCTCTGGGCCGCGATCTCGTCCCAGAACTTGCGCGCCTCTTCCTCCACCGTGCGCCACTCCTCCTGGGGAATCGAGGTGAGCTCGAGCTTGCCGCCGTAGACGCGGTAGTTCGCCTCGCCCCACCAGTACCAGTGCAGGCGGTAGTAGTGCGAGCTGTCGATACAGAGCTGGAACAGCGTCTTCAGATGCTCCGGCAGTTCGTTCCAGCGTTCCGTGTTGACGAAATAGGAACCCGCCCAGGCGCCCGAGACGGGGTTGGTGAGGTAGTACTTGGTGACGTCGGCCCAGCCCACCGTGTAGTCCTCGGTGATGCCCGACCAGGCCACGCCGTCGAGCTCGCCGGTCTGGATCGCGAGTTCGACGTCCTCGTAGGGCAGCGAGATGGGGATCACCCCGAAGCGCTGCATGAAGCGGCCGACGGTCGGGAACATGTACAGCCTGAGACCCTCGAAGTCCTTGAGCGAGCGGATCGGCTTGGTGGTCGCGAAGTTGCACGGATCCCAGGCACCGGTGGAAAGCCAGGTCACGTTCTCGACCTCGGCATAGGCCTCCTCCCAGATCTCCTTGAGGCCGTACCAGTGCCACAGGGTCGGGACGTCGAGGCTGTAGCGCGAGGCGAGCGGGAAATACGCGCCGAACACGGCCACATCCACGGGCGCGGCGATGGAATCGTCGTCGCTCTGGGCGGCGTCGATGGTCCCCGCCTGCACGGCGCGGAAAAGCTCGCCGTGCGGCACGAGCTGGTCGGCGGTATAGAGGTCGATGACCATCTCCCCGTTCGCCGCCTTGTTGAAGGCGACGATCGAGGGCTTGATGACATGCTCGGCCAGGGCCGCACCGGCGTAGGTCTGAAGTCGCCAGCGGATCTGCTTCTGGGCCTTGAC
>CAZHHU010000029.1:15560-17001 GCA_964532215.1 uncultured Geminicoccaceae bacterium
CCGAAGGACAGGGCGGCGAGAATGATCCACATGAACATGCAGGAGATGCCGAGGGTCTTGCGCACCGTCTCCTCGAACACCTGCCAGGAGAGACGCCGCTTGATCCAGGCGGCGACGGTGACCGCCGCGGCACCGACGGCGGAGCTTTCCACGAGGCTCGTCACCCCCATGAAGAACAGCCCGGTCATGGAGAAGAAGATGAGAAAGGGGGCGATGCCGGCCCGCAGCAGCCGCAGCCTCTCGATCCAGGGCACGTTGCGCTCCTCGGGGGGGAGCGCCGGGCCGAGCTCGGGCTGCAGCCAGCAGCGGAAGAGGATGTAGATGATGAACAGCGAAGCGAGCAGCAGACCGGGGAACACGCCCGCGAGCCAGAGCTGGCCGATCGGCTGCCGTGCGATCATGCCGTAGAGGACGAGCACCACCGAGGGCGGGATGAGGATGCCGAGCGAGCTTCCCGCCTGCACCACCCCGGTGATCATGCGCTTGTCGTAGGAACGCTTGAGCATCTCGGGCAGGGCGATGGAAGCGCCGATCGCCATCCCCGCGACCGAGAGTCCGTTCATCGCCGAGATCACGGTCATGAGCAGGATCGTGCCGATGGCAAGGCCGCCGCGCACGGGCCCCGCCCACACGTGGAACATGCGGTAGAGATCATCGGCGATGCCGGACTCCGCCATCATGTAGCCCATGTAGACGAACAGCGGCAGGGTCACGAGCGGGTACCAGTTGAGGACCTGGAAGCTCGCGTTGAACGGCATCTCGAACGCACCTTCGCCCCAGAGTGCGAGGGCGAAGGCGGTGGCCACGAAGCCGATGACGCCGAAGACGCGCTGGCCGGTCGCCAGCATCAGCAGCATCGACAGGAACATCAAGAGCGCGATGGCCTCGTAGCTCATTCGATCGGCTCCCCGCGCGCCTTGGCGAGGTCACGGAAGAACACGGCGATCATCTGCAGCAGCATGAGGAAGATGCCGATCGTCATGATGCTTTTGATCGGCCACAGCGGCGGCCGCCATGCCGAATAGTTCACCTGGCCATAGCGGATCGCGTAGATCGTTCCGGAAACGGCGCCGATCAGGAGGACGACCAGATAGAAGATCACGAGCAGCGAAGTCACGGCGTCGATGATCGCCTTGCCCCGCTCGGAGAGATTTCCGTAGAAGAGGTCCATGCGCACGTGCGCATCGAGCTGCACCGAGTATCCACCGCCCAGAATGTAGTAGGCGGTCAGGATGAACTGCAGCATTTCCACCATCCATATGTAGGACGTATTGAAGAAGGTCCGCGATATGGATGCGAAGAGCAGCAATCCCATGGAGACGATGACGAGATACATGATCGCGCGGCCTACCGTCCGGTTGATCGCCTCGACCCAGCGGACATAGCCGATGATCACGTCCGGCATCCCGGCCCTCCCTGGCACCGCGATCGGCTCGAGAGA
>CAZHHU010000029.1:17101-22847 GCA_964532215.1 uncultured Geminicoccaceae bacterium
ATGCGGCAGATCGGTTACGCGCTCGGCTTCCTGCTGCTCCTGCTCGCGGCCGCCGCGGCCTTCGCCCAGCTCCTCATGTTCTGGGCTGCGGGCGCGTTCGAGCCGGTCTCGCTGGGCAAGATCTGGTACAACGTCAACGCCAACAGCCTCGTCGGGTTCCAGGGGCTGGTCGAGCGCGGCCTCGGTCCCTGGGCCTGGGCGCCGCTGCGGCTCCTTCTCGGTCTCCCCGCCTTTCTCGTGTTCGCGGTGCCCGGTTTCCTGCTGTGGTTCTCCTGCCGCCCGCGAAGCCGGGCCTTCGGCTGAACGCCACGCGCCTCTTGCCAGCCGGCCGTGCGCCCGTATATAGGCGCCCAGCGTTTCGGCACGCCGGAATTCCGGCTTCCCGAGGAACGTGGCAGGCGGCACGGGACGTCGTGGAAGAGGGACGTCCCGCCGTCTTGTGTCGAGAGGCAGGGGATCACAGCGCCGTATGCCGTACTACGAACATACCTTCATCGCCCGTCCCGATCTCACGCCGCAGCAGGCCCAGGCGCTCGCCGAGGAGCTCGCGAAGCTCGTCGAGGAGCGCGGCGGGCGGATCGCGAAGAACGAGTACTGGGGTCTCAGAACGCTCGCCTACCGGATCAAGAAGCACCGCAAGGGGCACTATCTGCATCTGCGCATGGATGCGCCCAAGGATCTCGTGCGCGAAATCGAGGAACGCGAGCGTTTCAACGAGGACATCCTGCGCTTCCTCACGGTCAAGGTCGCGGCGCTGAGCGAGGAACCGAGCCCCATCCTCGCCGGTCGGGGCGGACGCGAGGAGCGGCGACGCTGAGGACGGAGGGCGAGGACGATGAGCGACAAGGTCGAGGGCAGCGAAGTGCGGGAAGAGCCGCCGCGTCCGGTGGAGCCGCCGACGGTCGTCATCCGCCGGCCCTTCTTCCGCCGCAAGAAGACGAGCCCCTTCGCCCACAAGGATGCACCCCGCATCGACTACAAGGACGTGCGCCTGCTGCAGCGGTTCGTCTCGGAGACGGGAAAGATCATCCCGCGGCGCATCACCGCCGTGACGGCAAAGGAGCAGCGGGCGCTCGCGCGGGCCATCAAGCGGGCGCGGATCCTCGCACTGCTCCCCTTCACCCTGCAGCGCTGAGCGGCGGAGGGAGGCGATGCGGGTCATTCTCCTCGAACGCATTCCCAAGCTCGGCCAGATGGGCGATGTCGTCGACGTCAAGCCGGGCTATGCGCGCAACTACCTGATCCCCCAGGGCAAGGCGCTCAGGGCGACGAAGGAGGCCATCGCGAGCTTCGAGGCGCGCCGCAAGGAGCTCGAGGCGCGCAACCTCGAGCAGCGCCAGGAAGCGGAGCGCGTCGCCCAGGACATCGCAGGCCGCAGCGTGACGATCATCCGCCAGGCCAGCGAGAGCGGCTCCCTCTACGGCTCGGTGTCGGCGCGCGATGTCGCCCAGGCGCTCGCTGAAGCCGGCATTCACGTCACCCGGCAGCAGGTGCGGCTCGCGGCGACGATCAAGACCCTGGGCGTGCACCGGGTGACGCTGGCGCTGCATCCCGAGGTCGAGGTCGAGGTCACGGTCAATGTCGCGCGCTCGCCCGAGGAGGCGGAGATCCAGGCGGGCGCGAGCGAGCTCCTCGAGAAGCCGGAGGAGGTCGAGCCTCTGCCGGCCGGGGCCGAGCCCGAACAGGCTTGAGCCGTTTCCCCGATTATGACAGAAGCGGGCAGGCTCGACCGGTGAGGGCGAGCGCCGGCTCGCGTCCGGGACGCGGGCCGCGCGAGGGAGCAGCACCATGAGCTCGAACCGCGGCGGCGGCAACGGCCCCGCCAAGCAGCGCAAGGTGGCCGTCGTCAAGAAGTACGCCAATCGGCGGCTCTACAACACGGCGACGAGCAGCTACGTCACCCTCGAAGAGCTCGCGCGCATGATCCGCGAGGGCGAGGAGTTCGTCGTCTTCGACGCCAAGACCGGCGAGGACATCACCCGTTCGGTGCTGACCCAGATCATCCTCGAGGAGGACAACCGCGGGCGCAACCTGCTCCCCATCGGCTTCCTGCGCCAGCTCATCAGCTTCTACGACGACAGCCTCCACGCCCTGCTGCCGCGCTACCTCGAGCTGAGCATGGAAAACTTCGCCCGCCATCAGGACCAGTTCCGGAGCTATCTCGAACGCGCCTTCGGACCGTTTCTGCCGATGCGTCAGCTCGAGGAGCTCACGCGCCAGAACCTCAGCATGATGCAGCGTGCGGCGGCGATGTTCAGCCCCTTCCGGCCGCCCGCAGCGGCGGAAAGCGGGCCCCGGGAGGAAGGCGAACGCCCGGCGGGCGCCGCCGAGGAGAGTGCCCGTGCGCTCAGCGAGGAAGTCCGCGCCCTGCGCGCCCAGCTCGAAAACCTCCAGCGCCAGATCGAGGAGCTGAGCGGCAAAGGCGAGGGTGCGCGCAGCAGCTCGGGGCGGCGGCGGGCCTCGCAGCGGGCCGAAGGCTGATCGCGCGTCCATGCGCGGCCGGCTGTTCCGCGCGGCGGGCCGACGCCGTGGGGCGGTCCCGACGGTCGCGGCGCATCACCTCGCCCGGCGGAGCCGGTCATGGCCCGGGTGAGCGCCGGCCTCCTGCCCTACCGCCGCAAGAAGGGCGTGCTCGAGGTGCTGCTCGTTCATCCGGGCGGCCCCTTCTTCCAGCACCGCGACGCGGGCGTGTGGTCGATCGCCAAGGGAGAGATCGATCCCGGCGAGGACGCCCTCGCCGCCGCCGTGCGCGAGTTCCGCGAGGAGACCGGGTTCGAGCCCCACGGGCCGTATCTCCCCCTCGGCACGGTGCGGCAGCCGAGCGGCAAGATCGTGCAGGCCTGGGCGTTCGCGGGCGACTTCGATCCCGCGCGTCTCAGGAGCAACAGCTTCCGCCTCGAATGGCCGCCGAATTCCGGACGCATGCGCGCATTCCCGGAAGTCGACCGCGCGGGCTGGTTCGATCTCGAGACCGCGCGCCACAAGCTCCTGCCGGCCCAGACGGCGTTTCTGGACCGGCTCCGCGAACGGCTCGAAGGCGGCAGTCGGGAAGGAGGAGGTGATGACCAACGCGCGTGAGGACGCGCCGGTCCGGCTCCGTCCGGCGCGGGGCGAGGTACTCGTCTGCGAGGCGGAGCCCGGCCCCTACACCTTGCGGGTGCAGGCCGGCCGCCACGAGTTCACGGCCGACGAACCGCAAAGCGCCGGCGGAGCGGATCGCGGTCCGAACCCCTATGAGCTTCTTTCGGCGGCGCTCGCGAGCTGCACCGCCATGACCCTGCGCATGTACGCGCGGCGCAAGGGATGGCCGGTGGGAAGGATCTCCGTCCTCGTGCGCCACGAGCGGATCCACGCCCGCGACTGCGAGGACTGCGAGAGCCGGGAGGGCCGGGTCGATGTCTTCGAGCGGGTGCTCACGATCGAGGGGCCCCTCGATGAGGAGCAGAAGGCGCGGCTGCTCGAGATCGCGGACCGCTGCCCCGTCCACCGCACGCTCACCGGCGAGGTCCGCATCCGCACCCGTCTCGCCGGCTGACGCGGCGGCACGGGGACGGGCCCTGGCCCTCGGTGGCGCGTGAGCGGCCGTGCGTTGACCGGAGCCCCGCGCCGGCGCATCTTGAGCTCGTGGGGTGGGGAAGGAGGCAGAGCATGAAGGTGCGCGACATCCTCACGAAGAAGGGGGGACGGGTGGTGACGGTGCGCAGCGACGTGACCGTCGCGACCGCCCTGCGCAAACTCGTGCTCGAGAACATCGGCGCCCTCGTGGTGAGCGACGACGGCGTGCATGTCGATGGCATCATTTCGGAACGGGACATCGTCCGGGCGCTCGCCGAGGAGGGTGCGGCGCTGCTCGACCCCGGCCGCCGGGTGCGGGATGTCATGAGCCATGCCGTGCGCAGCTGTACGCCCGAGGCCTCGATCAAGCAGGTCATGGATCTCATGACCAACCACCGCGTGCGCCACCTTCCCGTCGTGGAGGAAGGGCGGCTCGTGGGCATCGTGAGCATCGGGGACGTGGTCAAGAACCGGCTTGAGGAGCTCGAGCTCGAGACCGGGGTCCTGCGCGACGCCTGGCTCGCCGCCCACTGACCACGCGCCGTAAGGCGGTCGCGACGTGGCCGAAGCACGGGTCGGTACCTCCGGCTGGGCCTATGCGAACTGGCGCGGCATCTTCTATCCGCCCGGGCTGCGCCAGGGCGAGTGGCTTGCCCATTACGCCCGCCATCTGAATTCCGTCGAGGTCAACGCGAGCTTCTACCGGCTGCCGCGGGAGAACCTGATCCGCAGCTGGGTCGAACGCACGCCGGAAGACTTTGTCTTCGCCGTCAAGGCGTGGCGGGTGATCACGCATTTCCGCAGGCTCGAGGACTGCGGCCCGCTGCTCGATCAGCTGTTCGCGCGGGTGGCGCTGTTCGGCGCCAAGCTCGGGCCGATCCTGTTCCAGCTGCCGCCGCGCTTTCCCGCCGATCCAGCGCGCCTCGAGCGCTTCCTCGAGGGCCTGCCGGACGGTCATCGCTACAGCTTCGAGTTCCGCGACACGAGCTGGCACCGCGAGGACATCTATGCCCTGCTGCGGGCCCGCGGCTGCGCCTTCTGCCCGTTCGATCTCGCCGGACTCGTGGGGCCGCGGGTGGTGACCGCGGACTTCGTGTATGTGCGCCTGCATGGACACGAGCGACGCTACCGCGGGGCCTACTCCCGCGCCCTGCTCGAGGACTGGGCCGGATGGCTGCGGGCGCGCCTCGCCGAAGGGCGCGACGTCTTCGTCTATTTCGACAACACCGACGAGGCCGCACACGCGGTGGAGAACGCCCGCGAGCTCGCAGCGATGCTGCGCGAGCCGGTGGCCGCCTGAGCGCAGCGCGCGATTTACGCGTCCTTAACATCCGCCACGCATAACGGATCCGTCCCGGCGCGCGGCCCCCTCCGGGCGTCGGGAGGAGCCCAACCTCAGTTCGGAGCCTCGCCGATGTTGGCCATGAGAGAAGGCCGGCGCACCGCGCGGCCGCTCCGGCAGACGATCCGGCCGACCGGAGTCGAGCGCCGGTTCCGCGACAGCGACATCATCGTCACCAAGACCGATCCCAAGGGGCGGATCACCTACGCCAACGACATCTTCCTCGCCGTCTCCGGTTTCCGGGAGGAGGAGGTCATCGGCCAGCCGCACAGCCTCGTGCGCCATCCCGACATGCCGCGCTGCGTGTTCCAGCTGCTGTGGGAGACGATCCAGAAGGGTGAGGAGCTCTTCGCCCTCGTCGTCAACCTGTGCAAGAACGGGGATCACTACTGGGTGCTCGCCCATGTCACGCCCACCATTGATGGCAGCGGCAAGGTGCTGGGCTACCACTCCAACCGGCGCACGGCACCACGCGCTGCCGTCGACACCATCACATCGCTGTATGCCGAGCTTCGCGGCATCGAACACGGCCACGAGGATCGGCGACGCGGCCTCGAGGCGTCCCGCGCGCGCCTCGACAGCTTTCTCCGCGAGAAGGGAGTGAGCTTCAATGAGTACGTCCTCACGCTCGCGCGAAACTAGCCAGACCGTCAAGGTCTCGGCCGACCGGCGGCGGCGGACGCCGGCCTGGCTCGACGGATCCAGCCTCGGCCTCGCCCTCCCGCTGGCCTTTTTCACCCTGATCGCGGCGATCGCGCTGCTGCCGGCCGGCCTCTGGGGCGAGGGGCTGCGCACCGCGCTTCAGGGCCTGCTCGTGCTCGCCGCGCTCGCAACCGCCGCCATGGTCCT
>CAZHHU010000029.1:22947-30087 GCA_964532215.1 uncultured Geminicoccaceae bacterium
CTGGGCGAACATGGTGCTCGAGAAGATGGGCACGCGGGCGAAGCGCTTCGAAGAGCTCACGCGCCGCTTCGAAGAGGAAGTGGGCAAGGTCGCGGGGATCGTCCGGCAGACCACCGAGGAGCTCGCCCGGGCCGCGGACGGGATTGGCGAGTCGGCGACATCCACGGCCCGCGACGTTCAGGGCGTGGCCGCGGCGATCGAGGAAATGACCGCCTCGGTCGCGGAAATCGGCCGCAACGCCGGGCTCTGCGCCGAGGTGGCGAAACGCAGCGTCGGCGACGTGGAGAGCGCCAAGCGGGCCGCCCAGCAGTGCACCGAGGTGGCGACCCAGATCGCGGAGATCGTGGGGATGATCCGGAGCATCGCCGAGCAGACCAACCTGCTCGCGCTCAATGCCACGATCGAGGCCGCGCATGCCGGTGAGGCGGGCAAGGGCTTCGCGGTGGTGGCGAATGAGGTCAAGGCCCTCGCCACCCAGAGCGCCCAGGCGAGCGACGACATCTCCCGCCGCATCACCAGCGTCGGCACGAGCGTCGCCGAACTCTCGCGGGCCGTCGACACGCTTGCCGCGACGATCGGCGAGGTGGACGGTGCCGCCGGCGCCATCGCCGCGGCCGTCGAGGAGCAGAGCGTGGTGACCCGCGACATCTCGCAGCAGGTGCAGCGGGTGGCCCAGGCCTCGGACGAGGTGGCCGCGAGCGTCGGCGGAAGCGCCGAGGACGATTCGGGTGGCATGCGTGCCGCCGTGGCCGCCCTGGGCCGGGAGGTCGCCGGGCTCGAGCGGGCCGCCAACGACTTCCTCGCCGCCGCCCGCGAGGCGCTCGGGGCCGCCTGAGCCCGAGTGCAGGGCTCCGCTTCAGAACAGGCCGCGGATGCGTCCCGCCTCGTCGAGGCCGATGTCCTCGGCGGCGGGACGCCGCGGCAGGCCGGGCATGGTCATGATGTCGCCGCAGATCACCACCAGGAACTCGGCCCCGCCGGCGAGACGGATCTCCCGGATGGGAACCACGTGGCCGCTCGGCGCCCCCTTGAGATCGGGATCGGTGGAGAAGCTGTACTGGGTCTTGGCGACGCACACCGGAAAATGCCGGTAGCCGGCGGCGTCGAAGGCCCGGAACTGATCCCGCACCCGCTTGTCGGCGATGATGTCCGAGGCCCCGTAGATCTCGGTGGCGATGGTGCGCATCTTCACCCACAGCGACATGTCGTCGGGATAGAGAAAGCGGAAGCCCCGGCCATCGAGCAGCCGCGGCCGCGCGCACAGCTCGACCACGGCGCGCGCCAGCCCCTCGATGCCCGCCGAGCCCTTGGCCCAGTGTTCGCAGACGTGGCAGGCGACGCCGAGCTCCTCTTCACAATGGCGCAGCACGAGATCGAGTTCGGCCGGGGTGTCGGAGGTGAAGCGGTTGAGGGCGACCACCGCGGGCACGCCGAACTTGCGCACGTTGAGGACGTGACGGGTGAGGTTCGCGAGGCCCTTTCGCAGCGCATCGAGGTTTTCCTCGCCGAGCGCATCGCGGGCCACGCCGCCGTGCATCTTGAGCGCCCGCACCGTGGCGACGACGACGGTCGCATCGGGCTCGAAACCGGCCTTGCGGCACACGATGTCGAAGAACTTCTCGGCTCCGAGGTCGGCGCCGAAACCCGCCTCGGTGACCACATAGTCGGCGAGGCGCAGCGCCGTCTCGGTGGCGATCACCGAGTTGCAGCCGTGGGCGATGTTGCCGAAGGGCCCGCCATGCACGAAGGCCGGGGTGTGCTCCAGGCTCTGGACGAGATTGGGCATGAAGGCATCGCGCAGGAGTGCGGCCATGGCGCCCACGGCGCCGAGTTCGCCGGCGGTCACCGGCGCGCGCTCGCGCGTATAGGCGACGATCATGTTGCCGAGCCGGCGTTCGAGATCGGCGAGATCGCGGGCGAGGCAGAAGACGGCCATGATCTCCGAGGCCGAGGTGATCTCGAACCCGTCCTCGCGTGGAAAGCCGTTGGCGATGCCCCCGAGGCCGACGGTGATCCGCCTGAGCGCCCGGTCGTTCATGTCCACGGTGCGGCGCCAGACGATGCGCCGCAGATCGATGCCCCGCTCGTTCCCCCAGTAGACATGGTTGTCGACCATCGCCGCGAGCAGGTTGTGAGCCGCGGCGACGGCGTGGAAGTCGCCGGTGAAGTGGAGATTGATGCGCTCCATGGGCGCGACCTGGGCATGGCCGCCGCCCGCCGCCCCGCCCTTCATGCCGAAGCAGGGGCCGAGGCTGGGCTCGCGAATGCACACCGCTGCACGATGGCCGAGCCGCCTCAGTCCGTCGCCGAGGCCGATGGTCGTCGTGGTCTTGCCTTCCCCGGCCGGCGTCGGGGTGATCGCGGAGACGAGCACGAGCTTGCCCCGCGGTCTTTGCGCCAGTCCCTCGATGAAGCCGAGATCGACCTTGGCCACCTCGCGTCCGTAGAAATGAAGGGCGTCGGCCGGAATCTCGAGCTCCCCGGCCACCTCGGCGATGGGCGCGAGTTCGGCCTCGCGCGCGATGTCGAGATCACTCTTCATGATGCACTCCCCGCGATGCTGCAGCTGGCTGCCGCGCGGCCCAGCACTGCCCGGGGCGGCTCCGGAGCACAGGCGCAGCTGCGTCACTTTCTTCGCTGCAGCCGCCAGAGCGCAACCGCCTTCCCCCACTTGCGCCGCCGGGCGCGAGCTGCTTCCATCCGCGCCGCCCGCTCGGAGTCCGCCGCCCGACCATGCCGCCCCGCCTCGAACTTCGCGGAATCGTCAAGCGTTTTCCGGGCGTGCTCGCCAACGACGGCATCGATCTCGCGGTCGCACCGGGCGAGATCCACGCGCTTCTCGGCGAGAACGGGGCCGGAAAGAGCACGCTCGTCAAGATCGTCTACGGCGTGCTGCAGCCGGATGCGGGCGAGATCCTGATCGACGGCCGGCCGGTCGCGATGCGCTCCCCGCATGACGCGCGGCGGCTCGGCATCGCCATGGTGTTCCAGCATTTCACCCTCTTCGAGGCGATGACCGTGCTCGAGAACGTGGCCCTCGCCCTCGAGGACGAGATCCCCTTCCCGGAACTCGAACGCCGGCTGCTCGAGGTGGGCGCGCGCTATGGGCTCGAGCTTGCGCCGCGGCGGGAGGTGCACGGACTGTCGGTGGGCGAACGGCAGCGCCTCGAGGTGGTGCGCTGCCTGCTGCAGGAGCCGCGGCTCCTCATCATGGACGAGCCGACCTCGGTGCTCACCCCCCAGGAGGCCGAGGCGCTGTTCCGCACGCTCGCGCGCATCGCCGCCGCCGGCACGTCGATCCTCTACATCAGCCACCGCCTGCAGGAGGTGGTGGAACTGTGCGATCGCGCCACGATCCTCCGCGGCGGTCGGGTGGTGGCGACCGTGGAGCCGCGGCGGGAGCGGGTGGAGACGCTCGCGCGTCTCATGGTCGGCGAGGAGGTGCGGGAGCCGGTGCGGGCGCCGCAGCGCCTCACCGGGCGCGCGCCGGCCCTCGAGGTGGAGAACCTCTCGCTGCCCGCCGACCATCCCTTCGGGGTGGCGCTGCGCGAGATCTCCTTCACCCTCCACCGCGGCGAGATCCTGGGTATCGCCGGCGTCGCCGGCAACGGCCAGCGCGAGCTCGTCGAGGCGCTGAGCGGCGAGCGTCTCGCGCCGCGGCCGGAAAGCATCCGCATCCACGCCCGCCCGATCGGCCACCTCGACGTCGCGGGCAGGCGGCGGCTCGGCCTCTGCACGCTTCCCGAGGAGCGCCTCGGCCATGCGGCGGTGGGTGAGCTGACGCTCGCCGAGAACGCCCTGCTTTCGGCCTGGCCCCGCCTCGCCCTCACCCGCCTCGGCTGGATCCGCCCGCGCGCGGTCGCCGCCTTCGCAGGCGAGATCGTGCGCCGCTTCGATGTCCGCACGCCCGGCCTCGAGGTGGCGGCCGCCAGCCTCTCGGGCGGCAATCTGCAGAAGTTCGTCGTCGGGCGCGAAATCCTTCAGCACCCCGAGGTGCTCGTGGTGGCCCAGCCCACCTGGGGCATCGATGCCGCGGCCGCAGCCGCGGTGCACCGCGATCTCGTCGCCCTGGCCGAGGCCGGCACGGCCGTCCTGCTCGTCTCCCAGGATCTCGACGAGCTCTTCATGCTCGCGGACCGCATTGCGGTGCTCCATGCCGGCCGGCTGTTCCCGCCGATGAGAACGCGCGACGTCGACCTCGGGCGCATCGGGCTGATGATGGCCGGAATCGATCGCGAGGCGGAATCCGTGTGAGATGAGGATCGGGCTCGAGCCCAGGATCGAACGCTCGGCGGCGGTCGCCCTGCTCGCACCCGTGGTGGCGGTGCTGCTGACGCTGCTTGCGGGTGCGATCCTCTTCGCCCTGCTCGGCCATGCCCCGGGCGCCGCACTCTACGCCTTCTTCATCTCCCCCATCGACAGCCGCTACGGCCTCGGCGAGCTCGGCGTCAAGGCGGCGCCCCTCGTCCTCATCGCCCTCGGTCTCGCCTTCGGCTTCCGGGCGGGGGTGTGGAACATCGGTGCCGAGGGACAGTTCACGCTCGGCGCCATCTGCGGCGGCGCCATCGCCCTCTTCCTCCCGGACGTGGGCGCACCCTGGCTGTTCCCCCTGATGCTCCTCGCCGGTGTCCTGGGCGGCATGTTGTGGGCCGCGATTCCCGCCCTTCTCAAGGCGCGCTTCGAGGTCAACGAGATCCTCACGAGCCTCATGCTCAGTTATGTGGCGCTGCTCCTGCTCTCGACCCTGGTCCACGGGCCGTGGAAGGATCCCGAGGGCTTCGGCTTCCCGCAATCGCGTCTCTTCCCGGAGGCGGCGACGGCACCCCTCGTCCTCGCGGGCACGCGCCTCCATCTCGGTGCCCTGGTCGCACTTCTCGCGGTGCCGGTGGCCTGGGTCGTCGAGCGTCGTGCCCTCGGCGCCTTCGGCGCCCGGGTCGCAGGCCTCGCCCCCGCCGCGGCGCGTTATGCCGGCTTTCGCCGGCCGCGGGTGATCTGGGCGGCGATGCTGATCTCGGGCGGCCTCGCCGGCCTCGCCGGGGTCTTCGAGGTGGCGGGGCCGATCGGCCAGCTCGTGCCGCGCATCTCCCCGGGTTACGGGTTCACCGCCATCATCGTCGCCTTTCTCGGGCGCCTGCACCCCGCGGGCGTGCTCCTCGCCGGCCTCGTGGTGGCGCTCTCCTACATCGGCGCCGAAAACGCGCAGATCGAGGCCGGCCTGCCCCAGGCCGTGGGCGGCGTCTTTCAGGGCATGCTGCTGTTCTTCCTCCTCGGCTGCGAGGTCTTCGCCCGCTACCGCCTGCGCGCATATCCCGCGCGGCGGCGGGCCTAGGGGGCGCCCATGGATCCGCTCACCGCCGTGCTTGCGAGCATCATCGCCGCCGCGACGCCGCTGCTGCTCGCCGCCGCGGGCGAGCTCGTCGTCGAGCGCTCCGGCGTGCTCAACCTCGGCGTCGAGGGCATGATGCTCACCGGCGCGATCGCCGCATTCGCGACCGCGACGACGAGCGGCAACCCCCATCTCGGCCTCCTCGCAGCCGCACTCGCGGGGGCCCTGCTGGCACTGCTCTTCGGGCTGCTCACCCTGACCCTGCTCGCGAACCAGGTGGCAAGCGGCCTCGCACTCACGATCTTCGGTGTCGGCCTGTCATCGCTGCTCGGGGCCGGGTTCGTGGGCGTGCCGGGAGAGCGGCTGCCCCGGCTCGACATTCCCGGGCTTTCGGCGTGGCCGCTCGTGGGGCCGGTGCTGTTCCGCCACGACATTCTCGTCTACCTCGGCCTCCTGCTGCCGCCGGGTCTCGCGCTGTTCCTGCGGCGCACGCGGGCGGGGCGCATTCTCCGCGCCTGCGGCGAGAACGCGGATGCCGCGCACGCCCTCGGCCATCCGGTGATCCGGGTGCGCTATCTCGCGCTGCTCTTCGGCGGCGCCACGAGCGGCCTCGCAGGCGCCTTCCTCTCGCTTTCCTACACGCCGCTCTGGATCGAGGAGATGACCGCGGGGCGCGGCTGGATCGCGCTCGCGCTGGTGGTGTTCGCCTCCTGGAGCCCGTGGCGGCTTCTGCTCGGCGCCTGGCTCTTCGGCGGGGTGACGATCCTCGAGCTCCACGCCCAGGGCCTCGGGCTCGTGGCCGTGCCGGCGCAGGTCTTGTCCATGCTGCCCTATCTCGCCACCATCGCGGTGCTTCTCGTCATCGCCCGCAGCGGTCGGCTGCGGGCGCCGGCCTGTCTCGGCAGGCCCTTCCATCCCCCGGTGTGAGATCGAAGTGGAGGAAACCGTCATGAGCTCCAAAGCCACCCGGCGCCATCTCCTCGCCGGTCTGGGTGCCGGTGCCGCGCTCGCTTCGCCCCTCAGGCGCCTCGCCGCAGGGGAACGTCTCAAGGCGGGCTGGGTGTATGTGGGACCCATCGGCGATCACGGCTGGACCTACCGCCATGACGTGGGCCGGCGGGAGGTCGAGGCGGCGCTCGGTGAGCGGGTCGAGACGACCTACGTCGAGAAGGTCGCGGAAGGTCCCGACGCCGAGCGGGTGCTGCGGCAGCTCGCGGCCAGCGGCCATGCCATCATCTTCGCCACCAGCTTCGGCTTCATGAACTCCGTCATCCGCGTCGCGAAACAGTTCCCGCAGGTCAAATTCGAGCACGCCACCGGTTACAAGACGGCGCCGAACGTCGCCGTCTACAACGCCCGCTTTCACGAGGGGCGGACGGTGATCGGCACCATCGCCGGTCACATGACGAAGTCGGGCATCGTCGGCTACGTCGCCTCCTTCCCCATTCCCGAGGTGGTCATGGGCATCAATGCCTTCATGCTCGCCATGCGCCGGGTGCGGCCGGATGCGGTGGCCAAGGTGGTGTGGGTCAACAGCTGGTACGATCCGGGCAAGGAGGCGGATGCCGCCAAGGCGCTCATCGATCAGGGCGCGGATATCATCACCCAGCACACGGACAGCGCCGCCCCCCTTCAGGTGGCCGAGGAGCGCGGGGCGTGGGCCTTCGGCCAGGCCTCGGACATGAGCCGCTTTGCACCCCGTGCCCATCTCACGGCGATCATCGACAACTGGGGGCCGTATTATATCCAGCGGGTGCAGGCGGTGCTCGACGGCAGCTGGAAGAGCCATGCGATCTGGTGGGGACTGCGGGAGG
>CAZHHU010000030.1:0-29973 GCA_964532215.1 uncultured Geminicoccaceae bacterium
TACGACTCCCGGTACCGCTCGACGAAGAAGTGAAGGAGCGGAGCCGCCGCCCCGGTTGCCCCGGAGTCCCAGCGCTCGACCGCATGGGGGCGGAGATTGCCTACGAACAGAGCGCCTCCCTCGCACAGCGCCTCGACCCGCTGATCGTAGCCGTAGGCGGCGCGGCGGCTGTTCATGATCACCGCCTGGATGCCGCTTCGGGTGCGCAGCAGGACGACAGCCGTGTCGTGGTCGCCGAGTTCGGCGAGCCGCGGTTCGAACTGCACCGAGGCCATGCACATGACCTCCTGCGGCTCCTCGGGAAGGAGGAAGCGTGCCATGTCGAAGTCGTGAATGGTCATGTCGCGGAGGATTCCTCCGGAGCGGCGCAGATAGTCGAGGCTCGGCAGATCGGGATCGCGGCTCGTGATCACGAGCTGCCGCAGCGGGCCCAGCTCCTGCGCGTCGAGTCGGCGCTTGAGCTCCGCCATCGAGGGATCGAAGCGGCGATTGAAACCGATCTGGAACAGCGGATCGAAGGGTTCGATCTCGCGCCAGCAGGCGTCCACCCGCGCGAGATCGAGAGCGATCGGCTTTTCGCAGAAGACGGCCTTGCCGGCTCGCACGCCGCGGGTGATGAGGTCGACGTGGGTGTCCGTCGAGCTCGCGATAATGATCGCCTGCACCCGGGAATCGGCGAGTGCGGCCTCGATCGAGGGCGCGACCGCGGCCCCCGTCTCGCGGGCGAGCGCTTCCGCCGCCGGGCGCAGCACGTCGTAGAGCTGGACAAGCTCCGCCCGCGGGTGACGCAGAATGTTGTGGGCGTGGAGCCGGCCGATTCTCCCGGCACCGAAGAGGGCGAATCCGACCATCGTCCGCCTCCCCGAGCGACGCCGCCGCACCTAGCGCGATCCGCGCCGGAGCGCCAGAGGCCCGAAGGGACGTTGACGATCTCCGCCGCGACTTTCTATGAGTGCGCCCGGCACGAGCGAGCAACCGGTCGGGCGGGGAGCGAGGGAAGATCGCATGCGCTATTCCTGTTTCTCGGTCGCAGACCATTACCCGCCCGCGCTCCACCCCGGCCAGCAACGTTCCATCGCCGCCCTCTACCGGCAGCTGCTCGAAGAGTGCGTGTTCGCCGAGGAGCTCGGCTACGAGATCTTCTTCGTCGCCGAGCATCATTTCCACGAGTACGGCGCCGTTCCCAATCCGGCGGTGTGGCTCGCCGCGGCGGCCGCGCGCACGCACCGCATCGGCCTCGGCCCGGCGGTAACGGTTTTGCCCTTCCGCGATCCGCGCACCGTCGCCGAAGACTACGCCATGCTCGATCAGATCAGCGGCGGACGCCTCGTGCTCGGGGTCGGCTCGGGCTACCTGCCGCATGAGTTCGCGGGCTTCAATGTGGATCCGGCGAGCAAGCGGGGGCGCTTCGACGAGTCGCTCGCTCTTCTGCGCAGGCTGTGGCGGGGCGAACGCGTGAGCCATGCCGGCACGCATTTCGCCCTCCACGACGTCTCCCTCAACGTCCTCCCCTGGGAGGGGCGTGAACTGCCCGTGTACGTAGCGGCGCTCCGGGAGGAGGCAGTGTACTGGATCGGGCGGGCGGGTGAGAACCTCATGCTCGTGCCCTACGCCACGGTCGACCGCGTCGAGGAGATCGGCCGTCTCATCGCGGCGCACCGGCGGGGCCTCAGGGAGGCCGGCAAGGAAGGAGAGGCGCTCGTCGCCCTCCACACCTTCGTGGCCGAGAGCGACGCCGAAGCGCGCATGCAGGCCGAGGGTCCCTTCGACCTCTACGTCGCCACGCGCAAGTATGCGAAGCGGCAGACCTACGACGACATCATGAAAAGCGGTCTCTCGCTCATGGGCGGCGTCGATACGGTCTCTGACCGGCTCGTCCAGCTTGCCGGCATGGGCGTGCGGCATGTGGTGGCGCTCTACAACTTCGGCGCCCTTGCTCCCGAGCATGTCCGCCATTCGCTGCGGCTGCTCGCCGAACGCGTGAGGCCCCGGGTCGAGGCGCAGCTCGCCGCCGCCGCCGGCTGACGGCAGCGGCCATGAAGCCCCTGACCCGCGAGATGCTCGCCGAGGGATGGGTGCGCCGGATGATCGCCCGTGCGGGCTACGCCGGCCGGCTGCTCGCGGATGAGGAACTCGAGCGCGAACTCCTGCACACCCTCGCAAACCGCCCCGATCGCGGCGATCTCCATCTCTTCGCCTACGGCTCGCTGATCTGGAATCCCAGCTTCCGCTTTCGCGACCGTGCCCCCGCCCGCATCCACGGCTACCGACGGCGCTTCTGCCTGCGTACCGTGGTGGGACGGGGCACGCCCGAGCGTCCCGGGCTCGTGCTCGCCCTCGATCGCGGCGGAAGCTGTCTCGGCATCGCCTACCGCATCGCCGAGGCGGAGATCGAGAGCGAGCTTCGGCTCCTCTTTCACCGCGAGATGATCACCGGCGCCTATCGACCGAAGTGGCTGCGCGGGCGCATGGGCGATGGCAGGCGGTGGATGCTCACCTTCGTCGTGAACCGCGAACACGAGCGCTATCTGCCGGATCTCGACGAGGAGACGACGCTCGCCATGCTCCGCGCCGGCGAAGGGCCGCTCGGCCGTGCCGCCGACTACTGCCTCGAGACCGCCCGCCATCTGGCGGCGTTGGGCCTCTCGGATCGCTACCTCGAACGGCTCGCCGCGCGCCTCGCCTCGGAAGAGAGGCCGTAGAACCGGGCGGCCGTGGCGCCGAAGATGGCATCTGCGCCGTCGGGGGCGAGCTCGGCGACGAGTGCCTGCGCCGTCTCGAACCAGCGCTCATAGGAGGCGCGCAGCAGGACCACCGGCCAGTCGCTGCCCCACATCACCCGCTCCGGCCCGAAGTGCTCGAGGACATGCGCGACATAGGGCTTGAGATCCTCCGCCGTCCAGGCTGCGGCAGCTTCCGTCACGAGCCCCGACAACTTCACCCGCATGGTGGGAACGCCGGCGAGCGCACGCATCTCTTCGGCCCAGGGGGTGAAGGCGCGGGCCGCGATGTCCGGCTTCGCGAAGTGGTCGATGACGATGGCGAGCTCCGGCAGGCGCTCGACGAGCCGCAAGAGGACCCGCAGATGGCGCGGCTGGACGAGCGCATCGAAGGTCTTGCCGAGCGAGGGCAGCAGGCGCAGCCGCTCGACCACGGCATCCCGCAGCACCCATTCGCTGTCCGCGATGTCCTGCAGCATGGGCCGGATGCCGACGAGCTTGGGATGGGCGGCAAGGCGCTCGAGCTCACGCTCGGCCTCGGCGCTCTCGAGATCGACCCAGCCGACCACCCCGGCGATCCAGTCGTGCTCCGAGGCGAGATCGAGAAGAAAGCGCGTTTCGGCCACGGTCGGCGCCGCCTGGACGAGGACGGTGCGGTCGATGCCGAGGCGGTCGAGGACGGGTCTCAGGTCCCCGGGCATGTAGTCGCGGCGGAGTACCGTCATGTCCTCGGTGATCCACCAGTAGTCGCCGCGCGCGAGGCGCCAGAAGTGCTGATGGCTGTCGATCCTCACCTCTCTTCTCCCCGCTCGCGCCGTGCGAGCCCCTCGCTTTCGAGTTCGGCCCAGAGCGCGTCCGGAACGGGAAACTCGAGCAGCCGCAGACTTTCTTCGAGCTCGGCCACCCGTGCGGCGCCGAGCAGCCGGCTCGCCACCTGGGGATGTCCCTCGGCAAAGCGCAGCGCCGCCGCCTTGAGAGGCACGCCGTGGCGGCGGCAGACGGCCTCGATGCGGCGCACCCGCTCGAGGATTTCGGGCGGTGCCGGCGCATAGTTGAAGCGCGCACCGGAAACGGCACCGGTTGCCAGGATGCCGGAATTGAAGATGCCGCCGAGGACGAGGCTCACGCCCGCCTCGCGACACGCCGGGATGAGTGCCTGCGCCCCCTCCTGATCGAGCAGGGTGTAGCGCCCGGCGAGCAGGATCGCATCGATCGGCATGCGGCCGAGAAGCTCGAGGCATACGGCACATTCGTTGACCCCGAGCCCGGTCGCGCCGATCGCGCCCGATGCCCGCAGCTCCTCGAGCGCGCGGACGCCGGAATCGAGAAGATCGCGCATGTGCCGGGCGTTCGCCTCGGGACCGTGGGTCATGACCCCGATGTCGTGGACGAAGAGGATGTCGATGTGCTCGAGACCGAGCCGCTGCCGGCTCTGTTCGAAGGAGCGGAGAATGCCGTCGCGCGTATAGTCGAAGCGGATGCGATAGGGCAGCGGATCGGCGTAGGAGAAGTCCGGGACCTGCCCGTCCTCCGCCGGCTCGAGCACGCGCCCCACCTTGGTCGAGAGGGCGAATTCGGCCCGCGGCCTGCTTCGCAGAAAGCGCCCGAGGCGCACTTCCGCCCGCCCGTGACCATAGAGCGGCGCAACATCGAAATAGCGGATTCCCGCCTCCCAGGCCCGCTGCAACGTGGCCTCTGCCTCTTCGTCCGGGATCGCGCGGTAGAGATTGCCGAGCGGGGCGCCGCCGAGGCCGATCTCCGTGACCGCGACCGTGCTGCGGCCGATTCTGCGTCTGGCCATCATCCGAGCTCGCCTCCCTTGCGCTCCGTTCCATACACGCCCGATGCCCCGAGAGGCAACGCACGGGCGCTCAGGGGCGGGCGAAGCGACCGCCACAGCTTGGCCGCGGAACACCGGTGGTGGTGGGGAAGGAGGTCGGGAGACGGCGCCGCACCCGTACCGCCAGATAGGCCATGCACTCGGCTTCGAGGGCGTCGCCATCGAGGCCCAGGACCTCGATCGGGAACACGACGGCGCAAAGCCGCTCCCGGAGCGCCTGCATGAGCGCGGGATTGAGGCGGCCGCCCCCGGTCACGAACAGCTGGCGCGGCGGTGCCGGCAGCCAGGCGAACGCCCTCTGAACGCATGCCGCGGTCAGGGCAACCAGCGTCGCGGCACCGTCCGCGGGCGACAGCCCTTCCACCGGGGAGAGATCGAAATCGAGCCGGTCCAGGGATCGGGGCGGCGGTTCGCGCAGGCGCGGATGGTCGAGCGCCGCCTGCAGGCGCTTCGCGTCGACCCGCCCCGCGCGGGCGAGCGCACCGTCGCGGTCGAGCGGCTGACCCGTGTGCCGCAGCGCCCATTCGTCGAGCAGCATGTTGCCGGGCCCGCAGTCGAATGCGTGCAGCTCGCCGCCTGCGCCGATCCAGGTGATGTTCGCGATGCCGCCGATGTTGAGCACGGCGGCCGGCCGCGCCACGCGCTCGAGGCAGGCGGCGTGATAGACCGGCGCGAGCGGCGCACCCTGTCCGCCGCGGCGCACGTCGAGGCTGCGAAAGTCGAACACCACGGGAAGCCCGAGGGTGCGGGCGAGCAGCGGGCCGTCGCCGAGCTGCCGGGTCACGCCCGCTGCCGGCGCGTGATGCAGGGTATGGCCGTGAAAGCCGACGAGATCGACCCGCCGGTCGCGGGCGGGCAGCTCCGCAAGGAAGCGCGAGACCGCATCGGCGTGGCGCAGGGTGAGCTCGCGCTCGAGCCGCGCGAGATCCACCCTGTCGGGCGCGTGCAGGGCGCCTGCGAGGCGCGTACGGAACTGCGGCTCGTAGGGAAAGCTCCGAAAGCCGGTGCGCTCGAACACCCGCCTTCCGTCGGTGACGATGCGGGCCACGTCGATGCCGTCCATCGACGTGCCGCTCATGAGGCCTACCGCAGCCAGCGCTCTCGTCTCCCTCATGCCTCGGGTCTACACAGGTGGCGGAACCCGGCAAGCGGAGAGCGACCATCGAGAGCCTCGCCGGCACCCTCGTCACACCGCAGGGAACGTTCCGCGGCAGACTCCGCATGACGGCATCGATCCGGGAGATCCGGCGCGACCGCAGGGCGGCACGATGGCCGCTTCTCGTTCCCGGTTTCATCGATCTCCACGTCCATGGCGGCGGCGGTTTCGATGTCATGCAGGGGGAGGAGGCCGTGCGGGGAGTGGCACGCTTTCACGCCCGCCACGGCACGACCGCATTGCTCGCCACCACGGTCACCGCACCGCGCGAAGAGCTGCTCCAAGCGGCGCGCGGGATCGCCGCCGCCATGCGCGACCCGCCCCCGGATGCTGCGCGCATTCTCGGGCTGCACCTCGAAGGGCCCTTTCTCTCTCCCGAAGCCCTCGGCGCGCAGCCGCCGCATGCGATCCCTCCCGATCCCGCACTTCTCGAGGCCATCGCGGCGGTCGTGCCGCTTCGCGTCGTCACCGCCGCGCCCGAGATCGACCCCGGACAGCAGCTCGCGATTCGGGCGAAATCGCTCGGCTTTCGCCTCCAGATCGGGCATACGCGCTGCAGCTACGCCCAGGCGGTGGCGGCCCTCGACGCCGGCTGGTCCGGTTTCACCCATCTCTTCAACGCCATGAGCGGTCTTCACCACCGCGAGCCCGGCGCGGTCGCGGCGGCGCTTGCGCGCGGCACCTGGGCCGAGATCATCCCCGACCTCGTTCATGTCGCGCCCGGTGCGCTGCTCGCCGCGCGGCGCGCGCTGCCCCGGCTCTACGGGGTGACGGATGCCACCGCCGCCGCCGGCATGCCGGCGGGCAGCTACCGCCTCGGGCGCCATCGCGTGCAAAGGTTCGAGGACCGCGTGGTTCTTCCCGATGGTACGCTCGCGGGAAGCGTGCTCACCATGGATCGCGCATTCGCCAATCTGCTGCGGCTCGGCATCGAGGTGGCCGAGGCCGCGGGCATGCTCGCGACCCTGCCGGCGGAATATCTGGGACTGGAGGAGCGCGGTCGGCTCGTCGTCGGGGCTGCGGCGGACCTCGTGGCGATCGGTCCGGATCTGCGCATCGAAGCGGTCTGGATCGAGGGGCGGCGGATCAGCTGAGTCCGCTCAGCTCTCCTCGAGGGTGATGGGCGTTTCGAAATCCGGCGGCTTGACCGTGAGGAGCGCACATTTCGCCTGCCTCAGCACGGCCTCGGTCACGGTCCCGAGGAGCAGTCCCACGAGATGGGAGTGGACGTGACTTCCCATGACGATGAGATCGATACCGAGTCTTTCGGCCTGTTCGGGGATCGCGACCTCGGGTGTCCCCTTCACGAGATGCGCCCGGATCTCGATCGGACGCTCGCGGAAGGGGGAAAGAAGCGCTTCGAGCGCGGCCTCGTGACGTTTCTGCTCGTGCTCGACGAGCATGTCGATCTCGCGCTTCACCGCCTCGGTGAAGGCGCGGCCGCGCAGCCGCGTCTCGCCGGGAAGCGACCACACATTGAGCACATGGAGTTCCGCCTGTTCGATTTCGGCGATCGAGCTTGCGATCTCGAGAATCGTGACCGCATGCTCGGGGGTCTCCTGCTCGAGCACCTGCACCGCGGCGAGAATGCGCTCGTACCGCTCGTGCGGGATGGGCTTGTCGATCCACACCGGACAGGGACAGAGCTCGACCAGGCGCGTATCCAGGGTGCCGAAGAGATGCGCCGCGAGGCCGCCGATCGGAGAGGCCGTCTTCATCACGAGATCGTGCTTCTCGCGCAGGACCTCGCGCACGATTTCGACGTGAGGCGTGCCGACGAGCACCCGGCACTGGATGCCCGGGAGTCCCTCGCGGTGATCGCGCGCGATCGAAGCCAGAGCCTCCCGCGCTTCACGCTCGAGTTCCCGGTAGACGGTCTCATAGGCACGGGCTGCGGCTTCTTCCTCGGGACGTTCGGGCCTCTCGAGCACCGCCGCGAGGGTCAGCGACGCTCCGGTGCGGCGCGCGAGATCGACGGCCCGGGCGAGCGAGGCATTCCGCTCGGGCTCATCCTCGAATACGTACAGGATCCTGCGAAGACGCTTCATCTGCCGCTTCCCCCGGGACAGGCTGACCGGTCCCGGCGGCAACATGACAGGCCCGGCGGCGCGGGAAAAGGGGCTCGATCAGGTCGCATGCAGGCATTGCGGTACGCACTGCGACAAAGGGTAACAGGACGTTTCCTCCCGGATTTCTCATATGGGCGTGCGACGCGTGCACCGGCGGGGCGATCCTCCAACAAGAAGACGGATCCGGGCCCGGTGCCGGAAGCAAGTATTGCATTGCACCGTGTCATGATGTAATGGTGAGCTTCGAGCGTGCGACCTTGGGCGTCGCGTCGCAAGCTCCATACCTCGCACCCCTTCCATTTCAGTCAGGACGAGCAGGAAAGGTTCGGCCCGGCAGGACGACACCCACAACGACAACAAGCGTAATCGCGATGCTGCCTTACAGTCGACAGGACCTCGAGAAGCTGTTCCCCGAGAGCGTCTGGGGTCGCGCCGAAGAGCTGATCTCGAAGGGGGCCCTCATCGAAGTCAACGTCGAGCGGGACGGACGCTCGATCACCGGTCGCGTGCGCGGCGAGCGGCGCACCCCCTATCTGACGCGCATCAAGATCGCGAACGGACGCGGCGGCCGCATCCGCCTGTCGAGTACCTGTACCTGCTTCGTCTCCGACTGCGAACATGCGGCGGCGATGCTTCTCGGGGTGCTCGAGCGGGCCGCGGCCCCCACGACGGAGGAGGTCTCCGCCACCATCGATCAGGATCTCGAGCACTGGCTGCGGGCGGTGACGCGCACGGTGCGCGAGCTTCAGTCGCGTACCAGCGGGCTGCAGGACCGGATCCTCTACGTGCTCGAGCCGGCGCAGCGTTCCTGGAGCGATCGTGGCCTCGCGCAGCCCGTCTCCGTCCACACCATGCGGGCGCGACAGCTGCGCAAGGACATCTACGGGCGCGAGAGCCCCGTCGCCATCGCCAATCTCGTCGCCGACGAACCGCCGAGCTTCGCCACCCTCGAGGATCTCGTCATCGGCCGGCTGCTCGGCGGCGTTCCCTCCTCGACCCGTCGTCTTGCCGGCATCGCCGATGCCGAGACGCTCGTGCGCATGATCGAGACCGGCCGCTGTTTCTGGCGCAGCCCGCGCAATCCTCCGCTGCGTCTCGGCCCCGTCCGGCGCGGCCGCTTCGTGTGGCGCTTCGACAAGGATGGCCGTCAGCGCCTGCTGTGCGAGGTGGAGCCGGAATCCGCGGAGGTCGTCGTCCTCGCCCTCGGTGATCCCTGGTATGTGGATACCGAAGCCTCGCTCTGCGGCCGCATCGACACCGGTGCCGAAAGCCGGCTTGCGGCACTGCTCCTGCGCGCGCCGGCGGTACCGCCCGATGCCGCCACCGTGGTACGGCAGAAGCTCGTCACCAGCGGCGATCGCGTGCCCCTGCCCGAACCGCTGCGGCGCCGCGAGCGGGTCGAGGTGCGTCCCACGCCCGTGCTTCATCTCCATGCACCGGAAATCAAGGTGGTGCGGGGCATGGGCTGGAAGCGCGAGGAGGAGGCGGTGATCGTGCCCCTCGCCCGCCTGTCCTTCGATTACATGGGAGCCATCGTCGGCTGGCAGGACGGACGCAGCGAGATCAACCACGTGGTGGACAACCGCCTGCTCGTCATCCCGCGCGATACCGAGTTCGAGAACGCGGCCATCGAACGGCTCAACCGCTGCGGCCTGCAGCCGCTGGGGCCGATAGGGCTTGGCCGGTTCGCGAGCGAGAGCGAGCGGCAGGACTTCACCTTCGAAGAGGATGAGGAGGGCGACGTCAGCCTGCGCTGGGTGGAGTTCAACGACCTCGAGGTGCCGCGGCTCGAGGCCGAGGGCTGGCGGATCACCTTCGCCGAGGACTATCCCTATCGGGTCGCGCGCCCGGCCGGCGCCTGGAGCGCGGAAATCGTGGAGACGGGTGCGGACTGGTTCGACTTCGATCTCGGGGTCGAGATCGACGGCGAGCGGGTGCCGCTTCTTCCCATCCTCCTCGAGCTGTTCGCGCGCGATCCCGAGACCATGACCCCGGCCGCCCTCGAGGAACTGGGGGAGGAGCCGGTCTACGGCTCGCTTCCCGACGGCCGCCTGCTTCCCATCCCCGCCAATCGTCTGCGCGCCATCGTCGAGGCGCTCTACGACATCTTCGAGACGCGCAAGCTCGACCGGCAGGGGCGGGTGCGGCTCACTCGCTCGCAGGCCTCCCGCCTCGAGATCATCGAACGCGAGCTTCCCGAGGAGGCGCTGCGCTGGCAGGGCGGCGAGGCACTGCGCCGGATGGCCCGCAGACTTGCGGATCTCAGCGCCATTCCCGAGGTCGAGCCGCCGCGCGGCCTCAAGGCGAGCCTCAGAAGCTACCAGCTCCACGGCCTCTCATGGCTGCAGTTTCTCGCCGACTGCGGCCTCTCGGGCGTGCTCGCCGACGACATGGGGCTGGGCAAGACGCTCCAGACCCTGGCCCACATTCTCAAGGAGAAGGAGCTGGGCCGCCTCGACCGGCCGGCGCTGGTGATCGCACCCACGAGCCTCATCCCGACCTGGCGCAACGAGCTCAGGCGCTTCGCCCCCGACCTCCGTCTGCTCGTGCTGCACGGGCTCCACCGTCACGAACTGTTCCCGCTCATCGACCGCAGCGACGTGGTGCTCACGAGCTACAGCCTGATGCTCCGCGACCAGGAAGTGCTGCTCGCCAGGCACTGGCGGCTCGTGGTGCTCGACGAGGCGCAGGCGATCAAGAATCCGGCCACCAAGCTCGCCCGCACCGCCTGCCAGCTGCGCTCCGATCTCCGCCTCGCGCTCACCGGCACCCCGATGGAGAACCATCTCGGCGAGCTGTGGTCGGTGTTCCATTTCCTGCTGCCGGGCTTTCTCGGCGATCGCGAATCCTTCCGCCGCGTATTCCGCAATCCCATCGAAAAGGAGGGCGACAGCCAGCGTCAGGCCCTGCTCGCGGCGCGGGTGCGGCCGTTCCTCCTCAGGCGTACCAAGGAGGAGGTGGCGGCCGAACTGCCGCCCAAGACCGAGGTCCTGCGGGAGATCGAGCTCAGCGAGGAGCAGCGCGATCTGTACGAATCGGTACGCATCGCGGTGCACGAGCGGGTGCGGGAGGAGATTCGCCAGCGCGGCATCGCGCGCAGCTCGATCGCCATCCTCGAGGCGCTCCTCAAGCTCCGCCAGGTGTGCTGCGATCCGCGGCTGCTCAAGGATTTCTCCGGTACCCCGCCCGCGAGTGCCAAATACGAGCTGCTCATGGACATGCTCGAGAACATGGTGGAGACCGGGCGGCGTATCATCGTATTCTCGCAGTTCGTGGAAATGCTCGAGCTCATCGAGGCAGGCCTCAAGAAGAAACACCTGCCCTATGCGATCCTCACCGGGCGGACGCGGGACCGCGAGACCCCCGTGGCCCGCTTCCAGCGCGGCGAGGTGCCCATCTTCCTGATCAGCCTCAAGGCGGGCGGCACGGGCCTGACGCTGACCGCCGCGGACACCGTCATCCACTACGATCCCTGGTGGAATCCGGCGGTCGAGGCGCAGGCGACGGACCGCGCGCACCGCATCGGCCAGGACAAGACGGTGTTCGTCTACAAGCTCATCGCCGCGGGCACGGTCGAGGAGCGGATGGTCGAACTGCAGGAGCGAAAGCGCGTCCTCGTCGAGGGCGTGCTCTCGGGTGCCCGGAGCGGGCTGACCTTCACCGAGGAGGACATCGAGACCCTCTTCGCTCCTCTTCCCGAGGACTGATGCCCTTCGCCCGGCCCCTCGTCACGGCTTCGTTAGTTGTCGCCCCCATGACCGCCCCCTAGCTTCACCCGGGTCGGGGGCGAGCGTGGATGGAACGTCGGCTTTCCTGCGATCTCTGCGTCATCGGTGCCGGCGCCGGCGGGCTTTCGGTGGCGGCCGGTGCGGCCCGGCTCGGCGCCCGGGTCGTGCTCGTGGAAGCGCGCGCCATGGGCGGGGACTGCCTCCGCTTCGGCTGCATTCCCTCGAAGAGCCTGCTCGCCGCCGCGGCTCGGGCGGCGATGCTGCGGCAAGCGCCCTCCTTCGGCGTGCGGATCGGCGCCGTGGACATCGACTTCGAGGGCGTGCGTCGGCACATCGCCGGGGTCATCGCCTCGATCGAGCCGCAGGACAGCGAGGAGCGCTTCGAGCGCCTCGGTGTACGCGTACTCCACGCGCACGCACGATTCGTCGGTCCGACCGAGGTGGAGGCCGAGGGCCTGCGCATCCGCGCCCGCCGCTTCGTCATCGCCACCGGATCCCGCCCGGCGGTGCCGCCCGTTCCCGGCCTGAGCCGCGTTCCCTTTCACACCAACGAGACGATCTTCTCGCTCGAAGAGCTGCCGGCGCATCTGCTCGTGATCGGCGCCGGGGCGATCGGATGCGAGCTCGCCCAGGCCTTCCGGCGCCTCGGCGCGGAAGTCTCGATCGTGGACGTGGCGCGCATGCTGCCGCGCGAAGACGCGGAGCTTGCGGGTTTCGTGCGCGGGGCGCTCGTCGAGGAGGGAGTGCGGCTGTTCGAGGAGATCGACGGGCTGCGGGTCGAGGACGGCCCCATGCTCGTCTTCCGCCACGACGGCCGCGAGCGGCGCCTTTCGGGAAGCGCGCTGCTGCTCGCCGCCGGCCGCCGCCCCAATGTCGAGAACCTCGGGCTCGAGGAAGCGGGAATCCGCTACGATGCCGGAGGCATCAAGGTCGACTCCCGGCTGCGCACCACGAACCGCCGCGTATTCGCCCTGGGCGACGTGATCGGCGGTGCGCTGTTCACCCATGCGGCCTCCCATCAGGCGGGGATCGTCATCCGCAACACGCTCTTCCGCTGCCCGGCGCGCGCCCGCCTCGAGGCGGTGCCGCGCGTCCTGTTCACCGATCCCGAACTCGCGCAGAGCGGCCACACCGAGGCGGAGGCTTCAGGGCAGGCGTGCGAGATCGTGCGCCTTCCCTTCTCCGAAAACGATCGCGCCCGCTGCGAGGGCGCGACGCGGGGGCTCGTCAAGCTCGTGATCGGGCGGCGGGGACGCATCCTCGGTGCAGGCATCGTCGGGCGGCATGCGGGCGAGCTCCTCGCCCCGCTCGTGCTCGCCCAGGAACGCCGCATGCCGCTTTCCGCGCTCGCTTCCAGCATGCTCCCCTATCCCACCCTGTCCGAGCTCGTCAAACGGGCGGCGGGACGATACTATGAGCCGATGGTGTTCGGTCCGTGGGCGAAGCGGATCGTCCGGGCGCTCACGGCGCTGGGATGAGATGCCGGTGGGACGCGCGCGCACCCCCGCCCGCTCCGCAGGTCCCCGCTTTCGCTGGTGGCCCCTCCTGCTGCTTCTGGCTCTGGCGGCGGCGATCTATGCGATGGGCTGGGCCGAATACCTTTCCTTCGAGACGCTGCGTGCGGAGCGGGCGACATTGCAGCGCCTCGTCGCCGATCATGCGCTGCTCGCCCCGCTCGTCTTCCTGCTCATCTATGCGCTCGCGGTCGGCCTGTCCGTGCCCGGTGCCGCCGTTCTCACCGTCTGCGGCGGCTTTCTCTTCGGCATCATCCTCGGAACCGTGCTGTGCGTGTTCGGCGCGACCATCGGTGCGGTCATCGTCTTCCTCATCGCCCGCACGAGTCTCGGCGAACCGCTGCGCGCGCGTGCCGGCCCCTGGTTTGCGCGGATGGGCGACGCCTTCGCCCGCGATGCGCTGAGCTATCTTCTCGTGCTGCGGCTCATTCCCGTCTTCCCCTTCTGGCTCGTCAACCTCGTCCCCGCCTTCATGGGCGTGCGGCTGTCGACCTACGTCACCGCGACCTTTTTCGGCATCATTCCGGGGACGCTCGTGTATGCGAGCCTGGGAAGCGGGCTCGGCTCGGTGCTCGATGCCGGCGATACGCCCGATCTCGGCCTGCTGTTCGAGGCGGAGATCCTGCTGCCACTCGCCGGCCTCGCCCTCTTCGCCCTCCTTCCCGTGCTCTACCGGCGGCTCAGACCCGCGGTCGGCGCGGACCGCATCTGAAGGCTCACCCCTCGCCGCCCGCAGCTCTCCCTTCCTCGAGCAGCTGCCGGAGACGGTCCGCCAGCGCACGCAGGCGCGCGGCGCTCGCTGTAAGCCGCTCCTGCAGCGGCGCTTTCGGGGCGGCGGCGGTGGCGGCCTCCGCTTCCTCGGCGACGGGCGCCCGGCGTCGTGCGCGGAGATGCTTCTGTGCCCCCTTGATCGTATAGCCCTCCTCATAGAGGAGGGTCTTGATCTCCCGCAGGGTCTCGACATCCTCGGGGCGGTAGTAGCGGCGTCCGCCGCCGCGCTTGAGCGGCCGGATCTGCGAGAACTTGCTTTCCCAGAAGCGCAGCACATGCGGTGCCACGCCGAGTTCCTCGGCGACCTCGCTGATGGTGCGGAAGGCGGTGCGCGATTTCACGCCCGCCTCCTCGCCGGCGACGTCCGCCGTCACCCCGCGCTCTCCCGGTTGAGCCGCGCCCGCAGCGCCTGCGAGGGGCGGAAGACGAGCACCCGGCGGGCTTCGATGGGCACCTCCTCGCCGGTGCGGGGATTGCGCCCCACCCGCGGGCCCTTGGCGCGCACGAGAAAGGTGCCGAAGGATGCGATCTTGACCACGCCCTCGCGCACCAGGGAATCGGCGATCTCGTCCAGAATCGCGTCCACGAGCTCCGCCGACTCGCTGCGCGAGAGACCGATTTCCCGATACAGAGCGTCGGCCAGCTCGGCCCGGGTGACCGTCCTGCCGGCCATGTCCTCCACCTGCCAGCCCGTCTCGCCGAGAAACCCTAGGCTCGTCAACGGGTTCCGTCAACTGTCTGGGCTGCCGTGGCAAATTCTGCGAGGATCGCGGCCGGCGAAGGGCGAAGGACGGCAGCCAGAGGTGATCGCACCGGCACCGGTCGGCGTGGAGCTGTGGCGCGGCGGACGGGTGGAAAGTCGCCACCGCGTGCATCTCGTGGTGGCACCGCCGCGCGGTCCCCTGCGGCTTCAGCGCGGCGATCCCGGGCTTCGCGTCTATCCCCGCTCGGCGATCAAGCCTTTCCAGGCGCTCGCCATGCTCGCGCTAGGCGCGGACCGGGCCTTCGGCGTCACGAGCGAGGAGATCGCGCTCGCCTGCGCCTCCCACAGCGGCGAGCCCGCCCATGTGGAGCGCGTCGCCGCCTGGCTCGCCCGCCTCGGGCTCGATGCCGCCCACCTCGCCTGTGGCGCCCACCCGCCGCTCGCGACGGAAGCCGCGCGGGCGCTGTGGCGGCAGGGGCTGGAGCCGACGGCGCTCCACAACAACTGTTCGGGCAAGCACGCCGCCATGCTCACCCTCGCGCGGCACCTCGGCGCACCTCTGGCGCGCTATGTCGAGCCCGATCATCCCGTCCAGCGCTGCATCTTCGATGTGCTTCAGAAGCTCGCCGACGGCGCATTCGAATTTCCGCCCGGGATCGACGGCTGCAGCGTGCCGACCTGGCCGCTCGCGCTCGAGGCTCTGGCCCGGGCTGCCGCGCGCTTTGCGACCGGCGAGGGGCTCGAGCCCGCCCTCGCCGCCGGGGCGCGCCGGATCATCGACGCCTGTCGCCGCCACCCGGAACTCGTTGCCGGCGAGGGACGCAGCTGCACCCGCATCATCCGCGCGCTCGCGGACGGCATCGTCAAGACCGGGGCCGAGGGCGTATATGTGGCGATGCTGCCGCGCCTGCGGCTCGGCGTCGCGCTCAAGGTCGAGGACGGGGCCGGGCGCGCGGCCGAGATCGCGATCGCAGCCGCGCTCGACGCCCTCGGCGCCCTGGATGCCGCCGCCCGCCGCGCGCTCGCCGATCTCCTGCGGCGGCCGATATTCAATCACGCGGGAAGGCGCGTCGGGGAGCTTTTGAGCGTGCCGGGCTGGCTGTCGGGAGATGGACGGGGATGACCGCGGCAAGGATCGCGGGCGTGGACGAGGTCGGGCGGGGACCGCTCGCGGGTCCGGTGATCGCCTGCGCGGTCGTCCTCGATCGGGTGCCGGAGGGCCTCGCGGACTCGAAGGCGCTCGCGCCGACGCGGCGGCGGGCGCTCGCCGCGGAGATCCGCCGTCACGGGCATGTCGCCCTCGGCGCCGCCTCGGTGCGCGAGATCGACGCCATGAACATTCTCGAGGCGAGCCTGCTCGCGATGACGCGCGCGGTCATGCGCCTTCCCCTCGTACCGGCGGAAGTCTGGGTCGATGGCAACCGCGCTCCGCGGCTCGCGCTTCCCGTCCGCTGCATCGTGGGCGGCGACCGCGAGGTTCCGGAGATCATGGCGGCGTCGATCGTCGCCAAGGTGGTGCGCGACGGGCTCATGGCGAAGCTCGCGCGCCGTCATCCCGACTACGGTTTCGAGCGCCATGCGGGCTATCCCACCGCCGCCCACCGAAGGGCGCTCGTCCTCTTCGGCCCCTGTCCCCACCACCGCAGAAGCTTCGCGCCGGTTCGCGCCCTCTGCCGCTGCGCCTCTCAACCGCCGAGGAGCGCGGTCCAGAAGGCATCGCGCGCCGCGAAGGAGGCGGCGGAATCGGTGGGATGGAGGATGAGGAAGAGGATGGCGAGGCCCGGATAATGCTTGACCGGCGCCAGAGCTTCCAGAAGTTCCTGCTCCTGTCCCCGGATGGCGCTGCCCTGGGCGAGACGGAGCAGCAGCCGCGCGCAGGGATCGCCTTCGGGAGCCTCCTCCTCGAGAAGGGCGAGCGCGGCCGCCATGACCGCGCTCGCCGTGCGCGCGTAGTCGGTGATGCGGCGCGAGCGCCGCGCGCGACGGAGATCCCGGCCGACCACGGCGGTGATCTCCCGGGCGTTGAGCTCGGCCCGCGCCCGCTTCCAGCAGTACTCGTCCGCAAGCCGCGCGCGGTCGCCCCAGGGGAGGTAGCGCATGCCCTCGGCGAGCGCGCGCGCCTCGGCGAGGCACAGGCGCCAGCGGTCTCCCGCCCGCTCCCTAAGCAGGCCCTCGGCCCTGGCGAGGGACGCGATCATGACCACATTCCGGCACCGCGGCGGCATCGCCGTCGCGAAGGCAGAGCCGGATACCACCCGCTGGCCCGCATGAGACCTCTCCGAGGCTCGGGATTTCCACCTGTGACGGACCGGCGAGGGGCTTTCCTGGACCCACACACGCGATGACGACGGACGATCGTCATAACGGAGTATATCCATCTCCGGTCTCGTCGCAAGGATCGAATTCAACTGCAGGTGGGAGCGGCCCTGCAGCGGCGGACAGAAGGACAAGGAGCCGCGGCCGTGCGTCGGCGGCGCGTGAAGCCACCCCGATGATCGCGCAGTACCGCCGCCTCAAGGCCCAGCATCCGGACGCGCTTCTCTTCTTCCGCATGGGGGATTTCTACGAGCTGTTCTTCGAGGATGCCGTCGTGGCCTCCTCCTGCCTCGACATCGCGCTCACCCGCCGCGGCCGTTACTGCGGCCAGGACATCCCCATGTGTGGCGTTCCCGTGCACAGCGCCGAAAGCTATCTGCACCGCCTCATCCGCGCAGGACACCGGGTCGCCATCTGCGAACAGCTCGAGGATCCGGCCGAGGCGCGGCGGCGCGGTGGCAGCAGGGCCCTGCTGGCGCGCGATGTGGTGCGCATCGTCACCCCGGGAACGCTCACCGAGAGCGCGCTGCTCGACTCCCACCGGCGCAACTATCTCGCAGCCCTCGCATCCAGCCGACAGCGTTTCGGCCTCGCCTGGGTCGAGATCTCGACCGGCGCCTTCCACACCGAGTGTACCGGGGCGGAGGATCTCGGCGAGGCGCTCGCGCGCATCGATCCGAGCGAGATCCTGCTCACGAGCGAGCTCGCCCGCGAGCTCCGCGGGCTCGAGGAGTGGCGGAGCCGTTTCACCCTCGCCGACGAACTGAGATATCGGGGCGAGCACGGCGAGCGGGAGCTGTGTGCCCATTTCGGGGTGGCGACGCTCGACGGCTTCGGCCGCTTCGAGGATGCCGAACTCGCCGCCGCCGGCGCGCTCTTCGACTATCTCCGCATCACCCAGAAGGGGGTCCTGCCGCGCCTCGAGCCGCCGCGGCCGGTGCGGGCGGATACGCTCATGCGCATCGATCCCGCGACCCGGCGCAATCTCGAACTCCTCTCGAATTTCGCCGGAGCGCGCGAGGGCAGTCTGCTCGGCGCCGTGGACCGTACCGTCACCGCCGCCGGCGCGAGGCTGCTCGCCGACCAGCTCGCCGCGCCGCTTCGCGATCGCGCCCGCATCGAGGAGCGGCTCGACCGCGTCGAGGCGTGTGTTCGCGACGATGACCGGCGAACGCGGATGCGCGAGCTCCTGCGCGGGTTGCCCGACATGGAACGGGCCCTCGGCCGGCTCGCCCTCGATCGCGGCGGTCCGCGCGATCTGCTCGCCGTCGGTCGCGGACTCGAGACGGCAACCGCGCTCGCCGCGCTGCTCGAGGATGCGGAGCCGCCGCTTTGCGCACTCGGCCAGGGGCTGGACGCGCTCGCCGCGCTGGGGCGCGAACTCCGCGCCTGCCTCGTCGACAGTCCGCCGCCGCTCGCCCGCGAGGGCGGCTTCATCCGCGAGGGCGCGGATGCCGAACTCGACCGGCTGCGCGAGCTGCGTGATCAGGGCCGACGTCACATCGCCGCGCTCGAGGCGCGCTACCGCGACGAGACCGGCATCCCCTCCCTCAAGATCCGGCACAACAATCTCCTCGGCTATTACATCGAGATCACGGCCACGCACCGCGCGCGCGTGCCGCAGCATTTCGTGCAGCGCCAGAGCATGGCGAATGCCACCCGCTACACGAGCGAAGAGCTTCTCGAGCTCGAGCGGGAGCTCAACTCCGCGGCCGAGCGGGCGCTCGGCCGGGAGCTCGCGATCTTCGCCGCGCTGCGTCAGCGGGTGCTCGCCGAAGCGCCGGCGATCGCCGCCATCGCCCGCCGCCTCGCCGAGGTCGATGTCGCCGCCGCGCTCGGCGAACGCGCCCGCGCAGGCGGCTGGGTGCGGCCGCGTCTGTTCGCGGATTCGCGCTTCCTCGTCCGCGGTGGCCGCCATCCCGTGGTGGAAGAGGCGCTTGCCGCCCGCGGCGAGCGGTTCGTCGCGAATGACTGCGAACTCGCCGAGGAGGCGCGGCTCTGGCTTCTCACCGGCCCCAACATGGCCGGCAAGAGCACCTTTCTGCGGCAGAACGCGCTCATCGCCGTGCTCACCCAGGCGGGCAGCTTCGTCCCCGCCGAGGAAGCGGAGATCGGTCTCATCGACCGTCTGTTCTCACGCGTCGGCGCCGCCGACGACATCGCCCGCGGGCGCTCGACCTTCATGGTCGAGATGGTGGAAACCGCAGCCATCCTCAATCAGGCCACCGCAGAGAGCTTCGTCATCCTCGACGAGATCGGCCGCGGCACCGCCACCTTCGACGGGCTGTCGCTCGCCTGGGCGGTGGTCGAGTATCTGCACGATGTCATCGCCTGCCGCGGCCTGTTCGCGACCCACTACCACGAGCTGACCGCGCTCGCGGGAAGGCTGCCGCGGCTCGCGGCGCGGACCATGCGGGTCCGGGAATGGCGGGGCGAGGTGGTCTTTCTCCACGAGGTCGTGCCCGGTCGCGCGGATCGCTCCTATGGCATCCACGTCGCACGGCTCGCGGGGCTGCCGCCGCCGGTGCTGCGCCGCGCCGAGCAGGTGCTGCGCAAGCTCGAGGCGGGCGAGGCGCGCTCGGCGGTGGCCGAGCTGGCCGAGGATCTCCCCCTCTTCGCGGCGGCGCTCGCGGCGCCGCAGAACCGCCGTCGCTCACGGGTCGAAGAGGCGCTCGAGAGGATCGATCCGGACACGCTTTCGCCGCGCGCGGCGCTCGATCTCCTCTACGAGCTCAAACGGCTGCTCGAGACGCCCGAAGAGCCCGGAGGATGAGGTGCTTGACCCCGGGGGCCGGGAGGCGCAGGCTTTTCCGGTGAAGGCATGGATGCTGCAGCGGAGGTCGGCATGCAGCGGCGCATCGTACCCCACATCATCGACGGCAGACAGGACCTGTGCTGTGTCGAACCCGAGCTCTCGGTGCGCGATGCGGCGCGAATGCTGCGCGACCGCCGCATCGGCGCGCTGCTCGTGCTGGATCGCGGCAAGCTGTGCGGCATCATCACGGAGCGGGACATCACCTACCGGCTCGTCGCCGACGAGCGGGATCCGCGAACGACCCGGGTGGCCGACGTCATGACCGCCAATCCGGCCACCGTGCGTCCCGACCAGACGGCGGCGGAGGCGGTGGAGATCATGAAGCAGGGCGGGTTCCGTCACGTGCCGGTGGTCGACGGCGACCGGCTCGTGGGCATCGTCTCGCTGCGCGACCTCTACGAGGCCGTGCGCAAGAGCCTCGAAGAGGATCTCCAGGACGCGGAGAGCTTCATCCAGGGCGAAACCTACGGGGTCGCGGGCTGAGCGCAGGCGAAAGCGGAGATCGTGCCCCTTCCTCCTTCCAGCGAACGGCGGCCGCTGCACCACCGCCTGCTCGATCTGCGCGGCTATGAGCGCGCGGACGGCCTGTTCGACATCGAGGGACGGCTCGTCGATACCAAGAGCTACCCCTTCGACAACCGCTGGCGGGGCCGCATCGAGCCCGGCGAGCCGGTGCACGACATGATGCTCCGCCTCACCGTCGACGAGGATCTCGTGGTGCGGCGTGTCGAGGCGGTGATGGATGCGGCCCCGTTCGATCTCTGCCCGGCCATCACCGCGGCCTTCGGCTCGCTCGCGGGTCTGCGCATCGGCCCGGGATTCAACCGCGAGGTGCGCCGGCGCGTGGGCGGCATCCGCGGCTGCACGCATCTCGTCGAACTCCTGCCGGCGCTCGCGACCGTGGCCATCCAGACGATCGCACCCATCGCCGCCCGCCGGCGGCGGCAGCGGGGCGAGCCGGAAGGTGACGCACCCCCCGCGCATCTCGACGGCTGTCACGCGCTTCGCCGCGACGGCCCGGTGGTGCGCACCCACTTTCCCCGCTGGTACCGCCCGGTGGCGGAGGGGGAAGGTGCGCTCACGCGGGATTCCGCAGGCGCCCAGGGCGCAGCGCCGCCAGCAGCGGATCCGCATCCTCGCCGGCGACAAGGCGCCGGGTGAGCTCCGCCATCGCCGGCGCGGTCTGGATGCCGTAGCCGCCCTGACCCGCGAGCCAGAAGAAGCCTTCCGCTTCGGGCGCGAAGCCGAGCACCGGGGTGCGATCCGGCGCGAAGGTGCGAAGCCCCGCCCAGCGCCGCCGGATCGTCCGCACCTCGAGGGCGAAGGCGGCGAGAATGCGCTCGACGGCCACGGCGATGTCGATCTCCTCCGGGGCGGCATCACAGGGCGGCGAAGGCGTCTCATCGGCAGGTGAGCCGAGCAGCCTGCCGGCATCCGGCTTCACGTAGAAGCGCTCTTCCACGTCGATGACCGCAGGCCAGCGGTCGACCGCGATCCCGGCGGGAGGATCGAGGATGAAGGCCGTGCGCCGCATCGGCACGAGGCCGAGCGGGGGGATTCCGGCCTGCTCCGCGAGCCGGTCCGCCCACGCCCCGGCGGCGTTGATGACAAGCGGCGCTTCATGGATGCCGGCGCGGGTGTGAAGGCGCCAGCAGCTCCCCTGGCGCACGATCGCCCCGACCCCGGCATCGAGCACGAGTTCGCCCCCATATCGCCTGAGGCCGCGCAGATAGCCCTGGAGAAGCGCGTGGACGTCGATATCCGCGGCTTCCGGGTCGAGCACCGCGGCGACCGCATAACCCTCCCGCAGGAGCGGCACCATCCGCCGCGCCGCTTCGCCATCGAGACGGCGCACGGTGGGGACGAACCGCCGCGCGAAGGCGTATTCGCGCTCGAGCGCCGCGAGCTGGTCGCTGCGGGCGATGAGCAGGACGCCCCGCGGGTGAAGCAGCGGCGTCTCCGCGAAATCCTCGGGAGGCTCGCGGAAGAAGGCCTCCGAGCGGCGCGTGAGCTCGCGCACGGTGGCGTTACCGTAGGACTTCACGAACAGGGCCGCGGAGCGCCCGGTGCTGTGGTAGCCCGGCTGGTCCTCGCGCTCGAGGAGCCGCACCGAAAACCCCGCCCGGGCGAGCGCGAAGGCCGCGGAAGCTCCCGCGATGCCCGCGCCCACCACGAGGACGTCCGCGGTCGCAACCATGCCTCACCGCGGCCCGCAGAGCTCGGCGAAGCTCAGAAAGGCGACGCGCTCGCCGGGCTCGACCCGCACCGTCTCCTCCCCGAGATGGACGAGGCCGTCCGCTTCCGTCATCGAAGTGAGAATACCGGATCCCTCGCGTGCGATGCGGTCGACCGCGAGGCTGCCGTCCGGGCGCGGCACCAGGCGCGCGCGCAGGAATTCGCTCCGCCCCTCCTTCTTGCGCAGCGCGAAGGCGGCCTCGAGCGGAACCGCCCGCGGCCTGCGGAAGCGGCCGCCGGCAAAGGCGAGGAGCAGCGGCCGCGCGAACAGCAGGAAGCCCACCGCCGCCGCCACCGGGTTGCCGGGAAGCGCTATGAGGTCGGCGCCCTCGAAGCGGCCGAGTGCCAGCGGCCGGCCCGGCTTCATGCGCAGGCGCCAGAAGTGGAGTTCACCCTCATGCGCAAGCATGCGCGCAAGGTGATCCTCGTCGCCCCGCGAGGCGCCGCCGCTCGTGACGATGACCTGGCACTGCCGTGCCGCCCGCGAAAGGGCACGGCGCACCGCCCCTTCCTCGTCGGGGAGAATGCCGAAGTCGTGGATGCGTACCGGCAGCTCCGAGAGATAGGCCTGCAGCATGAGCCGGTTCGCGTCGTAGATCGTCCCGGGCTCGAGCGGGCTTCCCGGCTCGCGCAGCTCGTCGCCGCTCGAGAACACCGCGACATCGAGCGGTGCGTAGACGCGAAGCTCGGAAAAGCCGAGCTCGGCCGCGACGCCCACGTGCTGGGGCGCGATCCGGGTGCCGGCCGCGAACAGCCGCGCCCCCGCGCGCACGTCCTCCCCCCGCTGCCGGGCGTTGCGCCCCGGCCGGTAGCCGGCGGGCACGAACAGCCACTCGCCGTCCCGCTCGACTTCCTCCTCCATCACCACCGTGTCCGTCCCCGGCGGCAGCATGGCGCCGGTGAGAACACGCAGCGCGCAGCCCTCGGGTACGGGCAGGCGATGGGGGTGACCGGCCGCCGCGCGCCCCGGCATGAGCCGAAGCCGCGTCCGCCCTTCGGGGGCGAGGGATGCACCGGCAAAGGCGTAGCCATCCACGGCGACATTGTCGAAGGGCGGCACATCGCGCGGGCTTACGAGGGTTTCGGCGATGATGCGGCCGCAGGCCTCGCGCAGCGCCACGTTCTCGGTTGCCACCCGCGGCCGCGCGACCTGCTCGAGCCGCCGCCAGGCCTCCTCCACCGAAACCGCATCCACCGCGCCGAGGCAGCAGTCGTCCACCGCGCTCATGGCCAGGGCCTCGCATGCTCGAGCGCGAAGCGCGCGATCGCCTCGATATCGTCGAGATCGAAGAGCGGTCGGTCGAGGCCGGCGATCGGCTCGTCGCTCGCGACCGCGAGCACGCTCTCGTCCTCATGCGCGAGCAGCGGCGTGCCGCGCTCCCGCCGATGGACCTCGATCTTGGGATGCGCGAAGGCCTTGAACCCCTCGACGATGACGAGATCCACCGGCGCCATGCGGGCGAGCAGCTCCTCGAGCGGCGGCTCCGCTTCGTCGCGAAGCTCGTGCAGGATCGCCCAGCGGCGCGAGGTCGCGAGCACGACCTCGGTGGCGCCCGCCTCGCGGTGCTTCCAGCTGTCCTTGCCGGGCTGGTCGATCTCGACGCTGTGATGGGCGTGCTTGACGGTGGAGACGCGATGCCCGCGGGCCGTGAGATGCCGCACGAGACGCACCACGAGGGTGGTCTTGCCGTTGTTCTTGTAGCCGACGATCCCGATCACCCGCATCGCCCGCAGATCTCCCCGTGCGCTCCTGAAATATGCGTCGGGGCGCGCGTTGTCGACGCCGTCGCGGGGCGCCGTGCGGTCGATTTCCTCGTTGCCCGGGCGCTCCGGCTGTGGTGAGAAGATCGCGCGATGACGAACGACCTCGCGTCGAATCCCGCCGCCGTCCGGCCCTGCGAGCTGTGCAGGCCGATGCGGCTGCGGCTTCCTGTGATCGTCTCCTCACCGCACAGCGGCACCTTCCTGCCGCCGGAGGTGCGCGCGGCCATGCGCGTGCCGGAGGAGCTCCTGCGTCAGCTCGACGACGGCCCCGTCGACCGGCTGTGGGCGGATGTGCCCGAGCTCGGCGGCATCCTCCTCCGCGCCTGCTACCGCCGTGCCTATGTGGATCTCAATCGCGATCCGCTGGAGCTCGATCCGGAAGCGACGCGCGAGCTGCCGGCCGGGGCCCGCCCGCGGATGAGCCCGCGGGTGCGGGCGGGACTCGGTGTCGTCCCGAGCCGCGTGGGCACGCGAAGGCTCTATCGTCGGCCGCTGGAGCTCGGGGAGATCGAGGAGCGGCTGCATCGCGTCTATCATCCCTACCACCGGATCCTCGGCGGCGAACTCGAAGCGCTGCGCCGTCGCTTCGGCGTCGCACTGCTGCTCGACGTCCATTCCATGCCGAGCTCGATCGCGGGCGACGGCCGCGTACTCGTCGACCTGTGCATCGGCGACCGCTATGGCCGCAGCGCGGCCCGCGAACTCGTCGCCTTGTCGCTCGAATTCTTCCGCGGCCGCGGCCTCCGCGTGGCGCACAACCGTCCCTTCGCGGGCGGCCATGTGGTGGAGCGCCACGGCGATCCGGCGCGTGAGCTGCACGCGCTGCAGATCGAGATCCGGCGCGCGCTCTTCCTCGATGAGAAAAGCTTTGCCCTTCATGCCGGATTCGCGCCGCTGCGCGCCACCCTCGCCGCCTATGTCGCCACCATCGGCGCCTTCCTCGAAGAGCGCAGCCGCCTCTATTCGGTCGCCTGAGCGCCCTCTTCCGAGCCGGCGGGCTCGGGTGGCGTCCGCCGGAACCAGCGAAGCTCGCGCTCGAGCTCCGCGCCGAGCGCGAAAAGCCGTTCCTCCTCGCCGAGGGGCGCCGCCAGCATGACGCCGATCGGCAGCCCCTCGGGGCTCTGCCCCGCGGGCAGAGCCAGGGCCGGGCAGCCCGAGGCGTTGTGAAGGCTCGTGAAGCAGACATAGGGCCGGGTGCGGGCGAGATAGCGGGAGACGTCGCGGTCGTTCTGGTCGATCTCGCCGATCCTGGGCGGCGGTTTCGCGCACACCGGCGACAGCAGAAGATCGAAGCGGGCGAACAGCCTGCCGAAGAGACGCGCCGCCGCCTGGACCGTCTGCAGCGCACGCAGGAATTCGACTCCGCTCCGGCGCCGCCCCATCTCGAGGAGCGCGAGCGTTCCCCGCTCGAGATGCTCCTCATCGAGCGGCCGCCCGGTACGCGTCGACCAGTAGTCGAGCTCGCTCGCGCTGTTCGTCGCCACCACGGTCAGGAAGGCCTCTGCGAAGCGCTCGCCGTCGAGAGGGAGCCGGCTTTCCTCCACGATATGCCCCATCTGCTCGAGAAGACGGGCGATCGCGAGGACCGCATGGCGTACCGCAGGCTCCACCGCAACAGCAACGGCGGGCTCGAGCAGGAGGCCGATCCGGAGCTGTGCCGGAGGCCGCGCGAGGGCGGCCGCGAACGGGCCCCGGGGCGGGGGACAGGCATAGAAGTCCCCCGGCTCGGGACCGTGCACGGCGTCCAGAAAGAGGGCGAGGTCGCGCAGGCTGCGCGCGAGCGCGAGCCCGGTGGCAAGCCCGCTCCAGGCCTCCACCACCACCGGGCCGATGGGCACCCGCGCGCGGGACGGCTTGAGGCCCACGAGACCGCAGTGAGAGGCGGGGATGCGGATCGAACCGCCGCCGTCGGTGGCATGGGCGAGCGGCACCACACCCGCCGCCACCGCGGCCGCGGCACCGCCCGAGGATCCGCCGGGGCTGAAGTCGCCGTTCCAGGGATTGCGGCAGGGGCCGTGGAGCAGCGGCTCGGTGACGACGTTCTCGCCGAACTCGGGGGCGTTCGTCTTCGCGAAGGGCACGAAGCCCGCCCGCAGGACGCGGGTGAACAGCGTGGAGGTGAAATCGGCTCTGAGGTCGCGGGTGAGGCGGCTTCCGTTCGTGAACCGCGTTCCCTCGAGAAAGGCATAGAGATCCTTGAGGAGGAACGGCACGCCCGCAAACGGTGCGGTCTGTGGAAGCGCCTGCAGGCGTCTTTCGGCGAACTCCAGATCCCACACCGTGATCGCGCCGAGCCGCGGCTGCACTTCCTCCGCCCGCGCGAGTGCGATCTCGAGCAGCTCGCGCGGCGTCACCTCGCGCCGGCGCAGCAGCGCGGCGAGCGCCACGGCATCGAACCCCCTGTACTCGACGAAGTCCATGGACGATCTTCCGGCCGGATGGCGGGAGCATAAGGGGGATGACCTCGAAGGCCAATGACGACCCGCGGCCGGTGGCGGCCGAGATCGCGCGCCGCATCCGCGCAGCCCTCCATCCGCTGCGGCTCGAGATCGTGGACGAATCGGAGCGCCACCGCGGCCATGCCGGCTGGCGGGAGGAAGGGGAGACCCATTTCACGCTGATCGTCGTGAGCCGGGATTTCGCGGGCATGTCGCGGCTTGCACGACAGCGTCGCGTGCACGAGCTCCTCGGCGATCTCCTGCGCACGCGCATTCACGCCCTTTCGCTGCGGCTTCTGACCCCGTCCGAGGCGGAAGCTGCGGATCGCCCGGCTGCGCGCGATGGACCGTCTCAGCGTTAGCGCGCTTGCCGAGCGCATCCCCGACGGCGCGCTGCTTGCCCTGCCGCCGGACTATTCGGGCTGTGCGCTTGCGGTCGTGCGCGAGCTCGTGCGCCGCGGCGCGCAAGATCTGCGTCTTCTGGGAGTGCCCCAGCTCGGCCTCCAGGCCGATCTTCTCACCGGCGCCGGCTGCGTGCGCGAGCTCGAGGCGGCGGCCATCTCCCTCGGCGCCTACGGTCCGGCGCCGGCCTTCGACCGCGCTCGGGCGCAAGGCCGGATCGTCGTCCGCGAGAGCAGCTGTCCCGCCATCCACGCGGCGCTCACCGCGGCCGAGCGGGGGGTGCCCTTCATGCCGCTGCGCGGCCTGCTCGGCTCCGACCTGCTCGCGCTCAGGCCCGACTGGAAGGTCGTCGACAATCCCTTCACGGCCGGCGATCCGATCCTCCTCATACCCGCGCTGCGCCCCGAGATCGCCCTCTTCCACGCGCCCTTCGCGGACCGCCGCGGCAACGTCTGGATCGGTGTGCGGCGTGAGCTCATGACCCTCGCCCATGCGGCACGGCGCTGCCTCGTGAGCGTCGAGCGCATCCTTGCGGAAGATCTCCTCGCGGACGAGCGGCTCGCCGCGGGAACCATTCCGGCGCTCTACATCGAGGCGGTGGCCGAGGCCCCGCGGGGTGCCCGGCCGCTCGGGCTCTTCGGATGCTACGGCGAGGATCGCGCCTGGCTCGCCCGTTACGCCAGCGCGGCGCGGAGCGAGGCGGGGTTCCGCCGCATCCTCGAAGAATGGCTCAGGGAGGCGTCGTGAACCCGGATGCCCTGTTCATGATCGCGGCCATCCTCGAGCTCCTCGAGGGTGCGCGTCATGTCGCCGTCGGGGCGCGCTCCGAGATTCCGGCAGCGGCGGCACTCCTCGCCCGCGAGCTGAGCGGAGACGCGATGACCGTATCGCTGCTCGGCAGTCGCCGCGCCTCCCCCTTCACCGACGGCAGCCGGGAGCTGTTCGACTGCGCCGCGCAGGGACGCATCGACGTCTTCTTCCTCTCCGGCTGCCAGATCGACGGCCAGGGAAACGTGAATCTGCTGGGCCTCGGCGCGCCGGGGCGGCTCTCCCGCCGCTTCGCCGGCAATTTCGGTGCGCCCTTCATGGCTTTCGCGGTGCCGCGCCTGCTGCTGTTCACCCTCCGCCACGACCGCCGCACGCTCGTGCAGCGCGTGGACTTCATCTCGGCGCCGGGAGCGGGCCCCGAGGGCGCATGGCGACGCGGCGGGCCCGACGCCCTCGTCACCCCGCGCTGCGTCTTCCGCTTCCGCTGCGGCCGCTTTCATCTCGCCGCGCTGCATCCCGGGCACACGGTCGAGGAGATCCGCCGCGAGACGGGCTTCGCCTTCGAGGTCGAGGCTCCGCTGCAGACGACGCCGCGGCTCGATCGGCGGGCGCGGGCGCTGCTCGCGGGCCCGGTGGCGGAGACCCTGGCCGAGATCGCACCCGCCTTCGCCGACCGGCTCAGGGCTGCGGCCACGGCATAGCTTGCCCCCGCCGGCCCGGCGGGCTAGGCGGGCGGGGGGTCGGTCGGGGAGCGATCATGGCCGTCGTGCTGCTGGAACATCCCGCGGAGCATGTCGCGCTCCTGCGCCTCAATCGCCCGGAGGTGCGCAACGCGCTCAACATGGAGATGCGCCGGGCGCTCGCGCGTCACTTCCGCGAGCTCGGGGAGCGCGAGGATGTGCGCGTCATCGTCCTCACGGGCAACGAACGGGCCTTCGCGGCCGGGGCGGATCTGCGCGAGATGGCGGAGCTCGACGCCATCGAGGCGATGCAGCGGGGCACCCACCGGCTGTGGCAGGCGATCGCCGACTGCCCGAAGCCGATCGTCGCGGCGGTCAACGGCTACGCCTACGGCGGTGGCATGGAACTCGCCCTGCATGCGGATATCATCCTCGCCGGCGAGAGCGCCCGCTTTGCCCAGCCGGAGGTCAGGGTCGGCATCCTCCCGGGCGCCGGCGGCACCCAGCGGCTGCTGCGCGCCGTGGGGCGCTATCGCGCCGCCTGGCTCACGCTGCTCGGAGAGCCGGTAAGCGCACGCGAGGCCGAGGCCATGGGCTTCGTCTCCCGGGTCGTGCCGGACGCTGAGGTCGTGGATGCGGCCGTCGAGGTCGCGGCGAAGATCGCCCGCCTGCCGCCGCTTGCGGTCATGGAGATCAAGGAGCTGCTCAGGCTCGGCGGAGATGCCTCGCTGGAGGCGGCGCTCGCGCTCGAGCGGCGGGCGCTCTGGCTCATGTTCGCGAGCGAGGATCAGAAGGAGGGCATGCGCGCCTTTCTCGAAAAGCGCGCACCGCAATTCCGGGGACGGTGAGGGCGAGAGGATGAGCGGAGCGCTTCAGGGGGTGCGGATCGTCGATCTCACGCGGGTGCTGGGGGGACCCTACTGCACCCAGTGGCTCGGCGATCACGGCGCCGAGATCATCAAGGTCGAGCCGCCGCAGGGCGACGAGACCCGCCCCTGGGGGCCGCCGTTCAAGGACGATGCGAGCTCCTATTTCGTCGGCATCAACCGCAACAAGCGGGACATCGCCCTCGACCTCGCGCGCCCGCAGGGCCGCGAGGTGCTGCTGCGGCTTCTCGCTGAAGCAGATGTGCTGATCGAGAATTTCCGCGTCGGCACGCTCGAGAAATGGGGCCTCGGCTATGAGGAGGTGCTGAAGGAGCGCTTTCCCCGGCTCATCCACTGCCGGATCACCGGCTTCGGCGCATCCGGCCCCTGGGGCGGCCTTCCCGGCTACGACGCGGTGGTGCAGGCGATGGCCGGGCTCATGAGCGTGAACGGTGATCCGGGTACGGGGCCGATGCGGCTCGGCATTCCGATCGTCGATCTCGCAACCGGCCTTGCCGCCGCGATCGCCATCCTCATGGCGCTGTACGAGCGGGAGCGCTCGGGCCTCGGGCAGTTTCTCGACGTCACCCTGTTCGATGTCGCGGTGGCGCTGCTCCATCCCCATGCCGCGAACTGGTTCCTCTCCGGCCGCAGGCCCGAGCTCATCGGTAACGCCCACCCCAATCTCTATCCCTACGACAAGTTCCGCACGCGCAGCTGCGAGATCTTCCTCGCCTGCGGCAACGACCGGCAGTGGACGCGGCTCTGCGCGCTGCTGGGCCGGCCGGAGCTCGCCCGGGATCCCCGCTTTCGCACCATGGCCGACCGCAACCGCCATCGCGCCGAGCTCCGCGCCGAGCTCGAGACCCTGCTCGCCGACCGCGACGGCGAGGCGCTGTGCGAAGAGCTCCTCGGCGAGGGCATCCCGGCCGGGCCGGTGCTCGATGTTCCCACCGTGCTCACCCATCCCCACACCCGCGCCCGGGAGATGGTGGTCGAACTCGACGGCTATCGTGGCACCGGCGTCGCCATCAAGCTCTCGCGCACGCCGGGCGCGGCACGCATGCCGCCGCCCCGCTTCGGCGAGCACGGGCGCGAGCTCCTCAGGGAGCTCGGCTACGGTGAGGCGGAGATCGAGGCCCTGTTCGAAGCCGGCGTCGTGCTCGCCCGGCCGCGGCGCTGAACCCG